>DATKFW010000060.1:0-89758 GCA_035511075.1 Vulcanimicrobiaceae bacterium
CGGCACTTCGCCGGTGAGCATCTCATAGAACACCACGCCTAGGGAATAAATGTCCGCCCGGTGGTCCACCCCCTGGGCGTTCTGGCGTTGTTCCGGTGCCATGTAATTCAAAGTGCCCATCGCCGCCTGGGACATGGTCAATGCCGTGTCCGGTTCGGCGCCAAGCAACTTGGCCAGCCCGAAATCGGCGATCTTCACGTGGCCCTTCTTGTTCAGAAGAATGTTCTCCGGCTTGATGTCGCGATGGACGACTCCTTCGTCGTGCGCGTACTGAAGGGCCGTGCAAATCTGTGTGACCAACTCCAGCGCCTGGCGCGGCTCCAGAGTTTTGGCTTTGAGCAGTTGCCGAAGATTCATCCCATCCACGTATTCCATGATGAAGTAGTAATACTCACTGGTCTGGCCAAAATCGTAGAACGTGACGATGCCGGGATGATTGAGCTTGGCCAGGGCTTTTGCTTCCCGCTGGAATCGTTCGGCGAAGGACGGCCCACGGCTCGATTCAATCGGCAGGATTTTCAGCGCGACCAAACGGTCCACACGCGGCTGGCGGGCCTTGTACACCATCCCCATGCCGCCCATGCCCAGCAGTTCAATGATTTCCAATTGCGGGAATTGTGCCGCCAACTGGGCCGGCTTCGGCGGAACTCGGGCGCCCGGCGCCGCCTCGGCCAGCGGGTTGACGTTGATGGTGGCTGCCGGTGCAGCCGGTTCAGTCCCAAGCGCGACGCGCGCCAGGCAAGCCGGGCAAAGCCCTTCCGCGGCGTCCTCCGGCAACGGCTGCCGGCACTGCGGGCATTTCGGCAGTGCAACTCGGGCGGCCACGGCTTGCGGCGATTCCAATGGCGGCTGTGGCACAGGCGGAACGATGGACTTTTTTTGTCGAAAATGCCGGAAGACAATGACGCCTGCGGCAACCAGACCTAGGCCGATGAGCGCCACGCACAATAGGGCGATAAAAGTGCCAACAATTGATAAAAAATGCCAAGCTGATGCGCTCATAGTCTATCTTTCTTCTGTGAACTCTCTGTTCACCTCTTACAGAAGAATTTGCCGCACAAGGTAACAGTTATTCTCGAATTCATTTCGCGAACGCGCCCATGACTTGCCGCAGTTCGTCTTCGATTTCTCCCGCGGTGGCCACCGTCTGGGCGATCTCGGCGCGCAGACATTCGCGATAACGTTGGCGCAGGCGATGCACGGCCATTTTAACCGCCGCCTCGCTCATCTTCAGGTTGGCCGCCAGGGCCGCGTAAGCCGCGCCGCCGCGCCCTTCGGTGAGAGTCGACTTGAGTTGCTCGAAAAGAGGTTCCTTGCCCTGGTCGGCGTAATCCCGCCGCAACCGCGCCAGCGCTTGTTCCAACAAGGTCGTGGCCCACCGCCGTTCGTAAAGAATTTCGGGAGTGAGCTTGTCGGCGGCCTCGAAACTGAGGTGCGTTTCCTCGCCCGTAAAGTCCAGCGGCATAGGCAATTGGCCGCCGCCTCGTTTTTGCGCCCGCGCCTTGTCGCGCTCATTGGAGAGGAAATGTTTCAGCGCGGCCAGAAGGAACGAGCGGAACCGTCCTTTGCCCCGGTCCACCGAGTTGAGGTAATCCTTTTGCAGCAGGCGGAGGAAAAACTCCTGCGTCAAATCCTGGGCGTCGTGCGGAGTTTCGCCCTGCCGCCGGATAAAAGCATAGAGCGGACGCCAATAGAGGCTGCACAACTTTTCCAGCGATTCCGCCGCGTCACCGGGATTTTGCCGCCCCGCAGCCGACAAAACAACGCTCCAGTGCGTCTGGCCAAATTGAGCCGCGCCAAAGCAGTCGCTTTGCGGACCCGGTTCGGAAGTGGGGCGCTGCACGGGCATTTCATAGCAGGGCAGGCGGGGGAATTCCAGATGTATCGGAGCCCGGGCCCGCGCGTCCTGGAATCCGCCAAGAAATCGTGCTTTTTACCCCTTTACTAATGGCCATTTCTGGTATAGCTATAGGGGTAAGTTTTATGAACACATCTCTAGCAATGTTGGGTTTGAGCGGCGGGGAATTGATTGTGGTCCTGGTGGTCATCCTGGTTTTGTTTGGCGCCAAGAGAATACCGGAGTTCGCCAAGGGTCTTGGCCAGGGGATCAAGGAATTCAAGAAGGCCTCTTCCGATGTGACCAATGAGTTCCATAACGCCATGAACCAGGAACATCAGCCTCCTGTGCCTCCTGCTCCACCCAAGCCGTTGCCTCCCTCTGAGTCCACCGTTCCCGCCGCCACTGTCCCGAAGTCGTGATTGCACCGGCTAGCCCTGCTAACCCTCAATCATGGCCGAACCCAGCGACGAGTTCCAACCGAACGATGAAGAGGTTGAAGGCGGCGCTGTAAAGTCATTTCTCGAACATCTCGAAGACCTGCGCTGGATGCTCATCAAGAGCGGCGCGGCTACTCTGCTGACGATGATGGTCTGCCTCTTCGGCGTTCAGAAACTGGTGATCATTCTTGATTGGCCCCTGGTGCGCGCGCAGCAACGGCACATCGCCTTCATCCCCGAAAACACCAACCAGCTCGTTCTCGTTCAACTTGGCTCGATGACCCTGCAAACGACCCGCCCGACCTCCAATCATCTCGCCTGGATCGATTTGGGGACCAATCCGTATGTCACGTTGCATTTGAACCCCGTGCAGATCGGCACGAACACTCTGCTGGCAATGACCGTCACCGCCAACGATGGACCCCCCGAGGGTTCCGGCCCGAAACTGGTGTTCATGGACCCGTCCGGCCCGTTCCTCTCCTCCCTCCACATTGCCTTTTTCGGCGGTTTGATTCTCGCGTCTCCGTTTGTACTGTATTTCATCGGCGAATTTGTAATGCCGGCGCTCAAGATCATCGAAAAAAAATATTTCCTGCGCGCGTTTTGTTTTGGAACGGTCCTGTTCCTTTTGGGGATTTCCTTCGCCTATTTCATCGTCATGCCGGCCGCGCTCAAGTTTGCCGAGTTATACGCCAACTGGATGGGGTTGGAAGTGCCTTACTGGCAGGCCGAGCAATACTGGAGTTTCGAGCTCAAGTTCATGTTTGGAATGGGCGCTGGCTTTGAGCTGCCGGTCGTCCTGCTGGCTTTGGTCAAGGTCGGAATCCTCAATTACGCCAAGCTCAAGGCCATGAGGCGCTACATGATCGTCATCAATCTGATTCTCGGCGCCCTGCTCACCACACCCGAGGTCTTTACACAGGTTTGCATGGCCATCGCCCTGCAAATCCTCTTCGAGGTTGCTGTCTGGATTGCCTGGTATTGGGAGCGCCAGGAGAAAAAACGCGCCGCGCCCGATTCCATCATTGATGTTTGACGAGTTATGGCCACAGGTCTACCGCCGCTGGATGTCCGCAAAAAACGGCGCGCGATCCTGTTTAAGAGTTTGGTTGTGCCGTTGCTATTGCTGGGCTTTTTTATCGTCGCCCCGCACTGGTTAAACAGCCGAATCAGGACCGCGACAGGCCGCGCAATCAACGCCAGCCCCAACCTTTCCTTCGCGGAAAAACAGCAGCGCCGCGCCAGGCTGGCGACCGTCGATTTTCGCCAGGTGGCCCTCAATTGCCCGCCGGGATGGGAAAAGCTGCGCGACAGCCTTCAAAAATCCGGCGTCGTCGGCACTTTCCGCCGATTGCAGTGGGGTTTGTTTCTCTCCATCGCTCTGGTGGCCGGTCTGCTCGTTGCCGTGGGCTGCATCTTTCTGCTGAACGGACAGGCCGCAAAATCGCCGCGGAACCTCATACACTGTTACCGCCTTGCCTGGCATATCAGCATCGTCGCGGCGCTGGCCAATGTCTTTCTGCTGATCCCACTGCTGGCCTACGGGACATTCGAGTTTTCCGTCCTGTTGACGGACCATTTTTACCCGAATCTGCTCTTTGTGATTGTCCTGGGCGGGTTGGTGGGGTTATTGCGCAGCGCGCAAGTTCTGTTGAAGGAGGCGCCGATGCATTTTAAGGAACCGATGTCGCGCGAAGTCACGCCCCAGGACGCGCCGGAATTGTGGCAGGCTGTCGGGGAAGCGGCCAAGCGCCTGCAAACCGATCCGCCCGACCGCATCGTCATCGGGCTGCAATTGAATTTTTACGTGACAGAACTGGCTGTGATCCACGATTCCGGAAAAGCCGAAGGCCGGACGCTGTTTTTGTCGTATCCCCTCCTGAAAAATTTGTCCGATGACGAAGTGTTGGCGATCATCGGCCACGAGCTGGGGCATTTCATCGGGGCGGACACGAAATTGACGCGCGATTTTTTTCCGTTGCGGTTCAAGATTCAAGGCACCGTCATCGCCCTTGCGCGGTCGGGCTGGATCGGGTGGCCCAGTTTTCAACTGCTCAATCTTTTTGCCCTCTGTTTCGCGGAGACCGAACGGACGGCTTCTCGCGCGCGTGAATTGCTGGCGGATCAACAGGGCGCTTCTCTCACCTCGCCCCGGACGACGGCCCGGGCCCTCGTCAGATTCCAGGTGCTGGTCGAGGCGTTTCAGCGCGGCTTGAAGGACGCGGTCATGCACCAGGCGGAGAACCCGTTGAATCTGTCCCTTCAACCCATCGTGCGCGAACGCCTCGCGCCCGATGCGGATTTCTGGAAGCACTTGTTCGAAAAGAATCTTCCGCATCCGCTCGACTCGCACCCCGCGCTTCAGGTGCGTCTGGCCGCGCTGGGCCAAAACATCAGCGCCACGGAGGCGGAAGCCATCGCGCTGGCGGAAACCACGACAGCCTATGAGAAATGGTTTTCGCAACGGGACGCGTTGTTTACCGGCTTGGCGAGCCAGGCGGACGCGGCAGTCGGCAAAATGCGGTCCCGCGCACAAATCGTCGAGGCCGACTACCAGACCGCCGGCGGGAAGAAATTATTGGAACAGCATTTTCCGGAAAAAAGGTGGCGGCTCAAAGCGTCGACGTTCTGGGGCGGCCTCGTGTTTCTGGCGCTCATGATGGCCGCGTGTCTGGCGGCTGCAATTTTCGTCCGTGACGCTGTCGCGCGGATTATTCTTGGCGTGTTCGGGATTCTGCTCGGCGTGATGGCGGCCAGAAACTGGACGCGGCATCGCCGGGGTGAATTGACGCTCAATGCGGAAGGCATTTGTTACAGCGGCTGGAAGAAGCCGGTGCGATTTCGGGAGTTGGAAAAACTTTTTGCACGGAAGACTCGTACAAACATCATCATGATTTTCCGCTTGAAAGGAAAGCAGCCATCGGTGTGGAGGTTCAGCGTCTTGCCTTTTCCGAGCAAAGTGATCGGCCTCTCACTCAGTGGATTTGACGAAAGGCCGCTCGTGATGGCCCAGACCATTTTCCGGTATTGCGCGCGCCAAACCGCCGAAACGCCAATAAAATCGGACCGGTGATTTCCCACTCGCAAGTGTCACTCGTGGGGGGAACCTATTCGAGACCGTTACCAAGAAACACATTCTTGGGTATTTGCACGCGATAAAAGCGTTGCCCCCGTGACACGGAGGGTGCGTCCGTCAGTGGATCCCCAATCAAGTTGGTCGAAAGCGAGGTCCATTTCAGCAAATCCGTCGAGCTTTGCAGGACGTAATCCACGTTGGCGACACCGTTTAACTGCATTTGAAACGTTCCGTTCTTGGAGAAACCGATGGGTTGCAGCGTTTGGCCGGAGTTCGTCAAAACAGTGAAATTGGTGGTGCCAACCGGCACGCCCCAGGAGGTTGTCGTCAACGCATAGTCGCCAGGCGGCAACGCGCCCAAAACGACGGTGGCGGACTGGGCTATCACATCATCCGGACACGCCACTCCCGTCTCCCATTCGTAGTCGAAATCAAACGAGAAATCGTTGCCGTTGCGAGTCAGGGGTCCGATGCCGCTCATTGCGCCGCAACCGCCTACCACCCAGTCGTATTCTGCATACGTGATGCCGCCGGCGGTGGACACGCTGTTCGGCCCAAAGACGTTCGTTTCATGCACCCATGCTTGGGCGTGAAGTACGCCAGCCCACTCCATCATTGCGTACAAAACGAGAAACGTGGCGCCAGTTTTCGCGCAACTGGTCATCATGCCTCCAGGATAACGGATCTGACGTAAGGGAGCAAGTCAAAAACCGGGACAGTCTCGCGCACATGAGTGCCGTCGATGCCCATGACAAAAATCCTTCGTTTCCTGATACGGTGTCCAGAGTTATTCAACCGGCGATGAGGAGAGGCAGCGGCACCTCCCCACAGCCGGGTCGTGTACTAACGGATTGTTGCCGCTGCCGTCAGATCAACTGCCGCCACGCCTCGGTGCCGCGATATTTGTCGCCGGTTCGCCGTATTATCCGAAGCTCAACCACTTTCCTGCCGCCGGGGGCCTTATACATGAGGCCGTCAATGTCATTTGACGGGACAATGTAGATTTCTGGCACAGTTGCGAGGTCTTCGATTTTGCCCAAAAAACAAACAAGCGCGAGGAAGTGCCGTTCCTTGCCGCCGCGAAAGTTGTCCACTGGCCAACTTGTCTTCCCAGCCAGCGCCTTCACGTCAACTGTGACGGTGTCGCCAGCCGCCCGCACAACGACAATGTCCACCGACTTTTTGTTTCCGAGCGTCAATGTGGCGTCCGCGCCGAGACGGTGCAGCATCGACAAAACGTGAAATTCACCAGCGAGATTCGAGTTGTACGCGCCCATAGCAATTGACCAATTCAAGTCGCCAGCTAATGTCCTGTCAAGCGCCCCAACCACACGTTGTAATACAGCGTGGTACGGAGCGATTATTTTCCTTGTAATTATTTGGCGGTTCGATTATCGTGCTTACAGAAAGGCAATCAAATGACTGACTTTGAGATGGCTCTACGTGAGCAACTAAAGAAATTGGACGCTGACCATGAATGGAACCGGCGCATACTCCTGGACGCAATAGCGAGCGCGGCGGGACGCAATAGGAACGGCCATGCGGACGTGGCGACCGTCATCACGGTACCACACCACGGCTCCGGGCAACCGCCAGCGCCACGACGCGCCACGAGTGATGACAAGAACCAAATGGCCGAGGTTAAGGCTGCAATTATGACGTTCGGCGATGCCGAATTCACCAAAAACGACATTCGGGCGCGGCTGAAGGATTTGAAGCCGGACATCTCGGAAAACGTACTTAAGAACATGAGCTCTTTCCTTTGGTATCTGCACAAAAAGGAAGGATTCCTCGCGGTGAAAATGCAAGGAAAGGGCCACAAGCAAAGCGTTTATGCGAAACTATAAATAAGAAAGGAGACGCTCCTTGCACGGGAGCGACTCCTTACATCCTATTTCTTTAGCTGGGCAATCCCGGTTAAGGATTGACACGCCAGAGGTTCGGCGGACGGTACCAGAACTAGCGTCTCCAAGCTACCATCGCACTCTCCGGAAGTCAACGCCAAAAAACAGAAAGTGCGTAAGCACTTGTAACACAAAGGAATGGCATGAGCAATCTACGCCATAACCCAACTGTGATATGGGGGCATCTTGCCCCGATACTACGCGCCAGGCCAATTTGGCTCCACCGTGGTAGGTTTCACAGACGGCAGTAAGTGGGACACCCCGCCGGAGACGGGAGCATGGCTCCGGCGGGTTTTGTTCACACGCTGTTCACACGCTCGCGTACAAGAATCTGTTGAAATCTATGTAAGTGTCTGATTAGCAACATAATTTATTTTACTAAATCTGGCCAGTTGGACAGCCTTTGTCCAACCTGTATGTCTGGGCGGTGGAAGAATTGTTGACGGACACTGCGTGGCATAATTAACTCCTAGTATGGCTGGAATATTGCAAAAAGTTAAATCGGATGCGACTCACTGCTTAAAAAAGATCGCCGACAAAACGTTTGACCAAGAAACGGTGAAAAGCCTTTTGATGGCGGTCCGTGAGAATGCCCCGGAGAAATCGCTTACAAGAGAAATGGCCAACTATGTTGCGCACCCGAACAGGCAACGCGGCCTTCTTCTTAATAACGCAAGCAAGCTCGATGTTAAGATGCTTGCAGCGCAACCAGGACGAGTAAGATTCAAGGTTTCCACTTCGATTGGCACTGATGCCGACCGCCTTGTGAAAGACCTGGCCAGTGTCGTTTCCGGCCTTGGACTTGATGATAAGCCAGTTCACGAAAATATATATGACTTAATCCTTTGTTATTTTGGTATTCTTCATTTGGCCATTGCCAGTACCGACAATATCAAGTTCTACGTTTTTAAACTTTCCGACAAACACTGTCGAAGTTTGGACGGAAACAATAGACCGTTGCTTTCGATTATCAGCGTCGATTCCTCGAATATGTGGATGTCTATGGCGTTTTACAGTAACGTCGATGCGGAAAGTGCGCTTGGCGATCTGCAATTGCACGACCTCGATTTCCAAACCGTTTTCCGAGCCGTGCGCCAGAACCATGCGCTTAGACTTGTCGCGGACTGACTGTCCGTTTTCCTTAGTGGTGATTTTCATGTGAATTTTTGGCGGGAACTGGGCCAGCAACAATCTGCGGCACCACTACCCACAGCCGACGGTGAATAACAAAATCGTTTACATTTACTGTATAATGCGCTAAATTGGCGCTTGATGAGCAACTGTGCAACACCATCACAATTGCAGCAACTGGGCGAAGCGGCGGTAGCGGAATTTGATTCCCGGATTGCTGAAATCCCGCTTGGTCTTTGCGCCGCGTTTCAAATCGAAGCGATGCGATTGCAAGACCAATTGCTTATTATCCAACGGCTTATCGCCCTTTGTGCTCGCGATGAAGACGATCTGGATAAGGTGGCGGCGCTTTGGGCATTTATGGTCGGTATATGCGACTTGTTCGCAGAACGCCTGTTCCGGCTTAAAGGTGAACATCCCTCGTGCGGGGCAGAACAGTATTACGACCGCATTCTCGATCTGAGGAACAAATGTCATCGACTACACCAGATGCACCGTTAGACGGTTCTGACAATATCTGGATTTCAAATCTCGCCGAACTTTACGATAAATTTGCCCATTCGCTTGATCCGTTTTCTGAGGAAAGAGACAGAGCGGAAGCCGTCTTCATGCAGCAGGTGTCGGTGTGGTACGACATGATTAACAGCCCAAAGCCAACACTCCACGAGTTCCGCAAAGGCGTGATTCTAGAGCGGTTTAAGAAATACTGTAGCCGTTTGGCTGAATGGAATTGAGAAGCGGTCTTTTTGGGTTTTGGCTTCGTTTCGGCTCAGTCACAGGCCGCTGCGGGCATGCTCCTTCGCCAAAGCCTCGCCAAAACCCAAAAATCCTCGCTCCAAACGGCTACAGTATTTCTTAAAACGCTCTAAGATGCAAGCGATACCTTTCGGCCGATAATAAAACTTCCACGATTCAGCCAACGCCACCACCGTAAAAGACACTTCAAACTGCATTTCAAGACGCGTACGGCGAAATCGACAATCCGACCACCCATGACCGCGTTACCCTAAGAATTCTGTCCTCCGCCCCCTCGCATTATTGCCCGTTCGCCTGTGAGACAAGCTCGACGCTCGCGGGCTCTTTGGACAGCGTCACCAACGGGTTTTCCTCGAACAAATCCGGGTCGATGAGAATGGTCAATTCACCCTTTGCGTCCGCTTCCAATTTCCGGTCGCCGTGTTGGCTGTGGATGACCACCGTGCCGCCCGTTCCGGGTGGAGAAAATTTCAATTTCAAGCCCGACACCGTCGCCTTCGGCGCGCCGGGAAAAACCTGGCGCATGCGTTCACGCACGTCGCCGCAATCCAGCACAACCTGCATCAACGGCCGGTAAGAAGTCGCAGTGGCCAGCCGCCGCACAACCAGTCCCACAAACCAATTGAGCCTCATCGTCCCTCGCGGCTGGTTGGTGACGATCCAGGGGTTTTCCGTCAGCAGATCATTGCTCATCGGCACCCCGAAATCCCCGTCCTTCCCGATCTTGACCGGAATCCTGCCTGACTTTGCGTCGATATAAACATCCAGATTGCTGATCGCGCCATTGGTCGACGCCGGTTCCATCCGCAGCACGACCAATAAATTGGTGTACTTGACGCTTAACTCCGACTGGACGCGCTGCAACTGGTAAAGTTCCCCGTAAGGCAGGCGCGCGTTCTGGGCGCGCGCTGGCAAAGCCATTGCCAGGACCGATGCGATGAGGGCATGGCAAATCGTTTTGGTTTTCATCCCCGCGGATACGCTTTTAGCCCGTCGCCGTTGATGGCGTGGGAAGACGCGTTGCGGCCGGGGCCGGGGGCGCTGTTCCCTTGAAACTGGCCCAATATTGCAAGGGTGACAGCGCCAGCGCGATCAGCGCCAACTGGCTGACGTCAAAACCCACGAGCCACGGAAAGGCTTTGTCCATGAATCCGTACGAGTGCAACCCGATGCCGAGCATGTTGACGCCAAACCATGAGAAACTCGTCACAATGTTTCCAAACACCGCCATCGCCATAAGACCCCGCTCCTTGATCATCCCGCCCCAGCGCGCGTGCAAAATCACCGCGTTCCAAAGGACGATCAACAGCGCCCCGTTCTCCTTCGGGTCCCATCCCCAGAACCGGCCCCACGATTGATCGGCCCAGATGCCGCCCAAAATCGTGCCCACAAAGCTAAACAATGTCGCGAAGCACACGATCCCGTACACCATCCGCCCCAAAGCCCGCGCCGTTTCCGGCGTAAGCGTACGCGTAAAAAAGCCGCGCACGATATAGATGATCGCCAGAAAGCCCGCGACAAACATCGACGCATATCCCGTCGTTACGATCACCACATGCGTGGCCAGCCACAAATTGGTGTCCAGCACCGCCCGCAACATTTCCATCGTGTCGCCGCTCAACGCAAGGTGATGCGCGATGATGAGCGTTGTGAAGCCGATGAATCCGGACACCACCAACCCAATGCCCCCTTTGAAGATCCGCTCCAGAATAATTCCAAGCAGGCACGCGCCCCACCCAATGAAAATCGCCGAGGAATACAAATTGGTCACAGGCGGCCGCCCCTCCAAATACATCCGAAAGCCCAATCCGATGGAATGGATGATAAAAGCCAGAATCAGCAAGGCGAAACCGGCGCGGCGGATCGGTTCGGACAAATTGATCCAGACAACGAAGCCCAGCAGCATCACCGCCACGTAAATGACCATGCTCTTGTAAAATGGCTCGATCTGGTTGAAGAAGAATTCCTGAGTGCCCTTTTTTAACGCCGGATACAAATCGTTTTCCTCCATCCAGACGCGATATTGGGTCACCGCCCGGTTGAATTCCGCCGGTTTATCGTTGCGATACGCGCTGGCTATCGCCGCATAGTTAGTGGCCGCCGGATTCAAATCGCCGGTTCGCAGCGCCAGCATCAGGTTGGTGCCGATGTTTGACCACGCGTCGCGCGATTGGCCGGGCAGCGGAGGAATGATCAGCGGATACGCAAACCGGGCCACTTCATCGTACCGCTTGAAAAATGTGGCGATCCGTTGCAGGTCCTGTTCGTTGGCTTGTTTGCCTTGTTCGCTCTGTTCCAGCGCCGCGCGCCCCGGCGCGATGGCCTCCTGATAGACCTGCAATTCCTGCCGAAAATCGCGCGCCCCCTCGGGCTCCAGGCTGTTCTTGAGCCGGTTGTAGAGGACCATGCTGTTATACAAATGCATGAGGTCCTTTTGGAGCGGCGATCGCAGTTTTGCCGCGTCCTCGCCCTGGTTCTGCTCCGCGTCCATCACTTTCTGCGCCTGGGCCTGGAGTTGGTCGATCTGGTTGGTCAGGCCATTGAAGGAAAAATACTGCAAGCCGGCCTGGTCCGCGCCGAGCAGCCCGTCCAAATCCGGGTCCTGGGTGCGGAACACCTTCAATTGATCCGCGACGTCCGGGCGGGCCATCGTGTCCAGCAGCCATTCCAACGCCGACAACGGCGGCCCATTTGTCAAATAGACAACGGAACGCCCGCTGATGCTCAGCAGCGAATTCCGCGCCACAGAATCGAACGGCTGCACACGCCCGTCCAGCAGCACGGGCAGCCGTCCGAACGCCGCGATGTCAAAACCGTCCTTTGGCTTCGGCGCCTCCGCTCCGCCTAAAAACCAGCTCGCGAATATCGCGACCAAAATCCAGGGCAGCCACTTCTTCATAATCGGCTCCTCTTGCCGTTGGCCAAAACCGGCTCCATTAACGGCGCCCCGGCCGCGCCGCGGGCGGCAGCGGTCTTGGGTTGCTGGCGGCGCTTGCGCGCGAACTTCACCAGGTGCGTTAGAAATTGCGTCAAGAGTCCCAGCGCCACTAGGAGACATGCGACATACGGCGTCAGCGCGGCGGGATTGCGCACCACTTGCAATATCGTTCCGCGATCACCCGGAATCCAGCTTGCCTGGAAAAATGTCTCGCCCTTGTAACGCAACGGATTGTTCATGTAAATTAGGTTGTCCTGATGCACGCCCGTGCGGGGATCGACCAGGTGAACCTTGCTGGAAAAATTCTTCGGTATGTCCGTTCCGGGATAGATATCGTGATTGAACGCCAGCAATGTGATGCTGAACGGCTCGTAATACCGCACGGGACGCAGCGCGATTTGGTAGGTTCGCCCCTGGAATTTGAAACTCTGCGGGCTGGTCAGGGACAGTCCCGGAAACATACCGCCGACTCCCTGCTCCAATTCCTCAAAACGTGGGAAACGCGTGAACCAAGTCGAAACGGTCCACTCCCCAATCGGCCCTTTGTCCGAAACCGCCTGCACCAGTGTCACCGGCTCGTTCTCATCATCCATCCGGCGGGTGATCGGCGCGGGATTAAAAAACAGCCGCTGTCCAATCCCTTGCTTGGCCTTGAGCGTATCAGCGTCCGCTTGCATCGGGCCGGCGGCCACGGAGTTCGGGAAATACTTTTCCACGCGCAGCGCGAACGGCAATTCCGGCGTCCGAATTTCGCCCTCCTTGGCCACCATCGATTCCGGGATCGCCACCACGTGGTCGGAATTCGGGTCTGTGACATCGATCACCGCCAATTCATTTTTCCGGCCGTCCTCGGAATAGTTCTTGGTCTTGCCCACCTCGATTATCATCTGGCTTTCAACCTGGAAAATCTCCGTAACAAACTGGCCCACAAGCAGAAGAATCAGCCCGCCGTGAATCAACAGAATGCCGATCTTTCGCCGCTCGACCTTGAACCGTTTGATGTGCGCCGCCAGCAAATTCATCAGCAGAACCATTCCAATAAGCCAGCCGCCCGGATAGACCGGTATCCGCCAATTCGTCCCGGAAGGTGTCCAGTAAATCAGGAAGCTGCGAAAAAATTCCGACTGCACCGCGTAAAGCCCCAAATGCACCTGCTCGAGAGTCCCCACAAACACCAGCACGATCGCCAGACAAAGGCAAACGACCGTCAACCGAAGCGACGTGAAGAAATCAATAAAGCCGTTGAGCATGACACTAAGGATACTGCACGTTCTTGACAAAATTCACAAAGCTATCTTTTTCCTTCGCCACAAGCGCCTTGTCTCCGAGCAGTTTGTAAAACCAGGTATTGTCCCCATGCGGGACGATGACCGCCACCAGGCGTTCTCCCGCTTTGCCGCCCGTCCCGTCGATATCGACCAAAGTCCCCTTGCCGCCGGCCGTTTCAAGCGGTTCGGCAATGCCCTCCAGACGGTCATCCTCCAGCGGCGAAAGGCCCATTTGCCCGCGCCACCGGTTGATATTGGCCAGCGTGCCGCCCACTTCACCGGGGAAAAAACTCACCGTCACCGCCGCGCCGGCGCCCGCGTCGCCCGTGATTGAAAAGCTCTTGAAGAGCATCGCTCCCGGCGCCGTTTCCACCCAATTGGACGGAACACTCCACTTGGGCGAACCGCTGTCCGCCGCTGGCGCTGTCGTCGCCGTCGCCGTCGCCGTTTCCGCCGCATCGCCGCCGGCAGTGAACCGAATCGATTTGAGAAAATCCATGAAAGCCGGCTTCGCTTCGCCGACTGTCCCGATGTCTCCGGTCATCTTGAAAAACCACGTCGCGCCATTTCGCCGAACCATCGCGACAACCGTCCTCGCCGTCGCTCCCGAAAGGTCAAATAACCTACCATCGGAAAAATCGACGATTACCGGCTCCGAAATCACCCCCCCCTCACCCACCGCCCCCAACTCCAATTGCTGGCGCCACCGATTGACGTTATCCAAGTCCGTTCCCACGTCTCCTGGAAACGAAGTGATGGCCACCGTCGCCATTCCACCCTGTTTGCCCGGCACGGCAAAGTTGCCTATCCGGATGCCGTCCGGGGCCAGTTGCTGCCAGCTTTCCGGAAGCTTCCATTGAATGGGCGCCGTATTGACAGGAATTTCCGGCGCCGCCTGCGCCGGTTGCGATTGGGCTGCGGGAGTTTCCGATTGTTCCTTCGGCACGGTATAGGACCGGATCTGATCGTCGGCGCGACCATTGACGTCAACAACCAGGACTGCGCAGGCGACGAGGAATAGGCGATTCAACATTCTCACTTTAATGCTCCAACTTACCACGCGTGGAACCGAACAAAAAGGCGCTTTTCAATGACATGCTTCCGCGACGATTTTTCTCATTTTCGTTACGGCGGCCTTGAGATTCCTGTGTTTGAACAAACCCGTGCCGCTGATGAATGTGTCCGCTCCGGCTTCGGCGCAAGCGGCCACCGTGTGAAATTCGATGCCGCCATCCACGGCGATCCGATACTTCAAATTCCGTTTCTCCCGCCACGCCGCCACGCGCTTTATTTTTGCCAGACATTCCCCGATGAATTCCTGGCCGCCAAAACCGGGATTGACTGTCATCACCAGCACGGAGTCGATCCGGTCGAGATACGGTTCGATGCTCGCCAGACCCGTCGGCGGGTTGACGGCCAACCCGACTTGCTTTCCCAGCGAACGAATTTTCCAGATCAACGGCGTCACTTGGTTGCCCAGTTCGACGTGGATTGTCATCCGGTCGGCGCCGGCTTCGGCAAACGGTTCCAGAAGAATTTCAGGGGATGAACACATCAGGTGCACATCAAAAGTCAACCGGCTGGCGGGGCGTAACGTCTTGACCACCGCAGGGCCAAAGGAAATGTTCGGCACAAAATGCCCGTCCATGATGTCAAGGTGAAGCCAGTCCGCCCCCGAGCGATTCACGCGAAGAACTTCGCTGCCCAGCCGCGCGAAATCGGCAGCCAGCAGGGAAGGGGCGATTCTCATTTGCCGATTGCTCAATCAGCCGCCTGTGGGTTGGGAACCAGTTTCTACACCGCCGCTGGCGCTGGCGTACCGAAGCCCGGCAACTTGGGCGGAACCGGTTTGGGCACTTCCGGCATTGGCGTCGCTGCAATCGCCCCGGAGGGTGGCTCGACTTTTGGCGTCGGCGGCGGCGGCGTGAAGGTCCCCGTCTTCACGATGTCAGTGACTTGCGTCCCGTCCAGCGATTCGTACTCCAACAGCGCGTTGGCGATGATTTCCAATTTGTCGCGATACTCCTCGATGAGAGTCTTGGAGCGGTCGTAGGACTCGTTGATAATCCGTTTGACTTCGGTATCGATTTCCTGCGCGGTGAACTCGCTGTAATCCTTGCGTTGCATCATGTCACGACCCATGAAAACCTGGTCGTGGTCGTTGCCGTATTGGACCATGCCGAGTTTGTCGCTCATGCCCCACTGGCAAACCATGGCCCGCGCGATGGTGGTGGCCTGCTGAATGTCGCCGGCGGCGCCGCTGGAAATATCGCCGGAAACAATCTCCTCGGCGATGCGTCCCGCCATCATGACGGCCAGCAAATCCATCATTTCCTTGCGTCGATGGTTCAGCACGTCCTCTTCAGGCAGGGACATCGTCGAGCCGAGCGTCTGGCCGCGCGGGATGATTGTGACCTTGTGGAGCGGGTGCGTGTGTTCCAGCAATACGTTGATCAGCGCGTGGCCCGCTTCGTGCCAGGCGGTGCATTTCTTGTCCTCCTCGGTCATTGCCATGCTGCGGCGTTCGCGGCCCATCCGCACCTTGATGCGCGCCTCTTCCAGTTCAATCATGCCGATGGATTTCTTGCTCATGCGAGCCGCCAGCAGCGCGGCTTCGTTCAAAAGGTTGGCCAGGTCGGCCCCGGAATATCCCGGCGTGCCGCGCGCGATCACGGCAAGATTGGCTGACGGGTCCAATTTCACATTCCGCGCGTGGACTTTCAAAATGGCTTCCCGTCCGCGCACATCCGGAAGGCTGACCATGATCTGGCGATCAAAGCGGCCGGGACGCAATAAGGCCGGGTCCAGCACGTCCGGCCGGTTGGTCGCGGCGATTATGATGATGCCGTCCTGGGTGTCGAATCCGTCCATTTCCACCAGCAACGCGTTCAAGGTCTGTTCGCGCTCGTCGTTGCCACCGCCCCACCCGTGGCCGCGGCTGCGGCCGACGGCGTCAATTTCGTCGATAAAGATGAGGCAAGGGGTGTTCTTGCGAGCCTGCTCGAACATGTCGCGAACGCGGCTGGCGCCCACGCCGACAAACATTTCGACAAAATCGGATCCGCTGATGCTGAAGAACGAAGCGTCGGCCTCGCCGGCAATCGCCTTGGCCAGCAATGTTTTGCCCGTGCCGGGGGCGCCCACCATCAGGATGCCCTTGGGAATGCGCCCGCCCAATTTTTGAAATCTCTTGGGGTCTTTGAGAAATTCAACCAGTTCGGAAACCTCCTCCTTGGCTTCTTCGACCCCGGCCACGTCCTTGAAGGTTATCTTGTTCTTTTCCTTGTTCATCATCCGTGCGCGGCTCTTGCCAAAACTCATCGCTCCTTTGCCGGCCATTTTTATCTGCCTGAAAATGAAAAAGTAAAGCGCTCCCAGGATCAGGAAAAACGGGAGGAACGTGTTTAGAAAAACGCTCAACATCATGTTGTTATTATTGACGGCCTTGAACTCCCCGCTGTCGATGAGCAGGTCGGTCTTCTTCTCGGTCAGTGGCGTTTCCAGCTTAAAGGGGACTTCCACCCTTTTTTTGTCATGGTCCCACGCATAATACCTGCCGGTGATTCGTTTGATGTCCGGCGACTGCAATCCATACACGATCCGTCCGCTACCCGGAACAATGAGGCTCGGATTATTGGTGAGCTTATCCATCAGATCGCGGAACGATCCCAGCTCCTCGACCGGTGTTTCGGAGCCGCTGCGGACCAGCATCAGAATGCTCACCACGGCGATGATGCCGATCCACACGAGGAATGTGCGCGGAGGCAGCCGAAGTTCGCCATTTTTCTTGTCGTTCTTGTCCGGGTCGTTAGGTCGCTTTTGGTCTGGCATTTTAGATGACAATTTGTCGGCCTACACTACCATGAGGCGGCTCCTCCTGCAAGGTTTAGTGATTTAATGCGTTTTCCCCCGATTTTGCGATGCAGTTTTAAGCAAACCGGATCGCGCAAAGGCAATTCGCGTTGATATCGGGTGAACATCTGATAATCTGGTCTTGTGGGGAAGGCGACCTGCGGCAGCGAACCGGCCACGTTCAACCGCCGGCATTTTTCACAGTCAAAGCGATTATCGAACCCAAATAATTATGCCAGGTCTCATTGCCATTGTTGGCCGTCCAAATGTCGGCAAGTCCGCCTTGTTTAATCGCATCGCCGGCAAGCGCATCGCCATCGTGCATGACCAGCCCGGCGTCACGCGGGACCGCGTCACGGCCGAGGTCGAGTGGCACGGCCGGCCGTTCACTTTGGTTGACACCGGGGGGATCGGGCTGGTTCGGGGCGAAAAGGCCGCCGATGTCATCACCGAAGCCGCTTTCCAGCAAGTCGAATTGGCCATAGCCGCCGCGGACGTCATCATTCTGGTTGTCAACATCCGCGAAGGCGTTGTCCCGCTGGACAGGGAAGTCGCCCAGCGCCTGCGCCGCGCCGGCAAGGAGGCGCTCGTTGCTGTCAATAAGACTGACAATGACCGCGATGATCTCGGGGCCGGCGAATTCTCAGAACTGGGCTTTGCTAAAATCTTTCCCGTCAGCGCCATTCACCAGCGCGGAATCGACGCCCTGATGGACGCCGCCCTGGCCGCGCTTCCTCCCGAAACCGAAACCGGCGGTGTCAACGACGCTGGAGAACCGCCTCTGAAACTGGCGGTCGTGGGGCGCCCAAATGTTGGCAAATCCTCCCTCATCAATGCCTTGACCCAGTCCAAACGCGTCATTGTCACACCCATCCCGGGCACGACGCGCGACGCTGTGGATGTTCCCTTCACGGTCGAAACCGAGGGTGTCCGCCAGAATTATATTCTAATTGATACGGCAGGGGTCCGGCAGCATCGGCGCATCGATGATTCGGTTGAGTTCTTCAGCGTCAAACGGACCGAGGATTCAATTGGCCGATGCGACATCGTCATTTTCGTCCTGGATGCGGAGGCAGGCATCCTGGGGCAGGACAAGAAAGTGGCGGACACGATTATCGAGGAACGCAAAGCGTGCATTCTGGTGATAAACAAGTGGGACCTGATTGCCCAGGGCCTTGAGACGGGCAGGAGGGAATTGCGCCGCGATAGCCTCGGCAAACACCGCGAAGGGCAAGCCAAACCGCTGACTTCACTGGCGGAATTTGGCGATTGGGTGCGCGAACGTCTCTTTTTCCTCGATTACGCCCCTGTGATTTTCACATCCGCCACATCGGGATTTCATTTGGACCGTCTGTTGGAATCCGTCCGCTACGTCGCGTCGCAACTGCGCCAGAAAATTCCCACCGCGATTCTCAACCGGACCCTGCACGACGCCATTGAACGGCGACAACCCGTCAGCTCCGCCGGGCACAGGCTAAAATTCTTCTATGCGACGCAAATCAAGCCGTCGCCGCCGACCTTCCTGCTGTTCGTCAACCGGTCGGATTTGTTCTCGGACAGATACAAAAAATATCTGGCTGACGAGATGCGGAAGGCCTTTGGTTTTGAGGGCTGTCCCATTATTCTGGTCTCCCGGACGCGGGAAAAGACCATCGATCCGATTCGCAAGCCTAAGCCGGCAAGACACTTGCGCCAAAGAAGCTGAATCTGGAAGAAAATCGAAAAAAGAATTTGACAGGTTCATCTTACATGTCACAATAACGACCTTATGAATCGTGTTTGTTGTCGGCTTCGAGTCTGCTCTGCAAACCTTAATCGGTTTTCATTTGGCCATAATAACGACTATGTAAGTCGTGTTTAAGCTGATTCTACCAAGAACATGCTGGTTCGGCGCTCGTGCGCCGGTTTGGCAAATGAAAACGCATAACCTAAACCAAATCAATCATTTAAGGAAACTCAACTATGAGATCTTCGGTTATCCATCGGGCTGCGATCAGGTACATTGCCAGCGCCGCCCTGTTTTTCGTCCTATCAACCCCAACCCCTTCCTTGCGCGCCGCGGATGCGCCTCCGTCAACGGAGGAATTGCTCCAGCGCATTAACAGCCTGGAACAGGAACTTAAAGAGCTCAAAGCCAAGGTGGAACAGCAACAGCCGCCTTCAGTGCAGCCTGAAGCACCTCCACCTCCGCCGCAGCCACCCAAATCAACGGCGTTCATTTCAGCCGGCGCCAACGGGTTCGGCTTCCAGTCCGCAGATACCAACTTCGCCATCGCCCTGCATGGACTGTTGCAGGTGGACAGTCGGACTTTCTTTTCCGATGACCACGCCAAGGGCAACGACGCCTTCCTGCTGCGGCGCGCCCGGCCAATACTTTCGGGAACGGTCTATCGGGACTTCGACTTTCTATTCACGCCGGATTTTGCCGGCAACCAGGTGCAGATTGTGGACGCCCTGGTCAATTACCGCCTGGAACCGCAATTGCAGTTGCAATTCGGCAAGATGAAACCGCCGGTCGGCTTGGAGGCGCTGCAAGCCGAGCAGTACACCTTCTTCAACGAGCGTTCACTGGCGACCGATCTGGTTCCCTACCGCGATATTGGCGTGGAATTGCACGGCGATCTTTTCGGTGGGGTCGTCAGTTACGCGGCCGGCCTCTTCAACGGCGCTCCGGACTACGTGACGACCACGACTAATACCGACTTTGACAATAATAAAAGCTTCGACGCCCGGGTTTTTCTGCAACCATTCAAAAATACGTCGATCTCATTCTTAAGGGGCCTTGGGGTGGGCGTGGCGGGCACCTACCAATTGGACGCCGGTACGACCAACAACGGCAACACCACCGGTTTGACACAGGGCTTCGTCACCGACGGCCAGCAAAAATTCTTCACCTACTCCAACAGCGTTGCCAGCACGGGGGTTCATACCCGCATAACGCCGCAGGCCTATTATTATTGGGGGCCATTCGGGTTGATGGGCGAATACGTGGCCAACAACGATCACGTCAGCAATTACGGCAAGAAAGTAACCTCGGCCAACCTGGACAACACGGCATGGGAGATTTCCGGCGGCTACGTGTTGACCGGCGAGGATGCTTCCTACAACGGCGTGACCCCGAGTCATCCGTTTTCACCGTTCAATGGGAGTTGGGGCGCGGTACAATTGGTGGGGCGTTACGCCCAGTTGAACGTGGACCAAAAGGCATTCAGCGGTTATGCCGATCCGACCACGTCCGCTTCCCAGGCCGGCGCCTGGTCGGTCGGTCTGAACTGGTACCTCAACAACAACCTTCGCATCAATACCAGTTTCTCGGAAACGACCTTCGAGGGTGGCAGTGGCCCCAAAGCCACCGTCACCAAACAGCCGGAAGAAGTGCTCTTCACACGCGTGCAGTTGTCGTTCTAGCGGCAGAATTCATCCGGTCGACGTGCCGAGTTTTCGCCCTCTCTTCGTTACGCGCGGAGGGAGGGCGGTTTTTTTTCGAGGCTGTCGGTGTCATCCGGGAATCCGCGGTTTTCCCTCTGCGGCGCAATGGAACAAAACAACATTGCGATTTGTAAGATGGCGGTATACTTCAAAGACCCGATGACTCGTTTTCTTGCTTCGATCATGATCTGCGCTTCGGCGGCGGCCTTCGGCGCAGATTTGAACACGTTGACGCCGGAGGAAACGACCGCCGGCTGGAAATTATTGTTCGACGGCGGCACTACCATCGGCTGGCGCGCTTGCGGCCGCGAGGAATTCCCCGCCGAGAGGTGGCTCGTCAAAGACGGCTGCCTCTGCGTCGAAAAACCCGGAAGCGCCAACGCCATCGATTTGGTCACCACGGATAAATTCGGCGATTTCGATCTGAAATTCCAGTGGCGCATATCCCCCGCCGGAAACAGCGGCGTCAAGTATTTTGTCAAGGAACCCAAGACCGGCCGGAGCGGCCTCGGTTTCGAATACCAGGTGCTTGACGATGATAAAAACGAGGATGCCCTGAACGGACCCAAACGCCGTGCCGGCGCCCTTTACTACTTGTTCGCGCCCAACGACCAGAAGCGCCTCAACCCCGTCGGCGAGTTCAACGACGGCGAAATCATCGTCCGGGGCAATCATGTCGAGCATTGGCTCAATGGGGCGAAGATCGTGGAATTTGAGTTGGGCAGCGCTGAGTTGAAGCAAGCCATTGCCCAAAGCAAATTCAGCAAAATCAAAGGTTTTGGGGAAAAAATCCCGACCGTGATTCTGCTCCAGGACCACGGCTCACCGGTTTGGTTCCGCAATATCAAAATTCGCCCGTTGAATTAATTCTCGCAACGACGCGGCGCACTCCGGCCCAATTTCCGTTGCCTGGCATTGAGGCTCCGCTCTAGAATGGCGGATGAGCGCGCAAACGTAAAATCGGTGATGCGGGCGATGCAGCGAAATTGATGACTACACCACTCACACTGGCCTATGTGAGCGCCGCGTGCGCCGGGCTTGTCATGCTCATCGCCGTCTTTCGCGGCTGGCGCTCCGTAGCCGTTTGGTTTTTCGCCCTCGGAATGGCGCTGCTGGCCGCCGAGAGTGTTTTCCTCGGGCTGGCCACCGACGCCGCCCTTCGCGACGAATCGGCGCGCTGGGAAGCGTGGCGCCTGGGGGCCATGTCCTTTCTCCCGTGTGTCTGGCTGCTTTTCAGCCTTACCTATGCGCGCGGAAACTCCCGCGATTTCCTGCGTCGCTGGCGTTACACTTTGGTCGCGTCCCTGTTGGCGCCGGTTCTGCTCGCCTTTGCCTGCCCGACCAGGCTGCTTTTCAGCCCTCTTGATTTAAACCAGGAGAATGTCCAGTGGGTGTTTCAGTTGCAGCCGGCGGGCGCGGCTTTTGAGGTGTTGATTTTGATCGGCGCGGTCCTGGTCCTGATGAACCTGGAACGCACCTTCCGCGCCGCGGTGGGAACAATGCGATGGCGAATCAAGTTCATGGTTTTGGGCATGGGTGTTCTGTTCGCTGTCCGCGTTTACACGTCCAGCCAGACCCTCCTGCTGCGGACCCTGGACCCGTCGCAGGGATTGGTGGATTGCGGGGCGCTGCTGCTGGGAT
This sequence comes from Vulcanimicrobiaceae bacterium, assembly GCA_035511075.1. Taxonomy (GTDB): domain Bacteria; phylum Verrucomicrobiota; class Verrucomicrobiia; order Limisphaerales; family Palsa-1400; genus DATAUD01. The sequence continues at coordinate 22,273 of DATKFW010000060.1, forward strand.
GCCTGTTGATGGTGCGCTCTCTCTTTCGCGATGTTTCCGAAGTGGCGGTGTACCCGTCCGGCGCCGTTCTTGAAAACTCCCTGACGGCGCTGATCGCCGGGATTTATCTGGTAAGCATCGGGGTTCTGGCCAAATTGGCGGTGTGGATCCAGGGCGTCTCCAGTTTTCAAACCAAGGCCTTTTTTCTGCTCATTTTGCTGGCTGCCGTGACGGTCGTGGCGTTGTCGGACCGGGTTCGGCTGCACACGCGGCGTTTCATCAGCCGTTACTTTCAGCGGCCTCTCTATGATTATCGCACGGTCTGGAGAAGTCTCATCGAGGGCACGGCCTCGTGTGTCAAACAAACGGAACTCTGCCACGCTGCCGCCACGCTCATTTCTCAAATCTTTGAAGTCCTTGCGGTGACCATTTGGCTCGTCGATGAAAAACGCGAAGGCTTGGCCTTCGCCGCTTCCACCTCCCTCTCCGCTGCCGCCGGCGCGGAATTAAAACCGCAACGGGACGAGGCTCTTGCCATTGTCCGCGCGCTCCAAAACGACGCGGACCCGATTGACATCGACGCCTCCGATAAACCCTGGGCCATCTCTCTGAGGCGCATGAATCCGACCCGCTTCCGAACGGGCGGCAATCGCGTATGCGTGCCCCTGACGGCCGGGGGCCAGTTGGTCGGGATGATCGTGCTGGGAGACCGCGTGGGCGGCGTTTTCCTTTCATTGCAGGATTTTGATCTGCTCCGTTGCGTGGGCGACCAGGTGGCTGCCGGATTGCTCAACACGCAGCTATCGCAGAAACTTTTGCAGGCAAAGGAACTTGAGGCTTTCCAGACGATGTCCGCCTTTTTCGTGCATGATTTGAAGAACACCGCCTCAACGCTGAATTTGATGTTGCAGAATCTGCCCATCCATTTCGACAATCCGGAATTCCGCGCGGACGCACTGCGCGGCGTTGGCAAAACGTGCGAGCACATCAATCATCTCATCGGCCGCCTGAGCCTGTTGCGGCACGATTTGCAAATTAAAGCGGCGACGTCGGACCTCAACGACGTCATTGGCCGGGTGCTGGCCAGTTGGAACGGCGTGTCCGGCATCACTCTGGTCAAAAGTTTGCGCCCATGCCCCGCTCTTTTGCTCGACCAGGAACAGATTTTCAAAGTGGTCACCAATCTGGTCATCAATGCCACCGAAGCGGTCTCTCAAGGCGGAGAAATCCGCGTCGAGACCAGCCAGAACAACGGCTGGGCCGTCCTGACTGTCGCCGACAACGGTTGCGGCATGTCGCCGGAGTTTTTGAGCCACGCGCTCTTCCGCCCGTTTCAAACGACGAAAAAAAAGGGCTTCGGTATCGGCATGTTTCAAAGTAAAATGATCGTCGAGGCCCACGGAGGACGGATTGAAGTTGAAAGTGAGTTAAAAAGGGGCACTATTTTTCGGGTGCTCTTGCCGATCCAAAGACAACCCGTATGAAGCCTAAATTGCTGATCGTCGATGACGACGAGGAAATTCGCACGCAAATGAAGTGGGGCCTGGCCCAGGACCACGAGATCATGCTGGCGGAGGACCGCGCCACGGCCGTGGACGCGTTTCAAACGCATCATCCAAGGGTGGTTTTGCTTGACTTGGGTTTGCCGCCCCGCCCGGGCGATCCTGACGAGGGTCTGGCCACTCTCTCCGATATTCTCTCCCTGGAAAGACTTGCCAAAGTCATTGTGATTACGGGCCAGGCCGAAAAAAGCGTGGCCTTGCGGGCCATCGGCTCCGGCGCCTACGATTTTTTGTGCAAGCCGGCGGACATGGAGGACTTGAAGCTGGTGGTCCGCCGCGCGCTCCATATCGGCGGACTGGAAATCGAATTCCGCCAGATGCAGCAATTGCTCTCCGGCAATACCTTTGAAGGCATGATGGGCAACAGCCGGGCCATTCGCGCTGTCTTTGACGCCATTCGGAAGGTCGCCACCACGGACGCCCCCGTTCTTCTGCTAGGGGAGAGCGGCACGGGCAAAGAAATGGCGGCCCGCGCCATTCACCAAAGCAGCGGACGAAAAGACGGTCCCTTTATCGCCATCAATTGCAGCGCCATCCCGGAAACGCTCTTGGAAAGCGAATTGTTCGGCCACGAAAAGGGCGCTTTCACCGGCGCCCATGCCCAGCGCAAGGGCAAATTTGAAATGGCCAATGGAGGAACGCTCTTCCTGGATGAAATCGGCGAAATTCCCCTCCCGCTCCAGGTCAAACTCCTTCGCTTTCTGGCCGAACAACGCGTCGAACGGGTCGGCGGGCGACAGCCCATTGAAATCGACGCTCGCGTCATCACCGCCACCAACGCCGATTTGCGCAAGGGAATGTCCGCTGGAACATTCCGCGAGGACCTTTTTTACAGGCTGAGCGTCGTTGTCCTCACGCTGCCGCCGTTGCGCGATCGCGAGGAGGACATTCGTCTGCTGGCGCAATTTTTCCTGCAACGTTTCGCCGCCCAATCCAGCAAAACCGGGATGGCGATGGATCAGGACGCATTGCGGGCTATGGATCGGCATCCCTGGCCGGGCAATGTTCGCGAATTGGAAAATTGCGTGCGGCGCGCGGTCATCATGGCCGAGGGAAAACGCCTGACGGTTCGGGACTTGGAATTAGTTCCCAGCCGAGGTGGCGTCCTGACCAATTTGAAGGACGCCCGCGAAAACCTTGAACGCGAGATGATCCACGCCGCCCTCCGAAAGTACGGCGGCAAGATCGCTCCGGCAGCCGTGGAATTAGGCATCAGCCGCCCCACCCTTTACGATTTGATGCAGAAATATGGCATCGCAAAGGAGTAGGGTAAACACCTGATTTTTGTTGGATATCCTAACACTTGGCCTTCCCGCAGGGTTGGGGACCGTGCAAGTCATTGATTCCAAACTTATTGAAGCCTGCAGATCGAGCCGCGGCTGCGGGGTTTGGCCCTTAACTCGTCGGGTTTCTTTACAGATCGACTGTCCTGAATTCATCCGACGAAATGGGAACATGTTGTGTAAGTGTTTTATGAAAAGCATATTGCGTCTTGCTGGGTGGGGACTGTCCATTTGTGGCACAGTTTGGGCTTACAGACACTGAGAACACGCCTTAAATAAGCGATCCAGTTGATGAGTGAGCGAGTTTGTTAGGAACCAAAATAGTATGAAAATGTCGATTGTTACCAAACGGTTGTTGAATGTTGCGATTCTGTTTGCAGTCATCGCGACTGTTACCCAAAGCACGATGGCGGTTCCCACGGGACTTCCTAATGGAACTGTGCCTGATGCTGGTTCTACATCCCTGTTGATGGGATTGGCATGCGGTGGTTTGGCGGCTCTTCGTAGACTGTGCCGCTAGATTGTTGAGCCGGTTCTTACTGGCTCTTTTGCTGTTGGGAAGCGAGACTGCGGGTTTTGACCGCATTCCATGGGGAATGCGGGCACGGAACCTCCGTCGCTTCCAGACATTAATTCAACCCCCTAAATCCCCTTATGAAATTTCTCAAACCGCTAAGTTTATGCGCTTTGCTTTCTGCTGCCGTCTTCGGTTTCCAGAATTCCTCGAAAGCGCAATGTCCTTTGACCTTTTCTCCCAATCCCGGTCCCGCTACCGTGACCATCGAGGCCTACTGGTGGATCAATGATAGTTATACCTCTTCAAACAATATCGCTGTCTTCCAGGATGTCGTCACAGTGAGCAATTCGACTGTTCCGGCGGGCACCTATCCCGGCTGGTGTATCGATGCGCGTGACACCATTAACGGGCAGTCGGAGACTTATAACGTCCTTATGTTCTCCAGTTGTGACCCAAACCTGGATAAGGAGTTGGCCAACCTTGGCTATTCCTACGGGTTTAGCTACCCCTCAACCGATACCAATGATTCAGCGGCCCAGTGGAACCAACTGAATTATATTCTCAATCATCCGGTGGCTGGCGCTTCCTATTGGGACATTCAGGGCGCCATTTGGAATATCATTGGCGGACCGTTGCCTCCCAATTCCTACTTCGAGGACACTCTTGGCCTGACCGGCTTGTCATACGACACCAACAACGTCAGCGAAATGGTAAACAACGCCCGCGCTAACGCAGCCAGTTGGCAGCCGCAATGCGGCGACGTCATTGCTGTGATTCTTGCGATCACCTCCCCGGACAATCTTGGAGATTTCCCGGTGCAGTTGACCATCCTTCAAGTTCCGGTGCCTTGCCCGTGCCCCACGCAGACCATTTGCTGCAGCGTTCCCTCGCAGAATTGTTATGGCGGTTCGCTTTGGTGCAACGCCCACCTCAACTGCAATCCCGGCAAGGAATGCACTGTTTATTGTGAGAACGCTTGCGTGACGCTGACGTGCAATAATGGCAAGACCTGCACCTACCCCGTGCCCAATTGCCAGGTTGACTTTAGCCCAACCTGCCGGACGCCCAGTTGTCAGTACCAGGGCGGAAAATGGACAACGACAGTCCCGTGCTGCGGCGACAGTCAGATTTTCCTTTCCGGCTGCGGTATCCCGTGGCAGTCCTGCTTCGCCAATTGCAAGTCACTATCCTGGACGGGGACGTTTTGTTGCAGCACCCCGGGAGTCACTTGCCAGTGGCAATGTGGCGCGTCTTGCTACAACGCCAACTTGTGCAACTGTGGCACGATTAACGTTAATCCCTGCTATCAACACTCCTGCGGTTACGCCAACGGCGACTGCGCGGGTACGCCCGAGAACTTCAAGGGGTACTGCCAGGGCGGCAATAACTACTTCGGTCAGGGCAGCGGCTTTTGCGGTTCGTGGTCGCAAACCGGCTCATTTACCTGCAAGTAATCCTACTGGGCGCGGATGGCGATTTCCAAGGTCGCCTCCGCGTCTGTTCGTTTCAGGAGCAACCTGCGACGGTTCATTCATACGGCTCGCCGAAAAGCGAGCCGTTTTCATTTCCCGGGAGGAATCGCATGATTTCCACCTTCGTTCCCTTCGCTTACTCCTGTTCAATTCCGAGTCGCCGCACTTCAGCGAAACCTCAGATCGATATGGTTGCGCTCCAGCGTAATACCCTCGTCGAGCGCAAGTTGTTCCAGGGCGGTGTTGTAATCTGATAGCGCGCTAATCTCGGCCGAACGCGCGGCGGTGAGGTTGTCCTGGAACTGCAGCACTTCAAAATTGATACGTTTGCCATCCTGCAATTCGACCTCGCCCGCTTGCAGGGCCTGTTCGGCATAGATCCGCGCTTCGCGCGTGTAATCGACCTTGAGCAGGTCCGCTTCAATCGCCTTGATGTCGTTATCGATGGCGGTGACGATCGTCCATTCCTCCTTCTTGGCCTGCAAGAGTAACGCCTGCAAGGCCGCGCGGTCCGCCCTGTAGGTGCCGCGGGCGCCGCTATTGCCCAGGGGGATGGTCAACACAATGCCGTAAGCGTAGTTCGGACTGGTGGCCTCTCTGATGGCTCCCAGCGTAGTGTCGAAGGTTGCATCCGTGGCGCTGCGGCCATAGCTGCCCACGACGTCAATTTGCGGAAACAATTGGTTGAAGTCGTATTTGATTGTGACGTGCTGCCTTTCAATTTTGAGTTTGGCCTGAACCATTTCCGGGCGTTCCTCCAGGCCGACCCGCCAGCATTCCTGCTGCTGGGGATGCTCCGGAACGGCGACAAGTTGTTCGGATGGCACGATAGTGAAATTGTCCAGGTCCCCCAAATGCTGGGCCAAAAGACCCTTGACGACGTTCTCCTGTTGCGCCAGGGCGATGAGCGCGGTCTGGACGTCCGATTGGGCGCTGGCGGCTTCCGATTCCGCCTGGCGTTCGTCCAACTGCCGCATCGCGCCGAGTTGCACCTTTTGTTTATCCTCGCTGACGGTTTCGTTTTTCAAGGCCAGCGCCTCCTCCTCCACCTCGAGATTTTCGCGCGCATAAATGAGTTTGAAATAGGCCGTCTTGACGTTGAAAACCACGGTCATAACCTGAAGGCGGTAACTCCATTGATCGGTCCTGAGCGTGTTTTTGGCCACAGTGATCTGATAGCCGGCGCTGTTCATCCACATATTCTTCAGCAGCGGCTGGTCGAGTGAGATGGAAGGTTCAGCTTCGTACTGCCTCAGACCGCCGACGTTCTGAAGGGCCAAAGGTCCCGTCAGCGTGTAGGTCAGGCCCGATGGCAGCATCCCTGAGAGACCTGGAGTGTAGCTGTCGATCTTGGTGGTAGTTGCCGGGACCGGTATGTCCAAACCGCCCTCCGTGAAGAAGCCGCCGGGTTGCTCGGCGAAGTAGCGGGAGGCGTTCATCGTAAAAGAAGGCTCATAAGCCCCATAGAGGCCACCTAATGTGAATTGATCCACCTGGGGCTGGATGCGGCTGATGAGGATGTCGAGATTGTTGGTCAGGGCGATTTGCACCAATTGGTCGCCGGAGACCACTCGTTCCTGCGGCTGACGCACCTGGGCAAACGTCATGGGAGCGCCGGGGAGGCAGAAAAGCGCGCAAAGCAACGCGGCAATGGTTGGGCTTGGGTACTTGGGGGGCATGGGAGTTATCCGGGGCGGTTCCTATTCATAGCGCAACGATTCTATCGGGTCCAAATTGGCCGCTTTGTATGCCGGGTAGGTGCCAAATACAATACCTACGAGGGAGCAGATACCCAGGCCGATGAATATCCAGTCCACGGGCAGCACTTTTGGCAAATTGAGGAAATGCGCAATAAGGTCGCCTCCCGCCACCCCAAGGGCCACGCCAACCACGCCTCCCAATTCGCACAGGACGACGGCTTCCATGATGAACTGGGCCATGATGCTTCGCTTCTTGGCGCCAATGGCCCGGCGGATGCCAATTTCGCGCGTCCGTTCCGTGACGGAAACGAGCATGATATTCATAATGCCGATGCCCGCCGCAACCAGCGCGATGGAACTGATCAGCGAAATGGCGATCCGGATTTTGGAGGTGAATGATTTCATTTGTTCGATAAGCGAATCGTTGGAGATGATCTCAAAATCGTCCGGCTGCCCTGGGGGCACCTTGCGCAATTGCCGCATGATTCCGCGCACTTGATCGACGGTATCATCGTATTGCGCCGGCCCGCGCGCCTGCACCAGGACGTTCAGATCCAAATAACGCGGGTTTTCGTAGCGGTTAATGGCGGTGGTGATGGGAATGAGCGCGAAATTGTCCTGATGCCCGCCTTCCATTTCGCCTTTGGCTTCGAGGACGCCGACGACGGTATATTTGACGCCCTTGAAGGAGACCCGCTCCCTGAGCGGCGAGCCGTATGGAAAGAGATCGTGCGCCAGGCTGTTTCCCAGGACGCATACATCGCGCAGTTCGTCCACGTCAGTATCCAGCAATGCGCGCCCCTGCTCGATCACCCAACTCTGGGCCGAAAAGCTGCCGGGAGTCTCACCCGAGATCCAAACGATGGGCGGCCCTTTGGCGTACCGGGAACTCATCGGGCCGCCGGTCACGCCATCGTCCTCCAGGCCGACGCTCAGCGGCAGCGTGGCGCGGCTGGCAAGGTCCAGACCCTGCTGCAAACTGATTCGCTGCCGCCGCCGGTATTTTTCCATCCCCTCGGGCCCTTCCACCTGCATGGCCGGCCAGGTTTGCAACTTGAAGGTCTGGCCCCCCAGTTGGTTGAGGTCGGACTCGATTTTTTGTTGTGACGCCCGCATGGAAGTCATCACGACAATGATCGAGAAGACCCCCACCAGCACGCCAAGGAGAGTCAGGGCCGAGCGGAGCTTGTGCGCCACCACCGCGCTAAGGGCCATGAACAGGCTTTCCTTCAATTCGGCCTGGAGAATGCTCAGTTTTTTCATGGCGTAATTCTCCCTTACTCGCTGCGCAGCGCGTCCACCGGGTTCATCCGCGCCGCCCGCCACGCCGGCGCGAAACCGGAGACCACGCCGGTTACGATGGAGGTCACAATGGCCAGGGCCATCACCGGCATGGACATGGTAACCGGGAAATAGGGAAAGGCGCCCTTGATCGAAAGCGTCAACAAATAAGTGATGCACAATCCCGCCAGTCCTCCAATCAAACAAATCGAGGCCGCTTCGATCAGGAATTGCAGCAGGATCGTGCGGCGCTTGGCGCCGATGGCTTTGCGCACGCCAATTTCGCGGGTCCGTTCCGCCACGGAAACAAACATGATGTTCATGATGCCAATGCCGCCGACGAACAGGGACATGCTTGTCACAAGCAGGCCGACGGTGGCCAGCGTGCCGGTCACGCGATCCAGCGTCTTGAGGATCTGTTCCTGCTGATTGATGGAAAAATTGTCAGGGTCGCCCGGGGCCACATGGCGGATTTTTCGCATCAATCCCCGCAATTCCTCCTTGGCGTCGTCCAAATGTTTCACGTTCCGCACCTTGACCTGCACCTCGAAATTGGGATTTCTCATGTAGCCGATGAGAAGCTGCTGGATGGGGATGATCACCTCATTGTCGAAGCTGTTGAGACCCAGAAAGCTACCCCGCTTCTCCAGCACGCCGATGACCTCGAGGCGCCGCGCGCCGATTATGATCTTTTTTCCAATGGGCGATTCCTTGGGGAAGAGGTTTGTGGCGACGTCATTGCCAATGACGCAGACCGGGCGGCCTCCCTCGTCTTCCGCCGAGCTTAGGAAGCGACCCAGCGCGATATTGAAACCGCTGGTTGTAAGAAACTGGTCGGTGCTGCCAATAATCTCCACGCTGCTCGCGCGGTGATTCTGGTACCACACCGCCTGCGTCGTGCTGACGGCGGGCGCCACGGCAGTTGCCTCGATCATCTGGCGTTCCACCTGGCGCGCCTGCTCGCGGGTAATGTACGGGCGCTTGTTGTCGCTGATCCACTCTTCAATGGTATTGTTGACCCAGTTATGCTGGCTGACAAAGAGCACGTCCGCGCCCAGGATGGACAGGCTGTCGTGAAAGGCGCGGTTCAGGGCGTCAATCGCCGTGGCCATCGAAGTCACCGTGACGATGCCGATGATAATCCCCAGGGTCGTCAGGACGGAGCGCAGTTTGTTGGCGAGGATGGCGTCCCAGGCGATGGCGAGTCCTTCCTTGATTTCAATCAGGTAGTTCACGCGGCCGGAGAATGTGCATTGACTGAATCATCGGCGATCAGTCCGTCGCGTATGCGCAGGATGCGGCGCGCATGCCGGGCGACATCCTCTTCGTGAGTCACCACGAAAATGGTGTTCCCCTTGTCGGAAAGAACGCGCAGGAGCGCCATGATTTCGTCGCCCGTTTTGGAATCCAGATTGCCCGTCGGTTCGTCCGCCAGGATGATCGAAGGGGAATTGACCAAGGCGCGGGCGATGGCGACGCGTTGACGCTGGCCGCCGGACATTTCGTTGGGCTTGTGGTGCACGCGATTGGCCAGGCCGACGCTTTCGAGCGCCTCGAGGGTGATTCGTTTGCGATCGTCAGCGGGGAATCCGGCGTAAATGAGCGGGAGTTCGACATTGCGCAACGCGCTGGCGCGCGGCAGCAGGTTGAAGGTTTGAAAGACGAAACCGATTTCCCGATTGCGGATCTCGGCCAGTTGATTGTCATCCAGCTCGCTGACATTGGTGCCATTGAGTTCGTAAGAGCCGGACGTGCACGTGTCCAAACAGCCCAGCAGGTTCATCAGCGTCGATTTTCCCGAACCCGACGGTCCCATGATCGCCACATATTCCCCGCGCTCCACGTCCAGGGTAATGGAGCGCAGGGCATGGATGGTTTCCGTGCCCATCTGATAAAGCCGCGAGATATTCTGGAGGCTGATCAAACTCACCACGTCTCCGGGTCAGTAGGTTTTGGGTTCTTTGTCCTGTCCGGCGATCTGGGTATTGAGAATAACCTTTTTGCCATCCTCCAAATCGCGATTGATCGCCTTGTAGCCGCCGGAAACTACTTGGTCCCCCTCATGCGGGCCTTCAAGGATTTCCACGTAATTGTCGTCGCTGATGCCGCGCTTGACAGGCACCATTTTTACGTGGTCGCCCTGGACCACGAAGACCACTTCGATCGGCTTGGGCGGTTCGTCGGGTTTATTGTTCTGGTTCGTGGAATTGGCGCCGCCGCCGTTGGTGCCCAAGCCGGTGACGTAGAGATTGGTGCCGGCGTTTGTCTCGGCGGCGATGGCCGGGAGATTGGTCGCGGCGTTGTTGGTGGGCGGAACCCGCGTTGTCACGCTCTGAATGGGCACGGTGAGAACATTGGAGCGGTAGCGCGTCTGGACATCCGCGGTCACCGACATTCCCGGCAGGAAGGCGTCCTTTTGGCTGATGCGGATTTTGACCTGGAATTTCGTGGCGTCAGTGCTGGTGGAGGCGGTGGAAGTCGCCGACGTGTCGTTGTTATTGGCCGAGTCGGCAACTTCAGTCACGATTCCGTCAAACTTCTGGTCTTTGAACGAATCCACCTCCATGGTCGCCTTTTGGGAAACCTTGATCAAAGGCACGTCAATCTCGCCAATATCGATGCGCGCTTCCATCGTGTTCAAATCCGCCACCGTCATCACTTCGGTGCCCGCCATCTGGCCGGTGCCCACAACGCGTTCGCCCTGTTCGCAGTTCAATTTGCTGACCGTCCCGGTCAATGGAGAATAGACCGTGGTTTTTGAGAGGTCGGCTTCCGCGTTGTCCAACTGCGCCTTCGCGATGCTGACCTGCTCGACGGCGCCGTCCAGGGTCGATTTGGCAACGTCATACGAGGTCTTGGCTGTCAGGAAATCGGACTCGGAAATCAGCTTGACCTTGTAAAGTGCGTCATTGCGTTTGTATTCCAGGTCGGCTTTTTCCAGGTTGGCGGCCGAGGTGTCGCGGTTGGCCATGGCCGATTTGTAGCCCGCGTCGAATTGGTCGCGGGCGGCGAGGTAATTGTCCGGCTTGATCTTGAAAAGCAGATCGCCTTTGTTGACGTGCTGGCCTTCCTTGACGGCCATCACGATGATTTCCCCGGAGACTTCAGGGCAGATTTTGACCTGGATGACTGGCTCCACCTTGCCGTTGCCCGGCACAACCTCGGTGATATTGCGACGGACGACTTTTTCCTCGGAAATCGGGATTGGGGGATCCTGTTTGCGCAATTTGGCGGTCACCAACCCGGCGACCAGCAGGACGCCGAGGATCAAAAAGACGATCAGCTTTTTCTTGCTCTTAGATTTTGCCATCTGCCACTCTTTCGTTGTATAGACAATTCCCCGGCCAAATTGTTTCAGGAGAATTGAGTTTCATGGCAGAATGTTCCTGGATGTGTGTCACTGTTTCGTCGCCTGATCAGCCATCGGCCAGCCCGCGGCAACCATTGCCCGATAACCGCCGATCAACGAGGCGACATTCTTGTACCCCATTCGTTGTGCGACCTCGGCGGTGAGGGCGGAGCGATACCCGCCACCGCAATACATGATGATTGGCGTCTCGGGATCGGGAATCCTGTCTTCGATGTCGCGCTCCAGGACGCCTTTGCCCAGGTGAATGGCCTGCGCGGCGTGTCCACCGGCCCATTCGCTCTCTTCGCGCACATCCAACAGGATCGCGCGCGGGTCCGCGTTGAGCCGCTTGCGCGCCTCCTCGATGCTGACCTCGTGGATGCGCGGCCGAACGTCCTCAACCACCCTCAAGAAGCCGGGAGAATGCCGCATGGCTCAATGATAAAACCGCTGCGGCGGATTTGGCAACCACCGAATATTCGGGTAGTGTCTTAATTTAAAGACGCTGCCAATATTCGGGGCGGATTGAGCGTCCAAATTCCCCTTGCTAATGTTTGTGACAGGCTTATGTTGCAACTGGGTCCGGAGGGGAAAATTTAATCCCGGCATAAGTGCCGGAGGAGCTAATAATGAAAATTTGCCCGTCGATTTTACGGATTGTTCTTGTTTCCTTCAGCGCAGCCGCAGTGAGTCTTGCCTCGTTGCAAGATGCCAGCGCACAGCCGACCAACGCGCCCTCGGCGCCACCGCCTGGCAATGGCCCCGTCGCGACCACGATGACGCCCGGACTGCCATTCGGAGCATCCGAGGTGGTGAAAATGTACCAGGGCGGTATTGGGAAGGACGTGATTATAAACTACGTCGATAATGCCGTCCTGCCGTTCCACCTTTCGGCGGACAACATTATTTATTTGCAAACCTTGGGAGTGCCGCAGGAAATTACAAAAGCGATTATTCTGCGTGACGGCCAATTGCAACAGCAGGCCATGTTATATGCGCAACAGATGGCGGCAAACGGGGCCAATCAGACGGCTGCGGCCGCGCAAGCACCGCCGCAGCAGGAGGGGGTCTTGAATCCGTCAACTCCGCCTCCCACAGTGGCGGCGTATCCGCCGCCGACTTATGACTATGGAAGCTCCTACTACGATGCCGGGTATCCGTATTACTATGGACCGTCGGTTGTCATTGGTGGCGGATGGTGGCCCGGTTACTATGGCGGATGGGGTTTTCGCGGTGGGTACGGCGGTTTCCGCGGAGGATTCGGTGGTTTCCGCGGCGGTGGAGGGTTTGTTGGCCACGGAGGTGGAGGTGGTTTTGGGGGCCACGGCGGCGGCGGCGGACACCGATAAGCTGGTGAGCGGCCGTTCTTAAGCTCCTCCCTGGAATCCAGAGGTCTCCGGCTTGATTTTTGGCTGGGGACTCCCGAGACTCGGCGGTGTGCGATGCTTTCTCATTTTGGCTCTTCTTTTGATTGCGCCCGCCCTCCGGGCCGGTGAGGGAAAGGTTATTAAAGTTCTCCCGCAGTTGCTTGACAGCAAAGGCAGGCAGGCGCTTTCACCAAGTCTTTACGAGCGGGACGCCTATCAATTCATCCTGCGCACCTCCCCCGGAAAACGGGCCGCCCTGCGTCTTGCGGTCCAGTGGAAGGCCAGGAATGTCGATTGGACCAAACTCAGGCTCCGCGCGGAAATGCGCGGCCTCACCGGCGACACCATTCATTCCGTCACAGTCGAGGAACCGGTTACCAAGCCTGGGTTCTTCGGCAATTGGGCCGAACTCAAAATCGAGGGCGCGACGTTCCGCGACTTCGGACAGCTCGTGGCCTGGCGTGTCACTCTCTGGGAGGGAGACCGGCAGTTGGGCCAAATGCAATCGTTCCTCTGGTCCGGCGTCACCGCTCCTGAAGCGCCGCCAAAACCGTCCGCACCGCATCAGCCGTCTTGACAGGCGTGAGCGTTCCCCCGCGCGGCTTGAGCTCCACTTCGTCCTTCGCCAGCGACTTCTCCCCGATGCCAAGCCGGATGGGAAAACCGATGAGTTCGGAATCCTTAAACTTGACTCCGGGGCGCTCGTCGCGGTCATCCAGAATGACTTCGACCCCGAGCGCGGTCAACTCGCTGTAAAGCCGTTCGGCCAGCTTCATCACGGCGCTTTCCGGCGCGACGCTCAGCGGCGTCAGGCAAACCGTGTACGGCGCGACGCTCGCCGGCCAGACGATCCCATCCTTGTCGTTGCATTGCTCCACCACCGCCTGCAGCGTGCGCGAAACGCCGATTCCGTAACAGCCCATGATGGCCAGGTTTTTCTTCCCCGATTCGTCCAGAAAACAGGCGTTGAATGCCTCGCTGTATTTTGTTCCCAGCTTGAACACGTGCCCGACCTCAATCGCGCGCCGAATTTTCAACGGCTGCCCGCAATTCGCGCACGGTTCGCCGGCCGCCGCCAGGCGCAAATCGCTCCATTTGTTGACAGCGATGTCGCGCGCGATCTCCACGTGGCGCCAATGGAAGCCGTCTTCGTTTGCGCCCGTGGTCATTTCCGAGGCGCCTAGCAATGTTTCATCCGCGATAACCTGGAAATCCTGCACGCCCACGGCGCCGAGGCTTCCGGGGTGCGCTTTCAGGGCGGCAAGAATTTCGGCGGCTTCGGCCGGGCGGAACGTTTCGGTGCCGACCGACCCGGCCAATTTGGCCTCGTTGAGTTGATGATCGCCGCGCAGTAAGATCAGGACAGGCTTGTCCTGCACGATATACACCAGCGTCTTGATCTGCTGTTGGGCGGGCGTGTCAAACGGATGGCGGGTCAAGTCCTCGATGGTCGCCACGCCCGGAGTCGCGAATTTCTCCGGCATGCCCGTGGTCGCCGGGCCTGCCAATTTGGCCGCGCGGCTTGACGCCTTGTCAAGATTGGCCGCGTAATGGCAGCTCTCGCAATACACGACTTCGTTTTCGCCCGTGTCGGCCGGCACCATGAACTCGTGCGAAAACTTGCCTCCCATCACACCCGTGTCGGCCTCCACCGCGATGGTTTTGAGGCCGCACCGCTCGAAGATCCGGGCATAGGCGTCGTACATTTTCTTGTAGCTCACCTGCGCGGCCTCGTCGGTGGCATCGAAGCTGTAGGCGTCCTTCATCACAAATTCCTTGGCCCGCATCAATCCGAAGCGGGGGCGGATTTCATCGCGAAACTTCGTCTGGATCTGGTAAAAATTTTTGGGCAATTGCCGGTAGGAACTGATTTCCGCGGCGACCAACGAGGTGACGACTTCCTCGTGGGTGGGACCCAGGATCCATTCCCTTTTGGCGCGGTCCCGCGCCTTGAGCAGGACCCCTTGCGCGCTCTGGTAACGGCCGCTTTGCTGCCAGATTTCCGGCGGCTGGAGGGCGGGCATGAAGATTTCCAGCGCCCCGGCGCGGTCCATTTCCTGGCGGACGATTTGTTCGACCTTCCTCAGCGCGCGCAGTCCCAGCGGCAGAAAAGTGTAGAGGCCGCCGGTGAGTTTGCGAATCAGGCCGGCCCGCAGCAGCAGTTTGTGCGAAATGATTTCCGCCTCCGCGGGCGTTTCCTTGAGGGTCGGAATAAAAGTTTGGCTCCAGCGCATCTTTTTAGTTTGTCGGGGGCCGTTTCAATGACAAGCCAATTTCGTGCTCGCTGAAAACTCCCCGCGTCCTCTGGCACTTCGTACACCGTTTCGAGCAAGCCCGGGCCAAGCTCAGTGTGGATCTTGTAGGCTGCATCCACAATTTGCGCGGTGATCTCGTTCGGTTCCATGAGGCGGCTTTTCTCGCGCAGAGTCGCGGAGTGCGCGGAGAAAGACAAACGAAAAATCGGCGCGCAGAAGAAGCGGGGAGCCGTCACAACATCAGCATCGCGTCTCCATAACTGAAAAAACGGTAACGGCTCGCCACGGCTTCCCCGTACGCGCGCAAAATCAAGTCGCGCCCGCGGGTCTCCCCCGGCGCGGCGAACGCCGCCGCCAGCATCAAAAGCGTCGAGCGCGGCAGATGAAAATTCGTCACCATCGCGTCAACTACATTAAATTGAAACGGCGGATGGATGAAAATATTTGTCCGCCCGCTTCTTGCCGAACCCGCCCCCTCCAATACCCGCGCCGTCGTGGTGCCCACCCCCACGACCCGCCCTCCGGATTTTTTTGCGTCGACGATGGCGCCCGCCGTTTCGGCGGGAATTTCGAACCGCTCGTAATGCATGACGTGGTCGGACAGCCGCTCGGTTTTGATCGGATTGAAGGTCCCCAGGCCGACGTGCAGCGTCACAAAACAAATCTTCACGCCGCGCGCACGAATGTTTGACAGGAGATTCGGGGTAAAATGCAGCCCGGCCGTCGGCGCCGCCACCGACCCGGCGGGTCGGGCATAGACGGTTTGGTACCGATCCCGGTCGGCCGGGTCCGGGCCTGCACGCTCGATGTAAGGAGGCAGGGGAACTTCGCCCAAGGCGTCCAACGCGGCCAGAAGACTCGGCGCGCCGGAAAAGCGCAGGCGGCGATGGCCTTCGTCATTGATCTCGATCACCGTGGCAGTCCAGGCCGATGGCTTTTGGGCGCGATCCAATATCTGAATTTCGGTCCCCAATCGGCCGCGTTTACCCGGGCGCATCAGGGTCCACCACTCGTTCTCCGCAATCTCCTCAACCAGAAGCACTTCAAAGTTTCCGCCTGTTTTCGCATTTCGACCCCGAAGCCGCGCAGGAATAACGCGGGAATCGTTCAAAATCAGCACATCGCCAAGGTTCAAGTACTCGGGCAAGTCGCAAAAATGCCGATGCGAAACGGTCTCGGAAGCGCGATCGAGCACCAGGAGGCGCGAGTTATCACGTTGAGGCTCTGGAAATTGCGCAATCAAATCGCGCGGCAATGAAAAGTCAAAGTCGGATGTTTTCAATGCAGTCGGCCATTGTGAATAACCTGTTAGCAACTTGTCAATAAATTACTATTGACGAAAAGTGGGAGATAGTGTTTAATCGGGAGTAATCAGTGGGAGAAAATAGTAAATGTTGTTGAGCCGTGAATTAGCTGACTATGCCGGATATCAATACAAACGAAATGATATTCACCTCCGTCTATCGCCACAGTCTGGACGGAAAGCGGAGGGTGCCCGTCCCCTTTCGCTGGCGGCCCAAAGACCCGATCGATTTTACCCTGATGATCTTTCCAGAGCCGGAAGTTGGCAATTGCCTTCGGGTTTTGCCTCCGTCTCAGTGGATCAAACTCCTGGAGGAGATTAAGGCGATGCCACCCGATCATGAGCAAAAACCGATTTTGCAGCGCCTTGTGGGGCGTCATTCGATCGAGGTCAGGCTGGACACCGCCGGACGAATCACGATTCCCGAGGATATGGCAGTGGCGGCCGACATCACCAACATGGTGGTCCTGGCCGGGAGTTTGCGGCATTTTGAGCTCTGGAGCCCCGCCCGATACGCCGCGCTGGAAGAAAAAGACAAGCCGGAGCAAGTGACCGTCTTGAAACGCGTGAGGGCGCTATGAACCCGTTAAGCTTGCTAACCAAAGGCCGGACCCTCAGAGGGTTCAAGGACCGGTCGTCCGCTTACAGGCTTACAATCAGGGGTGTCGCGCCCAATTTTTCGGCGGGAAGGAATATTTCTCCCACTCCGCCCCACCCGCAACCGCAAGGTTCGCTATCCACGCTTTTCGAAAAACCGCCACCGCCCGCGATTTCACCGGGCATTGCGCCGGCGCCGCAACAACCCGCACTGGCGCCGCACCTGCCCTGGGGCAAATCCGTTTGGAATCGGCTGGCTGGCTTTTGCCGCGATTTCGTGCAGCGGTGGACCGCGAAGCGCCATGCGACCCCGTTTCAGGCACCCACGGTCCAAACCGAACTGGTCCTGGAAAAAGTGACCGTCAAGCGAAACGATTTGTCTGAGGACGACCTCGAAGTGGTTCCGGTCGCCAGGAAAAAGAAACCGGCCGAACATGATCAGTGCCAGGCTATATCCACAGACCGGTGATGGAGGCGGAGGTGGTGGCGGCCCTTGGCCCGACGCCGGGCGGCCTTATCGCCGATGGAACCATCGGTGGCGGTGGTCACGCCGCGGCAATCCTGTCGGCCAGCGCGCCGACGGGCCGGCTGGTGGGGTGCGATCGGGATTCCGTGGCGATCGAAGCCGCCACGGACCGATTATCGGAGTTCGCGGGGCGCTTTGACATTCGGCGCGGAAATTACGCCGACATGGCGGAATGGATCGCGCCGGAAAGTTGCGACGGGGTTTTGCTGGACCTGGGTGTCAGCTCGCCGCAACTCGACGTGGCCGAGCGCGGGTTCAGTTTTCAGCAGGATGGGCCGCTGGACATGCGCCAGGACCAGCGCCAGGAGTTGACGGCGGCCAAGCTTGTCAATGAAGCCGGCGCGGACGAGTTGGCCGATATTTTTTGGCGGTTTGGCGGTGAAGAACAGTCGCGGCGGATCGCGCGGGCCATTGTGCGCGACAGGGAAGTGAGCCAGTTCGCGACCACCCGGCAATTGGGCGGCTTGGTGGAAAAAATCGCGCCGCGAGCCGGAAAGAAATCGCATCCGGCAACGAAGATTTTTCAGGCTTTGCGCATGGCGGTAAACGATGAAATCGGCTCTTTGAAACGCGGGCTGGAAGCGGCGATGACGATTTTAAAACCCGGCGGCGCGCTGGTCGTAATTACCTTCCATTCGGTGGAGGACCGGGTGGTGAAGGAATTCGGCCGGCGGCTGTCGCGGGATTACGAGGCTGTTGGCGAAGTGGATGTGCCGGAATTGCGCCGTCCGCGCGCGGCGCGGTTGCGGTGGGTGTCGCGCAAAGCCATCGTGCCGGGCGCCGCGGAATTGAGCGCCAATCCGCGAAGCCGCAGCGCGCAGTGCCGTGTGATGGAGAAAATATGAAGACCGTTTAAGACTGAAATTGAGATCATGATTAGGGCTGGGAAGCGCCACAGAGTCTCCCGATCCTAATCTCAACCCAAACTATTTATTGGAATGGCTCGAAACCGAAAAGATGATTCCGCCCTCCGCCTGGGCCCGGCCCTGACGGCGGTGGCGTTGTGCGCGTTCTTCGTCGCGCTCGGGGTTGGGTTTGTCTGGTATAAGGAACAGATCGACACGCTTGGGCGCCAGATCAAGGATCGCGAAGTCCGCCTGGCCGACTTGCAGCGGCAAAACAAAATTCGCCGCGATCAACTGGCCACGCTCTGTTCGCCCCAGGCTTTGGATGCCCGCGTGAAAAAACTCAATCTTGCCCTGGGACCGCCGGCCTTTTCCCAGGTCATCCGCCTGGTGGATTACCAGGACTCCGCGCATTCGTCCGACCAACGGCAGGCGGAAGTGACCGGCCCGGGGCGGAAAAACTGATTTGGCCGCCGCTCGCGTTGTTCGGAAGGAGGAACCGAACGGCGCGGGCGGTCGGCTGACCTTTGGATTTATGACTGCGGCGACGCATTATTGGAAGTTGAATTGGATGGCTATCCTGCTGGGTGGCGCGCTTCTGGCGCTGGGCGGAAGGCTGGTCGACTTGCAGGTCTTCCAGCACGAGCGCCTCCAACAACTGGCCCAGGACAACACCGTGCGCAAATTCGAGCGCGAGCCGATGCGCGGCCAGATCCTGGATTGTCGCCACATCCCCCTGGCCACGAGCCAGCCGGCGACTGTCATTTGCGCCGACCCAACTCTCATCGGCAACTGGCGCTGGCCTGTGGCGCGTCTCCTGGCCCCATTACTTCAAATCGATGAGGCTCAGATCGCCGACCGCCTTTTGCCGCGTCTTCACGAGGCGGACGGCAAGACGAACTATTCCAAATACGTCGTGCTTAAACGCAAAGTGCCTCTCGAGACCTGGACAATAATCCAGCAATCGATGGCCGCGCTGCACCCGGACGTTCCCGAATCCAAACTTACCAAGCAGGACCGCGCCTTTTTCCGCAATTTGCGCTTCCAGGCCGTCTTTGCGGGCGAAGACCAGGTGCGCGTTTATCCGGGGCAACGCCTGGCGGCCCACGTCCTGGGTTACGTCTCCGCTGACGAGGAGCAAACCGGCCTCTGCGGCATCGAACGCTCTTTCAACTCGACCCTCAGCGGCATCCCAGGCTGGAGAAAAACCGAACTGGACAAGCACCAGCGCGAATTGGTCGCCTACCGCGACCAGGATGTGGCGCCCCGGGACGGCCTGAATGTCGTGCTCACGCTGGACGCGGGGCTGCAAAATATTGTCGAGAGCGAACTGGCCGTGGGCGTGGAAAAACAGCGGCCCATCAGCGCCTCCTGCATCATGGTGCGTCCGCGCACCGGCGAGATTCTGGCCATGGCCACGATCCCCAATTTCGATCCCAACCATCCCGGCGTCTCGCCGATGGAGGCTTTGCGCAATCGGGTGATTTCGGACAGGGCTGAACCGGGGTCCACCTTCAAAATCGTCGTGGTCACCGCCGCGCTGAACGAGCGCCTGGTCACGCTCAACGATATATTTGACTGCGAGCACGGGCATTTCTTCTACGCCGGAAGGATGCTGCACGACCATGAGTCCTACGGGTTGCTGTCGGTGGAAAACATCATCACCAAGTCCTCCAATATCGGCGCAGCCAAGATCGGCATTCGTTTGGGGCAGGAGCAACTCTACGAGTACATCCACGACTTTGGATTGAACGAAAGGACCGGGATTCCCCTCCCCGATGAAGTCGCCAGCGAAGTCCATCCGCTCAAGGATTGGAGCAAGGTTTCCATCGCTCAAATTCCAATGGGCCAGGGCATCGCCGTGACGCCGCTGCAAATGATGATGGCCATGTCCGCCATCGCCAATCACGGCATCCTCATGCGCCCGATGCTGGTGAGCCTTTTGGAGGACGCCGATGGCAAGGTCGTCGCCCAATACCAGCCCCAGGCGGTCCGGCGCGTCGCCAGCCCGGAAGCCATACGGGACATTCTCACGGCATTGAAGACCGTCGTGACGCGCGACGGCACCGCTGTCGCGGGGCATCTGGACCATTACACCGTGGCGGGCAAAACCGGCACGGCCCAGAAAGTCGAGAACGGCCACTATGTCGATAAATTCTTTTCATCCTTTATCGGGTTTTTTCCCGCGGATGATCCGGAACTCTGTATTTCGGTGGTCATGGACGAACCTAAGGACGGCCATTACGGCGGCTTGATCGCCGCGCCGGTTTTTCACGCCATTGCCGAACGCGCCGCCAATTATCTGAACTTGAAACCGGACATCGACACCGGGCCGGCGCCCAACCAGAGCCTGATCGTGGCTGAAGGAGCCCAGGGCGCCGTCCGAACCAGCAAGAACAATTAAGACACCACAAGAAACATGGAACCGCGCACTTTGAATTATATCGCAGCCGTGACCGAAGGCCAACTGCTCAACGGCTCACCCAAACAAACAGTCGCTCGAATCTCGACCGATTCGCGTCACGTCCAGGCGGGGGATCTCTTCTTCGCCCTGTCGGGAGAGCGCTTTGACGGCCACGCCTTTCTGGCGGACGTAGCGCGGGCCGGCGCGGCGGCGGTGGTCGCCGAAAGCGGCAAGCTTCCCGCCGGTTTCGACACCTGCGCCGTCATTGCCGTGGACAACACGCGCCGCGCGCTGGGCCGGTTTGGAGCCGCCTATCGGCGCGACTTCGATCTGCCCATCGTGGCCGTCGGCGGTTCCAACGGAAAGACGACCACCAAGGAATTGATCGCATCGGTGCTGCGGCAGAAAAACGCCGCTCTTTGGAGCGAGGGCAGTTTCAACAATGATGTTGGCGTGCCGCTGACTCTCTTGCGCCTGGAACGTTTGCATCGCGCCGCCGTGGTGGAGACGGGCACCAATCATCCCGGCGAATTGCAGCCGCTCCTGCGGATGATTTTGCCGCGGTACGGCGTGATCACCAACATCGGCCGCGAACACCTCGAATTTTTCCATGACCTGGTTGGCGTGGCACGCGAGGAGGGCGCCATCGCCGAGGCCCTGCCCTCCGATGGCGTTCTCTTTCTCAACGGCGACAATCCGTGGAGCGAAGTCCTCGCGCGCCGCACCCGCGCCCGCGTCGTGACAGTCGGCCTCGACAACGCCAACGATTGCGTGGCCAGCGACGTGCGGGTCAACGAATACGGAGCCTCCTTCCACGTCGATTGCCGTCGCCCCGGCATCTCTGGCTCCTACCGCATCAACCTTCTGGGCCGCCATCAGGTCATCAACGCGCTCCTGGCGGTGGCCGTTGGCGCCGAGATGGGCCTCGGCCGCGCGGAAATCGAACGCGGCCTGCTGGATTGCAGCCCCGCCAAAATGCGCCTTCAAGTTTGCAACCCCGGCGGCATCCGCGTCCTGGAGGATTGTTACAATGCCAACGCCGATTCGATGCTCGCCGCATTGCAAACGCTGCGCGAAATGCCGTGTCGCGGACGCCGTGTCGCGGTCCTGGGCGACATGGCTGAATTGGGCGGATGTTCCCGCGCCGCCCATGCCGAAGTGGGACACCGCGCCGCCCAATCGCGTCTCGATTATTTGTTCGCCATAGGCCGTCGCGCCAGCCAGATCGCCGAGGCCGCCCGCTCCAGGGGCCTCAAGAGCGTGATGGAAATCGCCGACGTCGAGCCTGCCGCGCAGGCCGTCAAGGAATTTGCCCGGCCCGGCGACGTGGTGCTCGTAAAGGCATCCCGCTCGATGCGTCTGGAACGGATCACCGAAGTCTTGCGCGGCCCGTGCGCCAGCCATCACGTGTAAATGCTCCCCTACCTCAGCCAGGAAATTCTCTCGCTGGCCAAAAGCATGCGCTTTGGGGAGATGCTTTCGCCGTTGCGGCTTTTCGGCTACATCGCTTTCCGCACCGCGGGCGCGGCGGTGACGGCCCTGGCGCTGAGTTGGTGGCTGGGTCCGCGCGTGATTCTGTGGCTCAGGAATTCCAGGTTCGGCCAGGAATACTCCGACCGCGCCGCCGAGGCCGGGAACCTTCAAGCCAGGGTCCAGGGCAAACGCGGCACACCCACGATGGGCGGGCTGATGATCGTCCTGGTGCTCGACGTGACGACGCTGCTGTGGGCGCAATGGAACACGCTCATTCAATTGACATTATTGACAGTGGTGGTGCTATGCGGCCTGGGCTTTCTGGACGATTACGCCAAGATCACCCAGCAAAACAGCAAGGGAGTACGCGAGTTCATCAAACTTTGGGTCCAAGGCGTCCTGGCGATTTTTGTGGCCGTTTACCTCTGGCGCCTGCCGGCCACCACCGCGCTGATCAGCCAGGTCATGATCCCATTTTACAAGTTTCCCGTCGCTCAAGGCTCCGTGGGCGCCATCGTCGGCGTTCTATTGACAGCCTTCACCATTGTCGGCAGTTCCAATGCCGTCAACCTGACCGACGGGCTGGACGGCCTGGCCATCGGCTGCACGGCCATCGTCTCATTTGTGTTTCTCGTCTTGACGTATGCAGCCGGCAACGCCCGGGCCGCCGGCTACCTGCAAATTCCTCATGTCCCCGGCGCCGGCGAGTTGACGGTTTTCTGCGCCGCGATGATCGGGGCGAGCCTCGGTTTTATGTGGTTTAACTGCCATCCGGCGCAGGTGTTCATGGGCGACACCGGTTCGCTCGCGTTGGGCGGGGTCCTTGGAATGGTGGCCGTGCTGATTCATCAACCGCTGGTACTGGCGCTGGCGGGCGGCGTATTTGTCGCCGAAGCCGCCTCCGTCATCATCCAGCGGGGATGGTTCAAATACACCAAACGAAAATATGGGCAGGGCCGGCGCGTCTTTCTCATGGCTCCGCTGCATCATCATTTCGAGAAAATGGGGTGGCACGAATCGCAGGTGGTGACGCGATTCTATATTTTGTGCGTGCTTTGCGCCGTGGTGGCCCTGAGCACACTAAAAATCCGATGAACCATCGCCGCCACAAAAAAAATTCGGCGCAATATGATTTTCACGCTTGCAAGTCGGACGCTTCGTTGCTACAAACGGGACCAGAAACAGAGAGGGCTCTATTTCAAAGCAGCGTAGATTTGGATTCACCAGCTTGTTCGAGCGTTGATGATTTTTCGACACACTCCCCAAGCGGGCGAAATCTTGTCTGGATTGGTTCAAGGCCCGCGGCGCTCAATAGGTTGTGGGGTTCGGCCCCAAAACCACAAGATACAGGCCAGTACGCGAATGCGGGGAGCCGGGAAAGAAGATGTCGAGAGCGGAAAGAAGACGATTTATTGCATAAAATGAACGATTTATTAGATTTTTCCTCTTTGCCTCGGGGTTTTTCGAGGGAAAACCCCGGTGCAAAAAACAAAAACACACCTCAAAAAAAATTAAATTGAACACGCAATTATGAATACACCAAGTCCACTCGTACCCCAGGGCACTCAACCGCCCAGGGGAAAAACCAGTCTCTATTTTAAAGTCCTGATGATCCTGGCCGTTCACGTCGTTCTCATCGGGGGCATGCTCTTGCAAGGTTGCAAGGACACCAGCAAAGACCAGGCGAAGGACCCGGCATTAAGCCAGGCCGGCGGCGATACGACTTCTCCGTCAAACAGCATGGCCGCCACCGATCCGTCGGTTCAACCGGTGAGCGCCGCCTCGTTGTCAAACCAGGCCGTGGCCACGATGCCCGCAGTTACGCCGCAGCCAATGCCGAGTCCGGCCGTGGCGTCCACCCCCATGGTCTCCACTACTCCGACGGCGCCCGCCACACCTGCTCCGGCCGATACCGGCATGGGTAATGGCAAAGACTATATCATCGCCAAGGGCGACACAATGGGCGCGATTGCCCGGAGGAATTCAATCTCGATCAAAGCCCTGATGGATGCCAATCCCGGCGTCAGCCCCAAGAAACTCAAGATCGGACAGAAACTGGAGATTCCCGCTTCCACAGGCGCGATCGCCGCCGCCAGTTCCAGCGCGGGCGCGGCTCCGGTTGACGCAGGCTCCGACGGCGGAACGTCGTACACTGTCAAATCCGGCGACACGCTGGGCAGAATTGCCCGGGCGCACGGCACCAGTTACAAGAAGATCATGGCATTGAACGATCTGAAGACGACCGCTATCCGTGTCGGGCAAAAATTGAAAATGCCGACGCCCAAGCCGG
Source organism: Vulcanimicrobiaceae bacterium (assembly GCA_035511075.1). GTDB lineage: Bacteria > Verrucomicrobiota > Verrucomicrobiia > Limisphaerales > Palsa-1400 > DATAUD01. The sequence continues at coordinate 46,476 of DATKFW010000060.1, forward strand.
CCGGCGCCGAGACCATTCCCGCCTCGGCTTCGACCTCTCCGACCCCGGGTCCCATCTCGGCGATTTCCACGCCGGCCGCGGGCGTCGCGAACTAAGTTTGAAAAATTCCGGGACGGGTGCCAGGCAACCCTCCGCCTGACGCCTGTATCCCGACCACGCGAGATGAAATGGGCCACCACCATTTTGATTTTTTGTGTGGCTGTACTGACCGGCTTGGGAATGGTCATGCTCTACAGCTCGAGCATGAACATGGAGACGGGCAAGACTGCGCTTGGCCCCAGTCATCAGGCCGGCGCCAGTTTTCTGCTCTCGCAACTGACGTGGTGTTTTGTCGGGTCGATCGGCTGTGTGGCTGCCGCCTCCAGCGACTACCGTCGTATCAAGAGAATCTCGCCCTGGATATTGGGAACGGCGGCCGTTCTGCTTGTGCTGGTCTTTGTGCCTGGAATCGGTGTCCTTCGCGGAGGCGGTCGGCGGTGGATCGGTTTTGGGAGATTGCCCCATTTTCAACCTTCCGAATTGGCCAAATTGGCGCTGATCCTTTTTCTTGCCTTCTATGGGGAACGATATAATCGGCAGATGGGCGGATTCAAGAAAGGGCTGCTCATTCCCGGTTGCGTCGCGCTTCCGGTGCTGGCCTTGATTTTTTTTGAACCGGACCGCGGCTGCGCCATTTTGCTGGCGGCGGTTTGCGGAGTGATGCTGATTGTGGCCGGCGCGCGGCTCTCCCTGATAATCGGTCCGGCCCTGCTGCTGATCGGTGGGTTGGCTGTTTCCTTTTTGCACGACCCGATGCGCCTGCGCCGCATCATGGCGTGGATCCACCCGGAGCAAAACAAACAGGGCGTCGGCTATCAGGCGTACGAAGCGATGATCGCCCTTGGTTCGGGCGGATGGTTTGGGCTGGGTCTGGGAAACGGACGGCAGAAACTGGGCTTCATTCCGGAACATCACACCGATTTCATTTTTTCCATCATCGGCGAAGAATTGGGGCTGGTGGCGACCGTGACGGTGTTGCTGCTGTTCATCGCGTTGGTGGTCTGCGGCATTTATATTGCCCATCGCTCCAACGATACATTTGGCATGCTGGTGGCCGCCGGCATCACCTTCATGATTGGCTTTCAGGCATTCATTAACATGGGCGTTGTGACCAGTTTGCTGCCCAACAAGGGGATGCCGCTGCCCTTTATCAGTTATGGCGGCTCCAATCTGCTGCTGATGCTCGTCTCCATCGGCTTCCTGTTGAGCATTGCCCGGTTCGCTTCCGAGCCTGTCGAGAGGAAAACCAACCCCTTTGAATCCGCTCCGGAGAAACCCAATGTCTGAAACCCCCGCGAAAAACGCCCTTTCCGAATCGGTCGCCATCGCGTGTGGCGGAACGGGGGGACATCTTTTTCCCGGAGTGGCTGTGGGCGAGGAATTGCGGTTGCGCGGTTGCGATGTGACGTTGATGGTCTCGCCCAAGGAGGTGGATCAACAGGCCATCCGTTCCATTTCCGGCATGGACATGGTGACGCTTCCGGCTGTGGGTTTGAGCCGCGGGGGCAGGATGAGTTTTCTATGGGGATTTTGGAAATCCTATCGCCTGGCGCGGTTGTATTTTCGGCGTCGCCGGCCCAAATGTGTCCTGGCGATGGGTGGTTTTATGAGCGCCCCGCCCGTCTTTGCCGGCAGAAATTGCGGCGCGAAAACGTTCCTGCATGAATCCAACAGCATCCCGGGCCGCGCCAACCGCTGGCTGGCACCGTGGGTGGACGGCGCATTTGTCTATTTCCCGCCGGCCATGGCCCAGTTGCGCGCGCGACGCGTGGAAGTGGCGGGAATGCCCGTGCGCCCGCAATTTCGCACGCCGCTCATGCCGGTGCAGGCGCGCCAGGCCCTGGGGCTGGCGGTGGATGCCCCGGTATTGCTGGTGATGGGCGGCAGCCAGGGCGCCGCGAAAATAAACGAACTGATCTTGAATATCGTCCCACAACTGCACCAGGCAGTCCCGGCCTTGCAGTTTATGCACCTGACAGGCCCCGGCGATTTTGAAAAAGTCCGCGCCGGTTATGCCGCGCAAAATGTGCCTGCGCTGGTCCGCGCTTTTTTTGACGAAATGGGGACGGCGCTGGCGGCTGCGGACGTCGCAGTGAGCCGCGCGGGCGCCTCGTCGCTGGCTGAGCTTGCGGCGCGGCGGGTACCGGCGGTGTTGATTCCGTACCCTGCGGCCGCGGACAACCACCAGTATTTCAACGCGCGTGCGTTTGTGCAGAGCGGGGCGGCGTGGATGTTGCAACAGGACACCGCCACCGGCAGCCAGTTGGCTGGTGAGATACTGGAGCTGGTGCGCGACACGTTGAAGCGCTCAGCGATGCAAAGAGCGCTGGCCGCATGGCACACGCCCGGGGCGGCGGCCGAGATCGCTGAGAAAATTTTAAATTGGGGCGCTGATTCAGAACAATCCGCGCGAGCCGCCGCGTTGAAGCTCAAGACGCCAAGAATCGGAGTGTCGAACTGTTGAAGCGATGACTTGTTGCGACCACCTATACCAGCTTCTCAAAGCGCGAATGCCCGGGGCCGTGATGCGCCAGGATGAGCCGCTGGCCCGGCACACCACTTTGCGCGTGGGCGGTTGCGCCGACGTGTACGTTGAACCGTCCTCCGAGGAGGAGCTGGGGGCGGCGCTGCAATGTTGCCAAAACGAAAACGTCGCTTTCCTGACGTTGGGGCGCGGCTCCAATCTGTTGGTTCGCGACGGCGGTTTTCGCGGCGTTGTGATTTGCCTGGCGCATCCGGCTTTCTCGACAATCCAGGCCAACGGCGTCGCGCTGCATTGCGGCGCCGGCGCCCGCCTCAAAGCCGTCGCCGCAAAAGCGCGCCAGCTCGACCTTGGCGGCCTGGAATTTCTGGATGGCATTCCCGGCAGCGTCGGCGGGGCCATTCGGATGAACGCCGGCGCGATGGGATGCGCGACATTTGACGTCGTCACGCACGTGCGATTCATGGACGTGGCCGGCAACGTCGAGGAGCGCGACGTGGCGCAAGTGCCCGTCGAATACCGATCCTGCCCGCTCTTCAAAACAAACATCGTGCTGGCGGCGACTTTCCGAGGGCAGCCCGATTCCAGGGCGGCAATAGCGAAGCGCTCCGGGGAATTCAACAAATCCCGCTGGCAATCGCAGCCCAAGGAAGCAAGCGCCGGCTGCATTTTCAAGAACCCCTCCAAGTCCATCCCCGCCGGTCGGTTGATCGATGAACTGGGATTGAAGGGGGCGCGCCGCGGCGGGGCCGCCGTTTCCACCGTGCACGGAAATTTTATCGTCAACGAAGGCTCGGCCACCGCGGCCGATGTGCTCGAATTGATTGAGTTCATCAAGTCGCGCGCCAGGGCCGAACGCGGCATCGAATTGCGGGAGGAAGTGGAAATCATCGGCGAATGACCGGCAACCTCAATATCACTGTGATGCTCGGCGGGCCGTCCGAGGAGCGCGAAGTGTCGCTGCTTTCCGGCGCGGCGGTGACCGCGGCCTTGCGTTCCCTCGGCCACGTCGTCCACCAGGTCGATCCCCGGGAACCTTCCTGGCAACTGCCGTCCGGCACGGCCGTCGTATTCCTGGCGCTGCACGGCTCCTACGGGGAGGACGGCACGGTGCAGGAACAATTGGAAAAGCTCGGCGTGCCTTACACGGGCTGCGGCCCGGAAGCCAGCCGGCTGGCCTTCGACAAAGTGCTGACCAAGCGGCGCTGTGTCGCGGCGGGCGTCCCAACGGCGCGCTTTGAAGTCATTGACACGCACAGGGCCCCGTGGCCCGGCGGATGGACCCCCCCCGTGGTGCTCAAGCCCGTATGCCAGGGATCGAGCATCGGGTTACAATTTGTTGACAAGGTCGAACAATGGGAGGCCGCCCTCGCAGAGGCCTTTCGGTTCGATTCCAGGGTCTTGATGGAGGAAAAAATCGAAGGCCGCGAAACGACCGTCGGCATCCTGGGGGATCGTCCGTTGCCGGTGGTGGAAATTCGCGTTCGCCAGGGGACCTTTGATTACAAAAACAAATACACGCCGGGCGCGGCCCAACATATCTGTCCCGCCAATTTCGACCCGTCCGTCACGGCCCGAATCCAGGCCGCGGCGATGGCCGCCTTCCGCACGGTGGGCGGGCGCGACTATGCGCGCGTCGATGTCATGGTGCGGGGCAACGGCGAGCCGGTTGTGCTGGAAGTCAACACCCTGCCCGGAATGACCGAGATCAGCGTCCTGCCCGAAGCGGCCGCCGCCGCCGGCCTGAATTTTGCGCAACTGTGCCAACGAATGATTGACATGGCCCTGGACCGGGCGTCCAAAAAATAAATGTTTCACCGCCTCCTAAAAAAACCAAAAAATCGCCGCGGGGCGGAGCGGGAATTTCTTCTGGACGTGAAAATGCGCGCCAGCCAGAGCCGCGCCAAACGCATGCGCATCCTGGGGATTGGACTGAGCGCCATTTTTACTTTGACAGTGATCGGGCTGGTCTTGTGGCGCGGCGGCCAGTGGCTGTTGGACCGCCTGATCTACAAAAACGATACCTTTGCCATCCAGCAGATTGAAGTCCAAACCGACGGCGTGCTGACGGACGAGACAATCCGGCAATGGGCGTTGGTCAAGACGGGCCAGAATCTCATGGCGCTGGATTTGATGAGCGTCAAGCGCGATCTGGAGCTGCATCCGGCGATTGAGTTTGTCGCCGTCGAACGGGTCCTTCCGCGCACGCTCAAACTCAACGTCAGCGAACGGGAGCCCATGGCGCAGACCATCGTGACCTTCGGCCTTCCGGGTGGCGGTTTGACGCAGGCCGTTTTTGACTTCGACCAGGACGGTTACACGATGAAACCGTTGGACCCGCGATGGCGCATCGCGCCGCCGCCGGCCACCGAGCGCCTGCCCATTCTTGTGGGTGTGCAGCCCGGCGACGTGCAATTGGGCCGGCCGGTTGATTCGGCGCAAATCCAGGCCGCGCTGCGCCTGGTGCGTGAGTTCGATCATTCGCCGATGGCGGGAATGGTCGAATTGCAGCGCATCAATGTTTCCGTGCCGGAAGTGTTGCAGGTGACCACCAGTCAAGGGGCCGAAGTGACCTTTTCCCTCAGCCATTTCGACACGCAATTGCGGCGGTGGCGTCTCATTTACGATCAATACCAAAAATGGGGCAAGGCGATCTCTTCGCTGGACCTTTCCATTGCCAACAATCTTCCCGTGCGCTGGGTCGCCGCGTCATCTTTCCCGCCGGTGCCGCCGCGCCCCGCTAAACCATCCCGAACCAAAAGAAAACATGTTTGATTCCGCATCCATCATCGTCGGCCTGGAGATCGGCACTTCAAAAATCTGTGTCGTTGCCGGCGAGATCAACGCCGCCAAGGCCCTCAATATTATCGGCCTGGGACAGTCCCGCTCGCGCGGCGTGCGCAAAGGCGAGATCGCCGACGCCGCGCTGGCCCAGGAGGACGTCCGCAACGCGATTGTGGAAGCCGAGCAAATGGCCAATGTGGAGATTCGCAGCGTTTATCTCGGCGTCACCGGCAACCACATTCGCGGCTTCAATAATCATGGCGTTCACCCGGTGCCCTCCGCCGACCGCGAAATCACGCTCGAGGACGTCCAGGACGTGATGAAAAACGCCAAGGCGATCAACCTTCCCGCCGACAACACCGTCGTCCACGCGATCCGCCAGCATTTTCACGTCGATGGACAGAGCGGCATCCTCAACCCGGTGGGAATGTACGGAGCGCGGGTGGAAGTCGACATGCACGTGGTTCACGGGCTGGTCGACCGTTTGAAGAACGGCATCGCGGTGGTCAAGGCCCTGCAACTGGAGGTTGATGAAATCGTTTTTACGGGGTTGGCCTCCGCGCTGGCGCTCCTTACCAACGAACAAAAGGAACTCGGCTCGCTGGTCATCGACTTGGGCGGCGGAACCACCGAGTACGTGGTTTATTCCGAGGGGATAATCAAGCACACGGGTGTGCTGGCGGTGGGCGGAGACCACATTTCCAATGATTTGGCCTACGGTTTGAAGATTCCCCTGGGCCGCGCCGAACAGTTGAAGCTTGAACATGGTTCGGCCGTTCTTGACGGTACCTGCAAAGGCCAGACCGTCTCATCCCCCGGCCAACTCGGACTGCCGCCCAAGAGCCTCAATCTCGAGCATCTGCGCCGCATCATGTCGTTGCGCCTGGAAGAAACCTTCCAGTTGATCGAATCCGAGCTTTCACACCTCGGGTTGCTGGACCGGCTGCGGGCCGGCGTGTTTGTTTGCGGCGGCGGGGCGCGCATCCCGGGAATACAAACCATGGCCGGCAACATCTTTCAGTTGCCCGCGTTTCCTGGCAAAACCAACTCCATCAGCGGGCTCAAATCGGCGCTGGACCAGCCGGAATTCGCGACCGCCATTGGCCTGGTCAAATTCGGTTCGTTGCAGACCAAACTTAAGCCGGCCAGCGGCTTTACCGAAGGAATCAAGAAAACGTTTGTCGAAATCTTCAGGAGGTGACCATGACCGCATCCACCAAGAAAAAAAGCGAACCGCCGATCAAAAAGCAACTCGTCATCAAGGTATTTGGCATCGGCGGGGCCGGCTGCAATGTCCTGGGATACGCCGCCGATTCCCCGCTCGAAGGCGTGGACATCATGGCTATCAACACCGACGCGCAGGGTCTGGATGCTTGCGCCGCCCCGGTGAAATTCGTTCTGGGCGCCGGACGCACGCGCGGGTTGGGCGCCGGCGGCGACCCTGAGGTTGGCCGCGCCGCCGCGCAGGAGGATTTGGAAAAACTCCAGTGCTTTTGCTCCGGGGCGGACATTATTTTTCTCCTCGCAGGCCTGGGGGGCGGCACCGGCACCGGCGCGGCGCCGATCATTGCGCGGGTGGCGCGCGAAACCGGGGCGCTCGTGCTGGCGCTGGTGACACTGCCCTTTGAATTCGAGGGCGGACGCCGCCAGCTTCAGGCGCAAACCGGTCTTCACCAACTCAAGGCCGCTGCCGACGCTGTCATCTGCCTGCCCAACCAGAAACTTTTCAAATTGATCGACGAAAAAACCAGCGTTGTGGATGGGTTCAAAATCAGCAACGGGCTCCTGGCCGAGGGCTTGCGCGGAATCTGGCGCTTGCTCGCCCGCACCGGTTTGATCAACGTCGATTTCGCCGACCTTTGTTCCGTCACCCGTGGCCGGCATGCTTCCAGTTCCTTCGCCACCGCCGAAGCTTCCGGCGAACGGCGCGCGGAGCAAGTCGCGGAAAAATTGGCCGCGCATCCGCTTCTTGACGGCGGGCAGATTCTCAGCGACGCCGATTCGCTACTGGTCAGCATCGTTGGCGGGCCCGATTTAATGATGACCGAGATCCAGAAATTGATGGCCCCGTTGAGCCGACAATGCGAAAACGCCAACATCATTCTGGGCGCGGCCATCGACGGGCAATTTGCAGGGCGGCTCTCCGTTACATTGATCGCCTCCAGTCATTGCCATGACGGCGTGCCTGCCTCCTCCCCGCCGCCTGCGCCGGAAAAAGTCGCGCCGGAAAAGGCCGCGGCGCCGGAGTTTGTCGATTCCGCCGAAACCACACGGCCCGTCTCGAGATTTGTTGCTCCGCCGCCGTCGCTCTCGGAGGAGAAGCGGGAGCAATTGCTCAAAGGCCGCCCGGGGTATTCGCGCAAGAGGCCGTCGCGTTTGCAAAGAGAGCTGCCCCTGGAGATCGTCTTCAAGGGCCGTTTTGAAAAGAGCGAACCGACCATCCGCCACGGCGAAGACCTCGACGTCCCGACCTACATCCGTCGCGGCGTGCCCTTGAACTGAGAGTGTATGAGGGCGAGGCGAGAACTGTCTCTCCTGTTTTTCGCGTCAGGAGAGACAGCGATGCACGGTCGCTTACTTTTTTTTGCCGGTCGTCTGTTTGGCCGCCACGGCCTGTTGCTTCTTCTGGTTGACACTGCTGGCTTTGGCCTGTTTTTGTGAGGATTTTTTCTGATTCGACTTCGGAGATCTATCGCCCATGATGTTTACTTTCATTTACAGTTTATTCACCTGCGGCATGTCAGTTTCTCCGAAGGGACCACTATCATACGATAGAATGAGGGCTTTGTAAATGCCGGGGGCAGAATTGCTTCCAAACGGAGGTAATCGGGTTTGAAAAATAGTTGACGATAGTTATTGCCATTCCGCCGGAACCTGTCATCTTTTGACTTAGTCTGTTGGATAGCTTGTCTCTTTCAAGGGCATGGTGAATCTTCAAGTGAACCTCGTTCAGTGATGATTTTAGACCCGACGTTCGGGAACAGTTCCAGAAAGCTACGGTTTGTCGGACAGTAAAACATTGTATGAGTAATAAATTATTTGTCGGAAATCTTTCCTTCAATATCACTGAAAATGAGCTGCAGGACGCATTCGCGGCCCACGGCACGGTCACTGAAACCAATCTGATGATGGATCGCATGACCAATCGTCCCCGCGGTTTTGGTTTCGTCACCATGAGCACGGCCGAGGAAGCCCAGAAAGCCATCGACGCCCTCAACGGCAAGGATATGGACGGACGGGCCCTCACGGTCAACGTTGCCAAGCCGCGTGAAGAACGCGCCCCCGGCGGCGGTGGCGGTGGCGGCGGACGCCGTGAATACGGCGGCGACCGCGGTAGCCGTAATCGCTACTAAGCGCTTTGGGATTTCATTGCGGGGTTCGGTGAGAATCGGGCCCCGCATTTTTGTTGGTTCGTCCAGTTGGCGGTCTGTTAAACATGAAAGAAGAACATATTGAAGTTGAAGGTAGCGTCACGACGGTGCTTCCCGGCACCATGTTTCGTGTCGAACTGGACAATAAACACCTCGTCCTTGCCACCATTTGCGGCAAGATGCGCAAACGCTGGGTGCGCCTCACTGTCGGCGACCGGGTCAAAATGGAGATGTCGCCCTACGATCTGGACAAGGCGCGCATCACTTGGCGCCTGAAATAAACCCTCCGACGCGTTGCATAAGACGCGTCGAAATGCGGGAGTTCGCCGCAAAATTTTGATTGCCGCGGGTTCTACGCTTTTACCGCGTCTCTTGTCTCTTTCTCCGGCCACACGGCACTCAGGAGCAGTCCCACAGAGATTCCCACTGAAACTTCCAGGAACCGGTGAAGCGCGACGATCCAGGGTCGTCCATCCCGCGTGATGAGCAGGACAATGGCGATCGTAATCGCGGCGAAGCGATTTGCCGGCCGGCCGAGTCGCAGAGCTGCCGCTATCAGGCCGACGCCGAAGACGCCCAGTGCAAACACAATCACACCCTGGCCGAGATATGTCGCCAGCAACGCGCCCACAAAAGCTCCCAAGGCGGTTCCCGCCAGCCGTTGCCACCCCGTGGTCAGAGATGTGCCGAAGTCCGATTGAACGACGACCACAGCCGTAATCGGCGCCCAGTAGGCTTCCGGCAATCCCACAAGCTGGGCGACGACCAATGCCACCACCGCCGCAATCGTCGTCTTGGCCGGGAACACGAGGCTGTTCTGCAGCGGGGGAAGTTTTAGTGCGCTCATAAAGCAGCCGTGACTATCTTCAATCCAATATGAATTCAAGTCATTCCGGCGGTGCCCTACGATTGCGTCAACTCAGGTCTTGCGTACGGTTGGGAGTTGGGTAATTTGCGGGACAAATTTATATGAAAAATATCGGAAAAATTCCTTCGCTCCTGATTGGCTTGGCGCTGGCTGCTCTCTGCGCCCCGCATGACGCACTTGCGGCTGACCCCACCAGCCAACCGCCCGCCAAAACGGCTGATACCAACGAAGTGGCGGTCATTAACACCACCGAGGGAACCATGGTCGTTGAATTCTGGACGGATGCGGCGCCCAAAACGATCGCGAATTTCAAGAAATTGGCCAAGTCCGGGTTTTATGACGGCACCTGTTTTCACAGGGTCATTCGGGGTTTCATGATCCAGGGCGGGGATCCGAACACCAAGGACCCAAACGATGAAGCGGCGTGGGGCCAGGGCGGCCCGGGTTATTCGATTGACGCCGAATTCAATGATCATTCCCACGTGCGCGGTGTTATTTCCATGGCGCGCTCGTCCGACCCCAATTCCGCCGGGAGCCAGTTTTTCATTTGTCATGGCGACCCCGTTCAACTTGACCACCAATACACCACGTTTGGAAAATTGATCAGAGGATTCGATGTGCTGGATAAAATCGCCACCACTCCCACCCATCCCCCCGACCGGCCCGACAAACGGATGGGAATTATCAGCATTAAAATTGTGCCCGCCAGTTCGGTGCAGTAGATTGGCCCCATGGCTGATAACGAAGTTGCTATCATCAAGACGAGCGCCGGCGATTTGGTCATCGAGTTTTGGCCCGACGTCGCGCCGAAAACAGTCGAAAACTTTAAGGCCCTTGCCCGAAAAGGCTTTTACGACGGCACCTGCTTTCACAGGATCGTCAAGGGCTTCATGATTCAGGGCGGCGATCCGCTCACCAAGGACTCCAAGGCGGAGAGCCAGTGGGGCACGGGCGGGCCGGGTCACAAGGTCAAGGCCGAGTTCAACGACAAGCCGCACGTGCGGGGGGTCGTCTCGATGGCACGGTCGCAGGACCCGGATTCGGCCGGCAGCCAGTTTTTTATCTGCCTGGCCGACGCCCGTTTTTTGGACCGCCAGTACACTGCGTTCGGCAAGTTAATCAAAGGCGACGACGTCCTGGGCAAAATCGGCGACACGCCGACCACGCGGGGCAGCGGCGGCGAAAACAGCCGTCCAACGGCGCGGGCGTCCGTCGAGAGTATCAAGATAGTGCCGGCGGCGCAGGGCGCATGATCGAGCCGTGGCGCAAACTTTCCTCCAGGCGGCTGGGGGATTTTCGCGTCTTTTCGGTGCGCGAGGAGCGCAAGCTTTCGCCCAGGACTGGCGCCGCGCACGATTTTTTTATCATTGATTCGGCCAACTGGGTCAACATCATCGCGCTGACTGCCGACGCGCGCATCGTTTTGGTCGAACAGTACCGGCACGGCTCCGAAACGGTCGAACTGGAAATCCCCGGGGGGATCATGGATGCCGCCGACGCCTCGCCTGAAATCACCGGCTGCCGGGAATTGCTCGAGGAGACCGGTTACGAAGGTGAACAGCCGCAAATCATCGGCCAGGTTTTTCCGAACCCGGCCATCATGAGCAACGTCTGTTTTACCGTCTGTGTCCGCAACTGCCGCTACGTCAAGCCGGTCCATTTTGACAGTTCCGAGGACATCGTCACCCGGCTGGTGGCGCTGGCGGAAGTGCCGGAGCTGGTCGCCTCGGGCCGGATACGCCACGCGTTGATCGTGGCGGCGCTTTATCAATTCGATTTGTGGTGGAAGAGGCAGTCATGATCCGCCTGGTTTTATTTGATATTGACGGAACGCTGCTCCATACGGGCGGTGTGGGAATCAAGGCGTTTGCGCGCGCTTTCTCCAGCGAATTTGGCATACACGAAGGGACTGAGCGGATGAAATTCTCCGGTCGCACGGATGTCTCGCTGGTTCGCGAAATATTTACCCTGCACCAAATCGAGCCGTCACCGGGCCATTTCGACCGTTTTTTTGCCGCCTACCTCGGGTGGCTGCGCACGATGATCGGAGATTGCCAGGGCGGCGCCTGCCAGGGCGTGCTGGAATTCCATCAAGCCCTCGAAAACCAACCCGAACCGCCGCTGATAGGTTTGCTCACAGGAAACATCAAGGAGGGCGCGCGCATCAAGTTGGAACGATTCAACCTTTGGGAAAAATTTCCATTTGGCGGCTTTGCCGACGACCATGAGCAGCGTGACCAGATCGCTGCCGTGGCCCACGGGCGCGGCAGCGAGCGTTTCGGGCGCCCTTTGCGCGGCGAGGAGGTTCTGGTGATTGGAGACACGCCCCTGGATATCCGGTGCGCCCGGGCCATCGGGGCGAAAGTCCTCGCCGTTGCGACCGGAGGCGCCTTAATCGAAGAACTGGCGCTGCACAAACCGGATTGGGCAGTGCCGGATTTGTCGCATGTTGAGGCCGGCCGGGTACTAAACGGCGATGGATCAATGTGAGTGCGGACGGCCCGTACCGCACATCCCGCACGAACGCGGATTTCCGCTGCACGCGTCCGCTTCCGGGGAATCGCCCCCGCCACTGGACGCAAAGACGGACAACTTCTTGGTCAACCGCTTCGATCCGCATTTGGGACAAGGCGTTCCCGTCCATTTGCTGGAACGGATGAGGATTTCGCTGTCCGTCCCGCATTTCCCGCAATGAAACTCGTAAATCGGCATGCGGAAAAATAGCCGCTGATCCGCCTCCGCAGCAACGGTAAAATGCCTTTGAAACAGACGACCAACCTGGCCCGTGCCAAACGAGGCGGAAGAAAGGGCGGCGGGATGGAGGTCACGGCGAGAGGGCACCGGGTGTTGGCCCTCTACCACGAAACCACGAAATGGAATCCAAAGCGTTTGCCTCGACCCAAGGCGCATGGAATAGCCTGCAAAAGTCGGTGCGGGCCTGGCATCCGGTCACTGGAATGAAGATTGCCGCGCGGAAAAAAAATCCCCCGCCGTAATGCCGTGTATAAACAGTTCCTTTGAACTGCTAGTAGACAAATAGAGCCGAGTCGATCGCTTACGACGTCCAATAAAGGCCTGTCGGCCACAATCGAGGTTAAGGCTCCTAATGGACTGATTTACGGTCCAAGGACTTTGTTTTTAATCACGAGCATGGCAGGGAAAATCAAATTCGCTGGCAAAGAACAACTCGCGCCCGCAGCGCTCTATCCACCATTCATCATCTCAGGAGGCGCGGGAATTTTCAAGTTTATTTCGCGGTTTTTTTGCCTGATTTTCCTGTCGTATGGAACCCTACGTCAAGCGGCGGCGACCACCGAGCACTTCGCTTCCCGCCCCGGTACGCGCGGGTGGATTCTGCTGATTCCCTTTTCCCAGGCTTGCATGTGGAAGGACCCGGGATCGGTTGTGTCGCTCCTCATGTGCAACGTGAGCGTCTGGTCCACGTCGCTCCATTTCTGACGCCGGGCCGCGCATTCTATTGACAGCGATGGATCGGACTGCGCCGCCGCCGGAGCAGGAGCCACGCCGGCAATTCTCGCCGGGGCATCCAGCGTATCGGTTGTCATTATGACGCCGTTGCGAAGCCCGTGCGCGCGAATCGTCGCGCGGACCGGCTCCCAATCCTGCGAAATGGAAGCGGACAAATTCACAACCAAGCCCCGCTCTTTGGCGAGCAGCGTTATCGCGTCCATCGGCAAAATTCCGTCGCTCCATCGCGACCCGGCATATCCCGGAAAGAAACCGCGCTCCCGGGCCAATTGAGCCGATGCCAGGATGGCGCAGTGGGACACCAGTTCGGTGCTCCAATCGGCGAATTCCGCCGCAGCCGTGCTGCCGAGGCTGATTTGCAGGCGCGCCAGCGTTTCATTAAAACCAACGATGCCCAGCCCGATGGCCCGCGTCCCGAGGCTTGCGGCGCGCATCCGATCCGAGGAGTACGCGCTGACATCGATGGAGTTATCGAGCATCCTCACCGCTGCCGTTATCGTCCCCCGCAATAACCCCACGTCCAATCCCATTCCCCCCTCGCGGACATGGGCGGCAAGATTGACGGCTCCCGAGGGGCGCGCCATGCCGATTTCTGGATAAGCCTGGCCGTGATCTTGCGGGGCGCAATTGTGAACGGCGTCCTTGAAGACGATCCCGGGCTGCCCGGTTTTCAGGGTCGATCCCATGACGCCTTGCCACAACTCCAGCGCATTGCTTTGTTTGGCGAACCCGATCTGGCCGTGACCGGCCTTCTTCTCATAATCCCGGTACTTCGATTCAAAGTCGGCGCCGTGGCAACGATTCAGCTCCGCCGCCTCCGCCGGGTCGAGCAACGTCCATTGGCCCTGTTGCTGGACGCGCTTCATGAAAAGGTCGGGAACCCAAAGGCCGCTCATGAAAACCGGTGACGGATCCTGCAAAAGATCCAAAACGTTCCGGTGCCAAATCTCCAGGCGTTCGGCGTCACAGGCGCCAGCCGCGTCCTCATAGCCGATCAAAGCCGGACGCGGCGTGCCCGCATGAGTTAATATGGCCTCCGAGGGAACGAAACGCAGTGTGGAAAGAGCTTCGTAAAACTGCAAGGCGCGCGACTCAGCCGCAGTCTGTTCGGCCAGGGCCAATCCCATGGCGATGCGCATCCAAAAATATTGGGGTGTTTCAAAGCGGCGTCCGTCTTCTTGCGCCAGAAACTGGTTGTAAAGCATTTCCAATCCAGCCGGGGCCAGGTGGGAATCCCTCTCCAAACACAGGCCCCCGGCGAGCTGTTCTGATTCAAAGTCAAGCAATGCCGGTGTGAAGCATCGCAGATATTCACCCACATTGAGGTAACAATCGAAATGGCGTCTCGTGACATTTCCCATCGTCTCCCCCGCGCGGGATTTCGGCAACGCCTGGCCATAAATGGACTTCAACAGCCCCGATGCCGGGATTCCCGCCGCCCGGCGTGGAACCGCAGGCGCGGCAATTTTGGCGTCCCGGGCGCGGTCTTTGCGTTCTGTTCGTGTCGACTGGCGCCGATCTCGGTACTGGATATAGCATCGCACTACGGCCAGGTGCCCGGCAACCATCAATTGGTTCTCAACTGCATCCTGAATCCGCTCGACCTCCAATACCTCTCCATGGACCGCCTGGCTGAGAATTTGATCGACCACACCGTCCGCGCAATTCTTGACAGCTAATTGAGCCGTTTCTGGCAGCGCTTTACCCTGTCCGATGCCGTGGTGGGCTATGAAGGCGCTTTCGATGGCGAGGAAAATTCGCGCCCCATCAAACTCTTCAAGACGATTGTCGCGTTTGCGCACCAGAAATCGTTTTTCCGTTTGAGGGTCGATTTCCTGCGTTTGCACTTGATCATTAGGCGTTTCCAACATTTGAACTAGATCGCACACGGTTCAGCACATGTCCACAACATCTTGTGTCTTAATAAAGACCGCCCACATCTAATAGTGCTTTACATGACAGAAGTCAACATGGAAAAGCAGCCTGTGAAAGATTTTATCCTGTAAAATCCCATTCATCCCTTTCAAAAACGAACCATTCTCCGCCACCGCAATGCGGGAGGGCGGCGAGAAGGATTAACGGATCCCGCTGTTATGGGCGCTATTTCTTTTTGGGCTTCTTGATGTCTTCGAGGGCGGCTTGCGCGGCGGCAAGTCGGGCGATCGGCACCCGGAAGGGGGAACAACTGACGTAGGTCAAACCGGCGCGATGACAGAATTTCACGCTGGCGGGGTCGCCGCCGTGTTCGCCGCAGATTCCCAGCTTGATGTCGGGACGCGTTTTGCGCCCTTTTTCCACGGCCATCAGGATAAGCGCTCCGACACCACTTTGATCGATGGTGGCGAAAGGATTCTGCTTTACGATCTCCAGTTCCTGGTATTTCGGCAGGAAATGGCCCGAATCGTCGCGACTCATGCCGAGGCAGGTTTGCGTCAGGTCGTTGGTGCCGAAGCTGAAGAAGTGCGCGTCCTTGGCGATCTCATCGGCCACCAGCGCGCCGCGCGGAATTTCAATCATGGTGCCAACCAAATACTTGACCTTGGTTTTGGTCTCTTCCTGAACCAGTTTCGCCGTCCTGTGGACGACTTCCAATTGCAGTTGGAGCTCTTTCGGGAAACCGACCAGCACGATCATGATCTCCGGCTTGACCGGGATGCCTTCCTTTTGCACCTGAACGGCCGCTTCGATGATGGCGCGAGTCTGCATTTCGGTGATCTCCGGGAAGACGATGCCCAAACGGCAGCCGCGCAGCCCGAGCATCGGGTTGAACTCGTGCAGTTCGGCCACGCGCCGCGCGATCTTCTCGACCGGCACGCCCATCTTGGCGGCCAGGTCGTTTTGGGCCGCTCCCTCGTGCGGCAGGAATTCGTGCAGGGGCGGGTCCAGCGTGCGGATGGTGGCAGGGAACCCTTTTAGAGTGCGGAAGATTCCGACAAAATCTTCCCGCTGATAAGGCAGAAGTTTCGCGAGCGCCTTTTTGCGGTCCTCCAGATTGTCGGCCAGGATCATTTCGCGCATGGCATCGATGCGATTGCCTTCAAAAAACATGTGCTCGGTGCGGCACAGGCCGATGCCGACGGCGCCGAAGCCGATGGCGTTGGCGGCTTGTTCGGGTGAATCCGCGTTGGTTCGCACGTGCATTCGAGTGGCTTTCTCGCACCACTTCATGAGTTGAGCGTAATCTTGGAAGATGCGGCTTTCCTTGGGCTGGAGCGTTTTGGCGATAAGCACCTGGATGATTTCCGAGTGCGCCGTTTTTAATTCGCCCGCATAGACCTCGCCCGATGTCCCGTCAATCGAGAGAAAATCTCCCTCCTTAAACGTTTTTCCGCTGACCGTCATTGTGCGCCCCTGATAATCCACCTGCAACGCGCTGGCGCCGCACACGCAGACTTTTCCCATTTGCCGCGCCACCAGCGCGGCGTGCGAACTGACGCCGCCCCGCGCCGTCAAAATTCCCTCCGCGGCGATCATGCCCCGCAGGTCCTCGGGCGAAGTTTCCACGCGGGCGAGCAATACTTTTTCGCCGCGGTGCGCCGCTTCCACTGCGCGATCGGCGTTGAAATAGACTTTCCCCGTCGCCGCGCCCGGGCCGGCGGGAAGGCCCTTGGCGATGCATGTGGCGGACTTGATGGCGGCGCGATCAAAGACCGGCGCAAGAACCTGGTCCAACTGTTCCGCCGGAACGCGGTGCACGGCCTCCTGCCACGAGATCAATCCCTCCTTCTCCATTTCGACGGCGAACCTGACGGCGGCCAGCCCGGTGCGTTTGCCGTTGCGCGTCTGGAGCATGAACACTTTGCCGTCCTCAATGGTAAACTCGAAATCCTGCACGTCGCGGAAATGCTTTTCGAGCGTCTGGCGGACCTGTTCCAATTCCCGGGCGGCCTCCGGCATGATCTTGATCAGTTCGGCAACCGGCTTGGGAGTGCGGACACCGGCGACGACATCTTCGCCCTGGGCGTTAATGAGAAATTCCCCGTAAAACACCTTTTCGCCGGACGCCGGGTCCCGGGTGAAGGCCACGCCGGAACCGGACTTATCACCCGTATTGCCGAAGACCATGGATTGAACGTTGACGGCTGTTCCCCACTCCGTGGGAATATTGTACTTGCGGCGATAAACCATGGCCCGGTCATTCATCCAGGAGCCAAAGACGGCCCCGATGGCGCCTTCAAGTTGTTTCCACGGATCGGCGGGAAATTCCTTGCCCGTCCGCTCTTTGATGAGCGCCTTGAACCGGCGCACCAACTCCTGAAGTCCGGCCGCGTCGACGAGTGTGTCCTCGACGTGCGATTTTCCCGGAAAAAGCTCGCCCTTGAGGCCGTCAATAACTTTTTCAAAAGGGTCGTGGTCCTCGTGGGCGGCTTTTTGGACGCCCATGACGACGTCGCCATACATCTGGATGAAGCGCCGATAGCAATCCCAGGCGAAGCGCTCGTTGCCGCTGGTCTTTGCCAGGGCGGTGACGGTCTTGTCGTTGAGGCCGAGGTTCAGGATTGTGTCCATCATCCCGGGCATGGAATCGCGCGCTCCGGAACGGACGGCCACGAGCAGCGGTTTTTCGGTGTCGCCGAAGAGCTTGCCCAGAATCTTTTCGGTATTGATGACCCCAGCCTTGACTTGCGGCCACAATTCCTTGGGGTAGGATTTGTGGTGGCCGTAATAGTACGTGCAGACTTCCGTCGTAATCGTGAAGCCTGGAGGCACGGGTAAGCCGATGCGGGTCATTTCCGCCAGATTGGCGCCTTTGCCGCCCAATAGCGGCTTCATGCCGCCGTTGCCGTCGGCTTTTTTGTTGCCAAAGAGATAAACGTACTTGTGTGATTTAGACGATGCCGTTGCCATAAAAGATTGAGATTATCCTGTTTTCCTCGCGAGTTTGACGAGTTGCGAATTCGACCGACTCTAACAAAGAAACAGGCACAGTCAATTGCTGTTTGTTTATGCGAACTATCCTACTCTTGCTGCTTCTATCTTGTCCGTGTTGCGCCTTTTTTTGCGGATGCGGAAAGGAATCCGGCCAGGCAAACCTGCAAACCTTTGCGGCCAAGGGAATTGTCAAGGAATTGGAACCGGACGGCAAGACGGTTGTCATCAGCCATGAGGCCATCACGAACTACATGCCCGCCATGACGATGCCCTTTGAAGTCCAGGACACCAACCAATTGCGCGGATTGGCCGCGGGCGATGCCATCACATTTAACCTCGTTGTAACACCAACGCACGGTTGGATTGAGCACATCACCAAACTTGATACTCCACCAGTGAAACTCGCGCCGGAAAGCCCGATTCATTTTACGCGCGCGCTTGCGCCGTTGGATGAAGGCGATTTGCTGCCGGAATACCAATTTACAAATGAATTGGGGCGTCCGGTGCGCCTGAGTCAATTCAAGGGAAGTGTGCTGGCGTTCACTTTTTTTTTCACAAGTTGTCCTTTTCCAGACTTTTGCCCGCGCATGACCAGCAACTTCGCCGAGACGGAGAAAACATTGTCCGGCATGACCAACGCTCCCTCACGGTGGCAACTTCTCTCCATTTCGTTTGACCCGGCAAACGACACGCCGCGACGGCTGCTCACCTACGCGATCGCGGCC
The DNA here is from genome assembly GCA_035511075.1 of Vulcanimicrobiaceae bacterium. Taxonomy (GTDB): domain Bacteria; phylum Verrucomicrobiota; class Verrucomicrobiia; order Limisphaerales; family Palsa-1400; genus DATAUD01. The sequence goes on from DATKFW010000060.1 coordinate 65,106, forward strand.
CATTACGATCCGAACCACTGGAGTTTTCTGACCGGAGACGAGGCGCAAATCAGCGGCCTGACCGACCAAATTGGGGAAAACTTCTGGCACGAAGGCGCCAGCGTCGGGCACAACCTGCGCACGGTCGTCGTGGACCCCCAGGGCCGCATTCGCAACATCATTGCCGGCAATAAGTGGACGGTCGATGATTTGGTGCAAGACATGGTCAAGGCGGCCGATTGAAACGCCCCCCGCGCCCGGATGCCATTCTCAATTTCACGATGGCAAGGAACGTGCTCTTGGTAGGCCAGAAAATGGATACTTTACAGGACGCGCTTCAAGGCAAGCGCATATTGCTGGTGGACGACGAGCGGTCGGTTCGAGAAACCGTCCGGCGTCTTCTTTGTCATGATGAGCACGAGGTCGTGGAGGCTAACAACGGCGCCGAGGCGCTCCGAATCTTCGCTCAGGATCAATTTGACCTGGTGCTCACCGATTTGCGCATGCCCTTTGTTGAAGGCGACGAACTTGCCGTCAAAATACGGAAAATATCGCCCCAACAACCAATCCTCATGATCACCGCTCACACTCACAAGCCCTGCCGGAGCAATCCGGTCGATGCCGTTCTGTACAAACCTTTCCACCTTGATGATTTGCGCCGCGCGGTGGCGAAACTCCTCACGAAGTTGGACGACTGTCCCGATCCCAACCTCTGCCCACGGTGATACTTTTTTAGCATCAAACCCGAGTCCTTCGGCAAACTTCCCTCTGGATTGCGGAACGATTCAGGCGCACGCATTTCCTTTCTCAAACGGGCGGTCGGCCGCAATTTAAAGTTGATCCAGGCGCTGCGGCCATTTTACTGTGTCCGGGAAACAGCATGATTAACCGCATCTCGTACTCGACCGCCCTGGCTCTGCTCGTCTGCGCCGCCAGCCAGTGCCGTGGCGATGAAAAGCCCGAAGGGCAATCATTCATGAACGAAACGCCGGCGCAACACGACGCACGGATGAAATGGTTCCGCCAGGCGCGCTTCGGGATGTTTATTCATTGGGGCCTGTACTCACAGGCGGCGGGCGAATGGGACGGCAAGGAAACCTCCGGCGCGGGCGAATGGATCATGAACGACATGCAGATCCCCGATTCGCAATATGCGAAACTTGTCCCGCAGTTCAACCCGGTAAAGTTCGATGCCCGGCAATGGGTCGCCCTGGCCAAGAATGCCGGGATGAAATACATCGTCATCACCAGCAAGCATCACGAGGGCTTCGGGATGTATCCTTCCGCGCTGACCGATTGGTGCATCAAATCGACGCCATTCGGCCGCGATCCGCTCAAGGAACTGGCCGCAGCCTGCCAGGATGCGGGAATCAAGCTCTGCTTCTATCATTCCATCATGGACTGGCATCACCCGGATTATTTGCCGCGCAAACCGTGGAACGACGAGGCCAGTCCCAATCCCGATTTCGATCGCTATGTCGCCTACATGAAGGGCGAGCTTAAGGAACTGCTCACCGGCTACGGGCCGATCGGCATTCTTTGGTTTGACGGCCAGTGGGAGAATACCTGGACCTACGACCGCGGCGTCGACCTTTACAATTACGTCCGGGGCCTCCAGCCGGACATCATCGTCAACAACCGCGTCGGCGGCCACACCGACCCCGGACAGCCGAAGATCGGGGATTACGGAACGCCCGAACAATTCATCCCCGCCTCCGGCTACGGTCCGGGCGTTGATTGGGAAACCTGCATGACGATGAACGACACTTGGGGATTCAAGAAGCAGGATCACAATTGGAAATCGACCGAGACGCTCATCCGCAACCTCATCGACATCGCCTCCAAGGGCGGCAACTACCTCCTGAACGTCGGCCCCACAGGCGAAGGCTTGATCCCGGACGCATCCGTCGAACGCCTCCAGGCCATCGGCCAGTGGATGCAGGTCAACAGCCAGGCCATTTACGATACAACCGCAAGTCCCTTCAACCGTCAATTGCCCTGGGGCCGCTGCACGACGAAAATCGACGGCGCCGACACCACGCTCTACTTTCACGTGTTCGACTGGCCCACCAACGGCCTCTTGACCGTGCCCGGATTGGAAACAAAGCCCCGCAAAGCATGGCTGCTCAGCGGCGCGAAAAAAAAGTCCCTCCGCACCAGGTTGACCGAAGATGGCCTGACGATCGCCGTTCCCAGCGCCGGCCCAGACCCGATTTCTTCAACAATCGTCGCCCAATTCAACAGGGCGCTGAACATCTCGCCCGTGTTCATCTCTCAGCAACACGACGGATCGGTCACGCTGCCCGCCGTCGAGGCGCAGTTGCACGGGGACACAATCCAGTGCGAGGGCGCGGAGCAGAAGAATATCGGTTACTGGACCAATCCGGAGGATTGGGTGGATTGGGAATTCAAAGTGCGCGCCCCGGGCAAGTTTGACATCATTGCCCAAGTCGCCGCGCCTGCGAGCGGATCGTTCGACATCTCGATTGGCGGACAATCCATCCATTGCGCCGCGCCGCAGACCGCCAGCTACTCCGATTACAAGTCGCTGGACCTGGGCGTGGCCGAAATATCCGCCTCAGGGACGGCCACGCTGGCGGTTCACCCGGTGAAAAGCGGTTGGCAGCCGATCAACCTGAGATCAATCGAACTCAAACCCGTCGCGGCGACTCCGTGATTGTGCGCCGGTCCGCGGCCGCCGGGATCACTGGGGCGTCTCAGGCGACGCTCCAAATGAAATCGCTTTTGAACTTGTCGTTGGGACCCTCCGTCCCTCATCATCCCGCGCCAACTAACTCGAGAAACCCAATCCTATGAACATCGCAGGGCGCCTTTTGATTCAGTCGTTCGCATTTGCCTTTCTTCTCTACAGCGCGCCTCCCGTTTGGGCGGCGACCATTACCTGGAACAATTCCGCGGGCGGCAATTGGAATGTTGCGGGCAACTGGAGTCCGAATCAGGTGCCCGGCGCCGGCGACACAGCGACGATCACTGCCGCGGGCACGTACATCGTAAATATTAGTGATACTGAGAGCGCGGCGAGTCTGACCGTTGGGGGCGCGACCGGCGTGCAAACTCTGCAGGTCAACAGCGGGGGCGTGCTCAACGAATCTGGCGGAACGTTGTCAATCACCGGTTCGTTAAAGGTCCAGAGCGGCGGTTTGCTCAACATGACTTCCCAGTTCTCCGTGGAAGGTCCACTGACCAATGCCGGGACGATCAACCTGACCAACGCCGCACTTGCTCTCTACAATAATAACGGCGCTTCCTATAACGGGGGAATAAACAATCAAGGGCAGATCAACTTTTGCGGCGCCTCCGGCGACCAGGTTGCCTCCTACATAGGTGATGAGTATTTCATCAACCAAGGTACGGTGAACCAGGAGGCCGGCACGGGGATAAGCACGATCAATGTTTTCGCGGGCGGCCTGCAGGGCACCTACAACGCCGCCCTGGGCACGATCCTGGAATTTCTCGGCGGCAACACCGCCGGCGCTCCGTTGACGGTGGGAGCGCCTCCGGTATTGAACGGTCCGGGCCAATATCGGTTTACGTCGGGCTACTTATTATTGACGGAAGTGGCGATTACGAATCTGTCCCTGACGGGGGGCGTGCTGGAGTTGGGGTCGGCTTTTCAAGGCGGCGCGATCACGAATTTGACGCTCGAAGGGATAGCGCTGGCGGAGGGGACCAACCAGGTCAAGGGCACGCTGATTGTGACCAACAACAGCACGATCAACGCGGTGCTCACGGTCGACAACGGGGCCGTGCTGGACGCGTATGGCGGAGCATTGGCAGTCACCGGCTCGCTGACGGTGAAGGGCGGCGGGGTTTTGAATGTGGCTTCCCAGTTCTCCGTGGAAGGCCCCTTGACCAACTCCGGGACGATCAACCTGACCAACGCCGCACTTGCTCTCTACAATAATAACGGCGCTTCGTATAACGGGGGGATTAACAATCAAGGGCAGATCAACTTTTACGGCTCTTCCGGGGATCAAATTGCCTCCTACATAGGTGACGAGTATATCATCAATCCGGGCACGATCAGCCAGCGGCCCGGGACAGGGAATTCCTCGATCTCGGCTGCGGTTTTTACAGACCCGGGCACGCTGGATTCGCAGGAGGGGACACTTACAGTGAGCGCTATCAGTCTTCAATCTTCCAGCGTCTTGAATTTCGGCTTCAACAGCCCCACCGCCTATGGTAACATCGCCTTCCAGGCAAGCGCGGTCTTGAGCGGCACGGTCAGCGCCAATTTGAATAATGGTTTCGTGCCCGCGACGGGCGATACCTTCAAGGTATTGTCCTACCCATCATTTTCAGGAACCTTTGCGCGCACAAATTTCCCCGCCGGCTATGTGGGCCAGGGCATTTACGGCTCCACGTTTTTCAGCCTGGAGATCACAGGCACAGGCACAACGCCCACCAACCAGCCTGTCCTGACCATTGAACGAGTTAACGCAAGCACCGTGGCCGTTTCATGGCCGACAGCGGCTGGAAATTTCAATTTGCAAACCAGCACAAAGCTGCCCGCTGAAACCTGGGACAACGTCACCAGCGGGATAACCACTGTCGGCGCCAATTATGTGCTTACCAGCGCGGTGGGCGGCGAAAACACCTTCTTCCGTCTCCAGTCCCAGTAGATCCGCGCACCGACGGGACGGGGCAAACAGCGAGATGCCCAACTCAAAGACCGTCAGGATCAAAGAATAGAGGAGCAATCGGCGCATGACGTTTTGTTCCCAATGGTTCTAACTATCCCCTTGCTTTTTATCATCGCTGGTCCGCTGTCGCGGCCGCGCCGCAAGGAAATCACTTGGGGCTTTGGGTTGTGTTCGTCCCGCTGGCGGGGGCGCTCATCATCGGACTGATGGCGCGCTTTGGTTCAGAGAAGATCCGCGGGCACGGCATTCCCGAAGCGCTGGAAGCCATTCTGCTGGGTCGCAGCCGCATTGAACTCAAGGTCGCGCTTCTCAAACCGCTGTCCGCCGCCATTTCCATAGGCACCTGCGGGCCTTTCGGCGCGGAGGGTCCGATCATAATGACGGGTGGCGCGTTCGGCTCACTCTTCGCGCAACAATTTCACCTGAGCGGGGCGGAGCGCAACGACCCGCGCCACGCGGTTCGTCTCCGCGCGAAACAATCAAAAAGCAGAACTATTCATGAGGAGGATTGGCGGAAGCGTTTTCACCACCAACACAGGGCAATTTTGGTTTTCTTCTCCTAACAATGAGGCCGACTCCAGTCGAGGGTGCGGATAACCAGGCGGCAAAGCCAGGGGGTCAGGGCTTCAACTTAAGCCTTTCAGAGGCAGCCAATTTGCGCCGATTCACATCAAACGTTAGAAACTCCTTCACTCCCAAGTGTAATGCGGTCGCCACATGAAGAAGATCAAAACTCCGATGCCCACTCGCAGAGGTGTGCTGTTTCGAGAGATACTCTGCCATGCGAAACACCTCCTGAAAGTTGCATGGTGCTAAAACAGCAACACCATTTGCCAAGTCAGTCTCAAACTGAAGAAGAGCCGCTTGTGCATCCGCTGGGGCGATCCCCTCGCGCGGATTAGTGGAGTGCCTCCAAGTCTGAAAACGAAGCGACTGGCGAAACTCATAGGCCAGAAAAGCCGCAACATGAAGCGGTTCACGCATTGTTGCCGCATGCGCAGCGGCTGAAGGGGAGTTTGTCTGCTTCACGTAAAAGGCGCACAGAAAACTTGTGTCCGGGTAAGCTGTCATGAAAGGTCACCGCGACTGAGTTCAAGACCCCGCGCAATGTCCGATGAATCGTAGCACGAATCACCGAAAGTTTTTTGCAAACGCGCCATGACATCCGGCATTTTGAATTTACGCGGTGTTTGGCGAGTCGCCGGCATCAGTCTGGCAATCACCTTTCCCGATCTGGTAATATCCACGGACTCGCCCTCCTCAATCCATGCGGCCACACGAGGAAAGTGATTTCGTAAGTCTCTGACGGTCGCTGTTTTCATCGTGAGACAAATATGTCTCACGCTCATTTGGAAGTCAACCGGAATACAATGGTCACATTTGCATTGATTTTATGACAAGGTGATTTCCAATTTTTCTCCCGCGCGGACCGTGATGCCAGTTTCTCCGAAGGCAAGCCGAACGCGCGCATCATCGGCAGTGAGCGTCGGTGATAAAGTTCTGCCCGCGAGAGCGGCTGCCGCCGTCAGAATCTTTCCGTTTTGCGAAGCCAACTCCAAGGTCGCAACGCGCAACGTGCCCGCGGCCACGGTGATCGCCGTTTTTTGTGTTCCCGTGTCCCAGCTTTGGCCCAATGACCCCCAGGCTTGGGCGGTGGTAAAGAAGGATTTGAAAGGGTCAGATTTGAATCGCGGCAGGAAGCGCACGGCGCCGCGCGTCGCGTCGCATTGAAATCCAGAAAGCGCCAGAAGCAAAGACCATGATGACATCGCGCGAGTGTAATGCCCGCCGCATTCGATTTCGCACCACGGATTTCGTCCGATGGGCGGACGCGGCAAGCCATCGTAACGGTCTCGCGCCCCCTTGACGATGGCAAACGCCTCGTCCACGAACCCCTCATAAATCATGTGTGCGGCGACCTGATATTCAATGCCGGTCCAGACCTCGTCGGAATAAAGCATGACGCTGGCGGGGCGGCCTCCTTTGGGCCACGTGCAGATGATCAGTCCCTTGTCCTTGTCGCCGGCAAACGCGCGCGGCGAATGTTTCCATCCGGTCAGGTCAGACTTGAAATTGTATTTGAAAATCGAGCGCAGAGCCGATTTCACCTTGTCTTCCGGCAGAAGGTAACCAAGGCCCAGTTGGTGCGCCCACCATTGGCCGATGAGTTGATCCGACATGCAACCCGGGCCGACCTGGCCTTGTCGCTGCGCGTAGTCGGGCAAATGCTGCTCGAAGTACTCGCCGTTCCAACAAAGCTCGACCAGCTTGGCTCGCCCGCTTTCGAAGATGGGGCGAAATCGCTCCGCCGCCTCTGTGTCTCCGAGGCGTCGCGCCCATTCCTCTCCCACCCGCAAAGCGGCGAGGTAATACCCGCTGATAAATGTCGTCACTCCGTTCAGGGCTTCGTCGTAGGTATTCCATTGGTCGTCTTGCAACACACCCATCGGGGTTCCGCCGGCAGCGGTCTGGTCGCGGGCGATTAAATATTCGACCGCCCGTTTTACATGCGGCCAATACTCCCGGAGAAACGAATCGTCCGGGGAATTCAACGCTTCGCGGTACGCTTTGAGTATGCAACTGGCGTGGCCATCGGCGAAGGGCCGTTCGCCCGTGGGATGAGGTGGAGACGGAACTTCCGTGCGATTGTGGATTCCGCCGTCACTCTCCTGCTGATGTTTGAAATCAATTCGCCGCATCTCCTTTTCCAATTCGGGAAAAAGATGGGCCAGGGCTTGTTCGTAGCCCCAAACATGCGTGCAGGTGGGTTGGCAGGAGCCATTGGATCCTTCCCAACCATAGACATCCCCATTCGCAATCCGAAAAACGACCCCAATATGCCGCGTAATAGCGGCGTTGGCCGTAATGGCGTCGAGCAACCAATAGGGCAGCGTGCTGTCATAAAATGTCCGCCGAAACAATTCTGTCTCCGCGCGCCAGGCATCGTAGTTCCCAGCCGCGGCCTTCATCACCGCGCGGGCATCGGCCCACTGAGTCGCGTAAAAGCACCCCATCGGCGGTCCATCGGCGCTGTATTGATTCGGATAATGCCACGTCAATAAGAAAGGTATCTCGAGGGTCCCGCCGGGTGGGACCGAAACCGTCGCCGCCAGCGCGCAATTTGTCGTGCGACCGGCGGCAGTCGGCCCGCCTGATTGACCTTCCATGGGCTGGAGCATTCCCTCGGTCCGAAATTGCTCCCACACCGCGCTCCAATCCTCAAAACTCGCCAACCCCGTGGTCTTCTCCGCCAAGACGGCCAAAGCCAGAGAGCCAAACCCCGGGGCTTTAGCCGATTGTCCGTCAGTCATCGTATAAGTCGCACCCGCCAGACCGCAAAGGATGGAATACGCCTCTTGGCGCACGCGGGTCGAATCGCTATGCGCCGAATCCAATAATTGTCCGCCGATTAGAACCACTTTCCCCGCGCCGTAGGCACGAGTGAACTGGGTCAACCCAGAAGGCCCGACGGTCTCCTCTGTGCCCGGGCAACGCTTCAGGTCTTCAAACTCGACCGATCGTTGGCCTTCGCGCACGCTGCGGCAGCGAATCGGAAGCAATTCACCGAGCAGGTCCATGGTCTCGCGATCACCTGCCGCGTCGGAAAAAACGATTTGGTCTACATTGATGTGGCCCCAACCGCCTTTCTGGTTGTCAACAATCTCGATCTGCGCGTCGCGGCCCGACAGTTCCCGCACGTCCCACACCGCCGACTCCAGGCGCTCGTTGTCCTTGCCGGAGGTGGCGCGTTCGACGCGGCCATTGGACACGAGCCGAATCTGCGTCTCGCGATAATGGCCGCCGCCCACCAGGAACCGAATGAAATGGCGGTCAATGACAAAAGTGTTACTAGTCAGCTTCCCGGTCGTGTCATCGCCGCCCAGGAATGAATTGACAAGCCCTTGGCCAAGAAAACCTGAGACTGGCTGTTGATCCTCAAAACCGCCATGCGCGGGAGTCGCGCCAAAGGCTGTGCCCTCGACCTTCCATTTCCCGTAGCCGCTCTCGAAATCTTCAAAGACGATATCGGGCCGCAACGTGGTTTCACCATGTGGTTCGACGTCAGCCGCGCTGGCGTAGACGTTGACCAACGGCATGGAACGCCCTGAAAAAACAAGGATCGCCCCGGCACGAACCGCGTCTCGGGCGGAGCGGAGAAATGCGGTTGGAATTTCCGGCGTCGCATCTTCGAGCCAAATGACCGTTGAGGACGAATCGGCCGAAACGTGCGGCTCGTCCACTACTTCCACCGTCAGACCCTCCGGGCGGTCCAGTGGCGGTATGGCGAGGTCTCGCGGCGCGACATAGGCATAGTTCTTGTCACCGCTATGCGGGTCCGGCGGCATGGCAAACAAATCCTTCAGCACGCAAATGGTAACGGGCCGATCCAGAGACGGTTCGCGGCCGTGGCGGGCGCTTAAAACAAACCCGGTCGCGCGCCCATCCTGAAACGATTCGTTCACGTTTCCGCCCAGGCTCGGGTGTTGGGACTCTTCGATCCGACCGATCGAGGCATAGCCCACCGGATTAGCCATAAAGGCCGCCAATGAAACCTTCTGCATTTGCGCCGACGGATTATGAAGGCGAAAATTGAATATTGCCACTGGCGTCGAAGAAAGATCGACGTTCAAAGGCGAAAAAGGCGAAAACGCGGTTAATTCCACCGCCACAGGCAAATCCTTGTCTTCAAACCGCAAGGTGCCCAGCGGATACTCGCCTGTCATTTCAATATGCTTGACGCGGGGCCATTCGGGTCCGCCGGTGGTTTGCAGCAATTTGGCGGAATTTTCCCCTTTAATAGCAAAGAAAAACGGAACGATGCCCTCGCGAAGATTGTGGCAAAGCTGCCACGTGGTCACTTGACCGTCGGCGCCGATTTCGAAATTGCCCGTACCGATGCCACCCAAGTGCATCCGGGCATCGACATGCCGGTCCGACGAATACCGGCGCGGCAAGGTTGGGTAAAAAAGAGAACGTTGCCATTGTTTAAACTCATTAGCCGGTAATCCAAACGCGGCCCATGACGAATCGGGAACCAACAACGATGCCGCGGCTCCTCCAATTAGGCCGCAAAATTTACGCCGATTTAAGCCCATCTTTGGATGTCCTTCGTTACCTGAGTCTTGACGTTGTCCCATAAACGATATCTCTTACGAAATCACTCAATCGTGATCGCGCCCTTTTCGCCAGCGCATGCAGGCATTCGTTGAAACGCATCGGCATTACCCGCCTGGAGGAGGCCGCAACAAAGGGTCCCAATACTGGATGTTGACATAACTGCCGCTGACAGGCGGGTTGACATTCGCATCCTTGCGCGATTCAACATGACCATCGGTGAACACGACAACCCCAACACCTTTGTGCCGGAATATATCCACCCCCTCCTCGCCGTCGCCCTGTTTCATGCCCGCATCCGGCCACCAAATATTTAAGCTATAGGCGCCGCTGGGGCTGGGATAATTCTTCTTCATGCAATCTCCAACGAGCAAACACTGGCTTGGAGCCACAATCCGGGCGCGCTTGAACCAGGTGGTGGACACGTATCCCCAATCGTCCTCTGGCGAGTTATGCGGTGAAAGGCCCAGGAAGAAGGCATTATAGCCATAGCCCAAACCCAACGCGTTGAACTGCCACTGAAATATGACCCCGTCAGCGGATTCGGGGCCGTTGAGTGTTGGACAGTGAAACGAGCCGGCGTATTTGTCACTGGAAGTGCTGCTGGCGTTGACAATTGTGTTAGCCCAAAAATTTGATATGTCGTAACTGGCGCCATCCGCATCGAACCCGAAATGCCCCGGGAAAGTATCTTGATATTCATCCGTATAGAACTGAAACAAGATGCCGATTTGCCTGAGGTTGTTCATACAACTGGTCCGCTTCGCATTTTCTTTTGCCGCTGCCAGGGCCGGAAGCAGCATGCCCGCCAAAATGGCGATAATAGCTATTACGACCAGCAATTCGATCAATGTGAACCCAACCGTGCAATGGCGAGACCGCGCGCCATCGGGAAATCGTTCGCGGTTGGACTCTGCCATCTTTATCTTCGTGTTCATATATCAAAACAACATTGTACCAGACGGCGAGCGACTAGCGCTCACTGTCCGCCGATTTATGGCTGCCTAAGATTTTTTACCTCATCTATTTACTGTTGCTGGAGGCGGAAAAACTGCTGCTCACCGGCTATCGGAAAGACCGCCGGCGAATTACTGGACGCCGCAGTCCAATTGGTCCCTGATAATTGCGTGGCCGTCTGCAGTGTCCAACTGGCCCCGGTGCCTCCGGGCCATGATACCACGACATTAGTGTTCAATTGAACGATGCTTAAGATTGGAGGGCCTCCTCCGAACATAGCCTGGTAGTTATTGGAAATATCCGTGGCGTTGAGCGCGGTTCCGTAAATGGCCAGATCATCCATCGCGCCGACCCAGACATCCGAACCCGTTGGCAAAACCGATCCCAACTGAGTGGGCTGAGATGCTTGTGACTGAATCCCTATATATTGCAAACCGACAAGTTGGGCGTCCCAATACACCGCACAGTACGGGTTTTCGACCACGACCGCCAAATAATGCCAGTTTGTACCGGCATAAGGAATTTGATATGTGTCGGTGGCAGGTGTCGTAATAAACTGGATGCTCGATTTATCCGCCGTCATGTGGATTTCATATATGGTTGCCGTGTTTTCATCCGCCAAAATGGCGGGATTGTAGCTCATATCATTTGTATCCCAGTCCGCGCGCAGCCAGAGTTCAAAGGTTCCGATACCCTGCGGAATGCTGAACGCCGGCACATTGCCGAAAGTTACGGCGCCGTTTTCTCCATCCATCAAGAGGGCGCCATTTGTGCCTCCGCCGAGGCCGGGAGTGAAGATGGAGGTCGTAATAAAGGTCCCGTTGTTGGTTCCGAAGACGTCATTGGCGTTGGACTCGTCAAAGGTGTAGAATGAAATCAACCCGGCATCTTTCAGAATGTGGCTGTCGTAATCCGCCGGCGCCGGCGTGTCAACAGTGACGGATATGGGAGCGCTGGTGACACTGCCAAACGCATTGCTGATGACAACGTGATAATTGCCACTGTCGGAACTGGTTGCGCCGGGTATTGACAGAGTGCTGCCGTTGGCGCCACTTATCGCGGTGTTTCCATCGTACCATTGATAACTCAAATTGTCTCCAACGACAACAGGCGAAAGAGACAATGTGTTGCCCGCGAGAAATTCACCCCCCTGCGCCGGCGTGGTAATGCTCGGCGCAACCTTGGCAAGAAACGCGCCGTAGTGAGACTGCACCTGTCCCACGGTCAAGGCGGTGGAATAGTAAGCCACCTCGTCCAAAGCGCCGATCCAATACTCTTGTCCGTAAGGCCCGCTTGATCCGATTTGGCATGGAGCTGTATTGCCGTTATTGACTTGGTTGATTGAGCCGGCACTTTGACCGTCCAGAAACAAAGTCCAGGTGCCCGAGTTGAAGGTTATGACCGCGTAATGCCAATTGGTGCCCGCAAACGTGATGGGCATTGTATCATAAGCAATGCCATTCCACATCCCGATGAGACTCTTGGACGGCCCATCCATGTGAAAGCTATAGTTGACGTCACCGACGTGGTCATCCCGACTTGAGAATAAACACGGATTGTAGCCTGGAGCAGCCGTCCAGTCCGCCCGCCACCAAAGTTCCACCGATCCCTGAGTGCCAAACGAAAAAGCCGGCACTGAACCAAGATTGACCCAGCCAAATCCCGAAAGGTAAAGCGCCTGGTCAGGACCGCCGCCGAATCCAGGAGTAAATGCAACCTCCCCCTCATTAGTGCCATTGTTGGGGCCAACCGAGTCATTAGCCGTAAGGTTATTAAAAGTATAAAATGAAATCAAGCTGGGCTCGGCTTCGACGGCCGCCTCGTAATTGCTCACCGCCGCGGTGATGGCGGTCGTAACTTGAAGGACGGCGGGGCTGCTGGTGACGGCGCCCGCCGCATTGCTCACCACGCAATAGTAAGTTGCGGCGTTGGACAGAGCCACGGCCGAAAAGACGAGGGTGTTAGTCGTGGCAGAGGGGACAGGAGCGCCATTCTCATACCATTGATAGTCGATGTGATTTCCGCCGGTGGCGACTATATTCAGGGTAAACGGAAATCCCGTTAGCAAGACGTCACCCTGCGGTTGCGTTACAATCACCGGAGGAATATTGCCTGTGAAAGCATTGTAATGAGCTAGAATCTCACCAGGGCTTAAGGCGTTGGAATAAAAGGCCACCTCATCAAATGCGCCCATCCAGTATTCATTGGCGTCAGGATCATTGGTTAGACTCTGGCCGCCAATGAGCGTCGAGACAGGCAATGTGGCGCCAATTGCCTCCGTGTCGGTTCCCGCCACTTGCCCGTCCCATACGACAGTCCAGGTGCTGTTGGTGAAAATAACCGCGAACTGAGGCCAGTTCGTGCCGGCGTTGGGAATGGGGATGAGACTATAGTCCGTATTGTTCCAAAAGCCAATCGCAGCTTTGCCTGAGTCCATGTTGATGTCATAGACAGTTCCCAGCGTATTATCGCGCGTGGCCACAATCGTGGGGTTGCCGCCAGGGGTGTTGGTCCAATCCGTTCGCAGCCAGAGTTCGACGGTTCCAACTCCATTGGCGAAAGCAAAAGCCGGCACCGGACCAAGATCGACACAACCATCCCCGCTCAGGTTCAGTGCTTTGTCGAGACCGCGGCCAACTCCCTGGCCCAGGGAGTAACCCACGGCTGGCGTGCCAGCCAGGACGCCGTTATTGGTGCCAACACTGTCCAGCACGCCATCATCGAACGTGTAATAGGAAATCAGGCTCGGTTCAGCCATTACAGCCGCGCGATAGCTGGTGAGCGGTGAAGACAGGTTTGTCGCAACCACGGTCAGGGAAATGGGACTGCTGGTGATCGACCCTGCAGGCGTGGTCACGACCACTGTGTAATTGGCGCTTTCCGCCACCGTTAAATTCGGTAGAATAACAGTAGCGTTGGTAGCGTGCGAGATGGACGTTGTGCCCTCGAACCATTGATAAGAGGGGGCCGGCGCGCCACCCGCGAAAACACTTAATATGTAACTGGAGCCCGCAAGGCATTCATCGGAGATTGAGTTCGTAAATATGGATGGAAGATTCGAAAAGGCGCCCGCCATGTTTGTATCCCAGGACATCGGCCCCACGATGCCTGGTTTGCCGGAAAAGTTGTCTCCAACGTCCAGGAGAGTTTCGGCGCTGTATTGATCGCCGACCTGCGCGTCAATGATGTCGAAAAAGCTCATTCTTGGCTGCGGGCCGGTATAGGAACTCGGCACAACCACAGACTGCGCGGACCCACCCGCATACTGCACAATGCGTATCCCTTGATTGCCGGACGCGGGTCTTTCCTCTGGTCCAAGAAGATCACTCATAACTCCGACCCGTAAAACAATGCCGGTCAGATCTTCATTGACTTGAAATGTGTGATAGCCAAGAACGATGCCGGCATTTGCGTTTGTAGGGTTGTTGTTCACTAACTCGTTTGGGCCTACGTTGCCTTGACTTGCATCTAATAGATCATTGACTAAAGGATATTCAGGCTGCCGATATTGGCCGCCGCCGGCGACGAAACTAATCGAAGTGGGCGTGTACGTTCCGAATCCAGCCCAATCCACCGCGCAGTAGTTGCCGTATTTGTCATCACCGTAAATATCGTAGGTTTTCTTGGTGGTTGGCGTCAGCCAGTTCATGACTTCGGTTGTGTTGGTAACTGTCCCAACATAATAGATCGTTGCCGATCTGGCGAAACTTGGCGCCAGCGCCAATATCAGGAGCATCCATAGGATGTGTGGAATGCGAAGCGCCGCTACTTTTGCAATGTATCGTTTGGTCATAGAAGTATTATTGGTTCTTCTGCCTGGGTGAGGACGGGTCCATGTTTTCATACATTTATTCTTATGTCAGGCGTTGCCAGGACTGTTGGCGTGAGTAATTCCTTCGCTTGATGGTGTTTGTGACGGGAAATCCGGTCGAAATCGGGCTGACAATGGCATCGGGATCTTTGGGGGATGACGTTGGCGTTGTTGATTGATTGGCGATCACGGGTTTACCCGGTTCTTTGTCCGCCGCCAATTCGGACGCAAGAGGGGCACCCTTTTTTTGGATGGCGGAGCTTGGCGAACCCCCGGTCGGAGTCGAGGCGTGCGCCCCGCATGAGCTTCGCACAATCAAGGTGGCCGACAAAATCACCTGCCGGGCAATTCGTCCGGGATCGTCGAGGCGATCCATCAAGAGCTGCGCCGCCGTCCGCCCAATTTCCTCCGCGGGCTGGGAAACCGCCGTCAGCGGCGGACGCAACGACGTCGCCCAGAGCATGTCATCAAAACCCAGCACAGCTATTTCCTGGGGTATCCGGAGACCGCGTTCATGGATGGCTTGCAGCGCCCCTAAAGCCATTAAGTTGTTGGCAATCAACGCGGCCCGCGGGTGCTTGGGGAGGTCGAGCAACTGCGTCATGGCCGCATGGCCCCCCTCGTGGCGAAAATTGCTGTTAATGATGAGCGAATCCAAGGGAGTCAGCGACGCCTCCTTCAGTGCCTCCAAGTACCCGGCCAACCGTTCCTGAGCGACGCTAATTTCAGCCGGACCATTGATGAAACCGATTTCTTTGTAGCCATGAGAGAGCAAGTGCCGGGTCGCATCGCGCGTTGCTTCCTGGTTGTTGCTGCGAACGAGGTCCACGTGAAGGCCGCGAGGCATCCGGTCCACCGCCACGATGGGAGTGTTCCAGGTTAGGAGCGATTCGTAGTTTGCTTCCGGGCCGTTATTGGGGATAAGGATCAAACCGGCCACGCCTTCTCCCCGAAACACCCCCAAGTGTGTTTGTTCGAGCTCCGGCGAACCGTCAGAGTGTCCGAGCTGCAAACTGTATCCCGCGCGGCATAGAACGGCTTCAATTCCATGCACGACACTCGTCAAGAAAGGATTCTGCAAATCAGGAATCACCACGCCAATGACTTTGCGCAGACCAACGCGCAAATCCCGAGCCAGCCGATTAGGCTGATAGGAAAGATCCTGTGCCGCCTCGGAAACCAGTTGCCGCACCCTTTTGCCGACACCGTCCTGTCCGGCCAGGGCCCGCGAGACCGTCGCTGTGGAAACTCCCACCCGATCTGCCACGTCCTTAATGGTGACAGTTGCCTTCAAGCGCGACGGCAACGCTCGTCGGTTGAATTTCCGATTGGACATGGTTCGCAGAGTAAACGATTACGTTACGCGCGTCAACGGGAAAAGCAAACAATCCGTCTATACACAAAATACTGCGGTTCAATCACTTGAGAGTCAATCATAAACACTCTAAAATTCGGCGTTGATTCTTTTTACGTAAACGATTACTCTCAGCAATCCATCAATGAAATATGAATGCCACTTGCTTCTGTTTTGCACCTGCCATTCTGCCGGTTATCCCATCCGGCAATCTCGCGTCGGCCCAATCCGAGTTGGGAGACCCGTTGTGATCACAACCAATAACTCGGATGGTGATTGACGAGATAATGTGTTGCGTCATGGGGTACTCATCGTGAAAATTAAATCAGCCTTTAGCCCGAACTAACAACGGACAATGAAATTGAAAAAGCAGAGCCTGTTTGTCGCCGAGGACGGCAAAAATCTTGTTTTCACCTTTTGCATCACCAGTTCGCTCTTTCTCCTTTGGGGGTTCTGCAATGGAATGATCGACGTGATGGATAAGCATTTTCAGGAGGAGCTTCACCTCACGCTGTCCCAGTCCGCCTGGGTGCAATTTGCCCATTATCTCGGTTACTTCTTGATGTCATTGCCTGCGGGCTGGCTGGCCATCCGGCTGGGCTACAAAGGCGGCATCATCTCCGGCCTCCTGCTGGTGGCATGCGGAGGCTTTTGGTTCATTCCCGCAACGCACATCGCGGCTTTCTGGGCGTTCCTGCTCGGCGTTTGTTTGATAGCCTCCGGCCTGACTTTTCTTGAAACTATTGCCAATCCTTACACCACGGTGCTGGGGCCGAAGGAATTCGCGGCCACGCGCATCAATCTGGCGCAATCGTGTAACGGCATCGGCTGGTTTTTCGGACCCATCGCGGGCGCGATGTTTTTTTATTCGAAAGACGCCGCCGGGCACAGCACCGGCAGCCAGACACTCTGGATTCCTTACGCAGGCGTCGCGATCATCGTCGTTGCGCTTGCGATCGCCTTCTACTTTGCCCCTGTACCCGACATTCAAACTGCGGATGAGTATTACATCGATGACAACGAGACTGGGACAGCGGGCGAAAGGCTCTTCTCTCGCGGTTTGATTTATTTCTTGCTGCTTTGCAATGCGGCGGTGTTGGTGGGCGTCCTGGATATGATCCTTTGGGTGATCCTCGGAACTCTCAGCGTCGGTTCGTCCAGCATGGAAACGGCGTTGTGGACCGCTGGGGTTGTCGGAATTGTCATCGCGGCGGTCGCGCTTATTCCCGCGGCGCGCGGCGTTTCGCATCATAGCATCTGGTCACATCCCCATTTCTCCGCCGCCACATTGGCGCAGTTCTTTTACGTGGCCGCCCAGGCCGGCATTTTCAGTTTCCTGATCAACTACATGACCTCCGAGGTCCCGGCCCTGCCACAATCCTGGGCCTCCGGCTGGTTGAAGACCTGGTTTGACGTCAAAGACGGCGTTTTGCATTTTAGTGACAGAGGGGCGTCAAATCTGGCTTCATTCGGATTTCTGTGTTTCCTGGCCGGGCGCGTATCTGGAGCGGCCATCCTGAAAAAATCCTCCGCCCACGTGGTGTTGTGCGTTTACAGCTTTGTCAACGTCGCAATGTGCCTGCTGATATTTTTGAAACTCGGCTGGCCCTCGGTGATCTGCGTTTTTCTGAGCTATTTTTTTATGTCAATTATGTTTCCGACCATCTTCGCGCTTGGCATCCACGGCCTCGGGGTGCGGGCCAAACGGGCTTCGGGTTTCATCGTTATGGCGATTATGGGCGGCGCGATGCTTCCCAAATTGATGGGCTCGGTGGCGGACAAATATGACATGTCGCGCGGCTTCATCGTGCCCCTGTTCTGCTTCGTCGTCGTCGGCGTTTACGCGCTATTGTGGCCGAGGTTCAGCAAGTCGGAGTCCCTTAACCCTGCAGAACCCGCCGGTGCCCGGCACCTGGGAAGTGAGTCTAGCCGAAAACAACCCTCTCAATGACTCGAAAGAACGATCATGATACCGACCACAAAATCCAACCAGGCCCTCCTCACCATGAAATCACTCCTCCGTCTCAGCATTTTGATTATGCCGCTCTCGGTTGTCTTGGCGGCGCCGGGAGCCGATTCACCCTTTAATGGACTCGGCATGAACCTGGGCAACCTCTCGCGGACTTCGAGCGCAAAGACCCGCTCCATCAGTCCGGAAAACTTCACCGGGCAAAAGGGCATGGCGGGCATGTCCACCAACGGCGCCGCCCTGGATGCCGCCCGAGATCTTGGACAGGGCTGGAAAGTTTCCCCTTTCGTGCGCGTGCCGGCCAAATCCGTCGTCACCCTGGCTGAAATTGATGGGCCTGGCGCGATCCAACAGATATGGCTCACACCGGCGCCGCTGAACAAGACCCGCTTTGAAATCCTGCGGTTTTATTGGGATGACGAAACCGAGCCTTCGGTGGAGTGCCCATTGGGCGACTTCTTCGCTTGTGGCTGGGGCCGGTACTGCCGGATCAGTTCTCTGCCAGTCTGCGTCAACCCGGGCAGCGCCTTCAATTGCTACTGGCAAATGCCCTTCCGCAAAAAGGCCAGAATCACCATCGAGAATCTCGACGACAATGAAATGACCATTTACTACCAGATCAACTACACCCTGACCGAGGTTCCCGACGACGAGGGCTATTTCCATGCCCAGTTCAGGCGTGAGAACCCTATGAAGACAAAGGGCCTTTACACCATCCTGGATGGCGTCGAGGGCGTTGGCCAGTATGTCGGCACTTACCTGGCTGTGGGCGTCCATCATACCGGTTGGTGGGGCGAAGGCGAGATCAAGTTCTACATGGATGGCGATACGAAGTTTCCAACTATTTGTGGCACTGGCACGGAAGATTATTTCTGCGGTTCCTATGACTTTGAACTCCCCGATGCAAACGGCAAAGGCCATTACACTGAGTTTTGCAGCCCTTATAGCGGATTGCCTCAAATTATCCGGCCGGACGGGCTTTACGACTCGCAGGAACGATTCGGTCTTTACCGCTGGCACATCATGGACCCGGTCCGGTTTGATCATGACCTTAAGGTCACCATCCAGGCGCTCGGTTGGCAGTCGGGCGGGCGCTACTTTCCTGCGCAGGACGACATGGCCTCGGTTGCCTTTTGGTATCAGAAGGAGCCGCACAAACCGTTTCCGAAGCTGCCGAGCCGGGACGACTTGGATTGGCACTAGATGAGGCTGCCACGCGTCGAGGCGGAGCGGTCCGATGTCATCCGCAGAGCTTTTCAATCTCAGCCGCCGTCAGTAGACACGCGGCGTTTCTTTGGAGCTTTACTTCATCAAAGGAAACGAAAGTCGAAGTACGCCAGGTTCATGTTGCCTTTCGTAAGGATGTGGACGGTCAGGACCGAGATCCCTTTGGGCAAATCGATTTCCGCGGCGTCGTGCAAAATATTCCAATGATGCCATTGCCGCCAGGCGATGGGTTCCTGGTCGTTTTTTGTGGAAATAATGTTGATTGGTGGCGCGAGCGGTTCGCCATTCCGATCCAGCCCTATCGTTCCGCCACGATTGGAAGTGTACAACAAATCCACCGCGTAGCGTCCGGCGCGCTTCACGTTTACCGTCAAGTTGAACCATTCCCCCGGCTCCGTCCATCCGACATAAAGCTGGTTGGGGGGCGGCGTCACCAAGTCGTAAGGGTTGTCGTCAATTTGGGTTTGGCGTTTGAATTTGGTGTACGAAATGTCCACACCTTCATGCATCCGGAATTCATTCAGATACTGGCCATTCGCCGGATTCAATCCGCCGCTGCCGTGATTGGTCGCATCCGAGTCGTGATAAGCCACGCCCTCGCCGCCGAGGTCGTAGTAGGCGCATTGCACCCGGCCTGGGATCCTTTGTCGCCCGCCGCGATATTCGCTGTCTTGAAATGGTTTGCCCTGATATCCATTCCATCCCTTCGAGGCGCATCCAATCAGGCAAATAGCCGCTGCCATGCACAATAAAGCGTGCTTCATAAAGCTTGCTTGCAAAGATGTCGTAACATTGAATGGAAATTGATGCTCCATCAACAGATATCATCAGCCGCGACTTGAGACATTGTCATCTATGAAAACCGCTTGCTTCCGTTCGGCCTTGGCGACGCTGGCCTTCTTATGGACACATCTTTGTTTTGCTGAGAATCCGGCTCCCGCCCCCGCCAGCCCCTCCAGCACCGAACGCTGGTCGGCCCAGCGGGCCGGCGATTGGTATGCGAGGCAACCCTGGCTGGTCGGCGCAAACTTTGTGCCGAGCACGGCCGTAAACCAGCTTGAGATGTGGCAGGCCGAGACCTTCGATCCCGCGACGATTGACCGCGAACTGGGCTACGCGGAAGGCATCGGCATGAATACCATGCGCGTCTTCCTGCACGATATCGCCTGGCGGGAGGATCCGGACGGATTCTATTCCCGGGTGGACAAATATTTGGAAATTGCCGACAAGCACCGAATCAGAACGTTGTTTGTCATTTTCGACGGCGTTTGGCATCCTTATCCCAAAGCCGGCAGGCAGCCCGCGCCGGTTCCGGGACTCCATAATTCTGGATGGGTCCAGTCGCCGGGCCGTGACTATCTCGAATCGCCCGCAAAACAAGATGAACTGAAGCCTTACGTCATCGGCCTGCTGAGTCGTTATGGGAACGATCACCGCGTTCTGGCCTGGGACTTGTTCAACGAACCGGACAACCCAAACCGCGAGGCCTACGGCCAGGACGGGACCAGGATCGAACTCAACGAGGCCGACAAGGAAAAATTCGCCGCGCAGTTGCTTGAAAAGACCTACGGGTGGGTCCGCGAGGCGAATCCTTCCCAGCCTGCGACCTCTGGCGTCTGGCGCGGGAATTATTTGACGAATCTGACACCGATCCAGCGAATTCAATTGGAAGAGTCGGACGTCATTAGTTTTCACGACTACGAAGAACTAGGCGAACTTCGCTCGCGGATTGAAGGATTAAAAAAGCTGGGGCGTCCCGTCCTTTGCACGGAATATATGGCCCGGGGCCATCGCTCGACTTTCAGGGGCAACCTCCCGGTGCTTAAACAATCGGGCGTGGCCGCGTGGAGTTGGGGACTGGTCAACGGCAAGTCAAACACAATTTACCCGTGGGATTCCTGGAAAAAAGCCTATGCCGCCGAGCCCAAGATCTGGTTCCACGACATTTTCCGCGCTGACGGAACTCCATTTTCCAAAACCGAGACCGACCTCATCCGTCAGTTGACCGGACGCGGCAATTGATCGGTCTTTGCAACCCGGCATCGAAAGCCCCCTCAGTATTTGAGCCGGAAGAAACTGGTCTGGTCCGACGAAGGAAGCACAACTTGATTCTGCAAGTTCGTGAGATTGAGAACCGGCGCGGCCATTCAAACGCCCCGCCAGCGCATCATCGACTTCAAGTTCGCCGGCGTCATCGCTCTCAAGTCCACGCTTAACATCGAGCAGGGCATCCTGGCTTCTGCGCGTCCTCTTTTCCCTCATTCCACCGGCTTATCACGGTAACACGCAAATCCCCTTCGGGCCTTAATGTGATTGAGGGAAAAGGTCTCACAAAGTTCGTTGAAACGCGGCGCAGCGAAATGCTTTGCGCCATCGTCGCCAAAATTAATATCCCTTCCATCATCGCGAAGCCGCTGCCAATGCAATTGCGCGGCCCGGCACTGAATGGAAAGTAAGCGTATTTCGGCAGTTGCTTTGTAAAAGCCTCTGTCCAGCGCTCGGGTTGGAACTTGTCCGGGTTGTCGAAGTAAGCGGGATTACGGTGGTTCACCCATTGGCTGATGATAATTTCCGAGCCGCCCGGAATGCGATATCCACCCGCGTTAAATTCGTTGAGCGATTGGCGGGCAATTGCCCAAATGGGTGGATAGAGTCGCATTGCCTCTTTGACGATCTGCTCGGTGTATCGGAGCTTTGTAACGTCCTCGAAAGCTGGCAACCTTCCATCCAGCAGGGCGCGTAGTTCGTCGTGCAGCTTTGCTTCCACTTCGGGTGACTTCATGAGCAAAACCCAGATCCAACTCAAAGTAATCGCCGTTGTCTCATGCCCGGCCAGAAACAGCGTCATTGCTTCGTCTCGCAATTGTTCATCTGTCATTTGAGACCCATCCTCGTCTTGGGCAGCCACCAGCAACGAAAGGAGATCCCCGGTATCGCCCATCTTGCGATGCTCAGCGATGATTCGATAAACCGCGCGGTCGAGTTTTTCAGCGGCTGAAAACAATCGCCGACGATCTGGAGTTGGAAACCTTTGCATGAAAATTCCCCGCAATGTCCATTGAGTGGCAAATAACCGAATGCAGGTATCCAATGATTGGCCTATTTCGTTTTCCTCTCCTTTCGTGTCAGCATTAAAGAGGGTTTTGGCGACGATTCCAAGTGTGAGTTTCATCATTTCCTTGCGCAAATCAACCACGGCCAAATTGCGCCAACCTTGCAGGAGTTCGTGGGCAAACTGAACAGCTACATTGCTGTAGGCCGCAATGCGCGCGTGATGAAATGCCGGTTGCGCCAGACGCCTTTGACGACGCCAAAACTCGCCGTCGCTTGTGACAAGCCCGTTTCCCATGACGCGCTGTACACCAGGGGTGCGGAGAAGTGCTGTCTTTATAAAGTTTGCGTGATTAGTCATCAGCACCGCTTCAATGTCAGCCGGGCCGCTTAGCAAGTAGACCTTGCGCCAAAGAAACGGGAAGCAGACGACACTGCCGTAATCGCGAGCAGCATCCGCGACAAACCCCAGCGGATCGCGAATATACTGGCGCATGCATCCGAAGATGGGGTCACCTTTAAGGCCGGGCGGTTTGTTGGGCCGGTTTGTAATAAGACTCATTCTGTCGGCTTTGATGGCATCCATTGGCGCGCGATTTGGGTCGTTGGCACTCGCGCCTTTAAAATGTGGAGCAGACTGCACATGCCGGATTCAGTGCGTGAAAGAAAAATAAATTCCGGCGAAAGGAATTTGGTGGCCACGATTGTCTTGGCCAGTTCGCCCAGGGCATCCATGAACTTCGGATCGCCTATATCCAACGGCTGGCCCCCATCGTCCAAGGGATGGAATTTATCATAGAATTTCCTGATCTCGTTCATGCAGCGGCGTATGCGTGGTTCCTCTGGGGATGCTTTGTGGCCGAAGACAATCCGGATTATTTCGGCGTAGATTTTGGCGTCGCGCACCCATTCCCGAGACCAGAACTGGCCATAACAGCCGACGACCTCCGGTTTCAAATACTTGACACATCCAAAGTCCACTAACCCGATCGTGCCATCGCGATTCAGCAGATAATTGCCAGGGTGCGGGTCTGCATGAAGGGCCTGGACGCGAAATAGTTGATAAAAAAACAACCTGGCTAAGTTGCAGCCCAACTTGTCCCGGACTTCCCGAGGAGGGTTGGTTTTTAGGAATTCGGTCAAGCGCACTCCGTCGACGCGTGACATGGTCAGCACTCGGTCTGAACTGAGGTTCGGATACACCTTTGGCACGCTTATGAACGAAAGCGGCGCAAGCGCCTTCCTGAAGAATTCGATGTTCCTGGCCTCGTTCAGATAATCCGTTTCCTCCAGGATTCCCCGTTCCACTTCGCGCACCACCGATTCCTCCAAATGCCCGCTCAGCCGGACCGGCAATATCGCGGCGCGTAACGCCACGAAGTCGCCCTTGATCGCCTCGCGCATGGCGGGATATTGAATTTTTACCGCCACTTCTTCCCCATCCCGCGTCACTGCCCAATGCACCTGGCCGAGCGACGCCGCCGCGAATGGCTTGTCCTCGAAGGATCGAAACAATTTCTCGGGATAATCCCCAAGCGCGGCTTTGAATTGCGCCCGCATCAACGTCGGGTGCATCGGCGGAGCGTGCATTTGCAAGGCGGACAGTTCCTCGACCAATTCGGTGCCGAGAAAATGCGTTTGCATGCTCAACGCCTGTCCCAATTTCATCACTGGCCCGCGCAATTGCTGCAATTCCACGCGCACCCGCCGCGCCTGTTTTCGCCGCAACTCTTGCCGCTGACCATGCGCGCTTTCGTCATCGAGAAACGGCCGGCGTAACTGGTAGGCCAGATAGCTCCCGGCCAGACCGGCGCCCATTTGCATCAACCGCGCCGCCCGGCGCGCCGCGCTACGCTTCGAGTTTACCATTCCCAAACCCCTTTCTTGAGAATTCGCGACCCAATGGTCAACGCCCGATCCAGCAAGGCTAACGTCCTTTGTTTGCCGCGCGAACCGTCCTGGAGCCAAAACGCCACGATCCCCAGATAAAAGAGGCCCACGCCATAAGCACCCAGGTCCCCGACGCGCGGAATTTCCCCATCTTCTTCAGCTTCAACCAGGACTTCGCGGATAAAGCGAAGATACTTCAGCCGGAGTTCCTGAGATTGAAAGCTGAGCGGACTCAGGGTGGAAGTCGGTTGCAACGAACGGCAAAAGACCGCCCCGATAAAGTCTTCATACGGCTCAATGTATTCGAGCTGCCGGTGAAGGATGGCAAAAAGCTTTTCCGGCAAGGGCGCCTTTTGCAACCGCTTTTCGGCGTGAAACCACTTGATCAGACCGTCCGTTTCCTTCTGGAAAAAATAAAGGGCCAGGTCCTCCTTGGTTTTGAAATAATTGAAAAGAGTGCCTTCGGCAATGCCCGCTCGCTTTGAGATTTCCCGGGTGGTGGTCCGCTCCAGGCCCTTTTCGCGGAACAATTCGAGGGCCGCCCTCAAAATGCGTTCTTTGGTTTCTTCTTTGTTCTTCTCCCGCTTCCCGGAGGATTGCGCGGTTGATCGCTTCTTTTTCGTTTTGCTTTTTGCC
>DATKFW010000061.1:0-3797 GCA_035511075.1 Vulcanimicrobiaceae bacterium
AGCGCGCCAAAACCCTCCGCGCCGGGAAAAGCCGGCAACGGCTGGCCGGCAGCGTCGCCCCGCCGCGCCAGGACCAGGAAAGTCGCGGCGCAGGCCAAACTTGCCAAAGAGCGTTTCATATCAGTGGTTCGCATGATGCCATAATGGTTGCCGCGCACAAGGCCGGGATTGAATCGGGGCAGGGCAACCGCATCTGATTCACCAACCTTGCCAAAAGCGGTTTTGCACCCAACGGCATTCTTTTTTTATTTTTAGGCGTTATTAGGCGTTAGCGACCATCTGATCGGCAGCGGATTCAGCAGAACGGCCAAGGGTTCGTCGGATGCTCTTTTTCTTCCCGCCTTGGTTTCCATTTGTTTCTGCGATTCCAATGGCCTCGTTCCGGCTAAAAGCTTGGGTTCGTTTCTCATGGCGGCGTTCTTAGATTGGCTGCGTTTTTGCGCGTAAGATGTTGTCCCTGAGATATTTGCAGCCGTTTTTCAGCGTCAAATCCTTGGGTTCGTTTATCCAAAAGGCCTTTTTCGCCCCCTCCGATCCTTGCGCAACGACAGGACGGCTTCCGGTTGGGGAGCACACGCGCCCTCGCGCACTCGTGTCCAGTTATTAGTCCTTGAGCATCAACAGGTTCTGAGAATGTTGGCCCGTTGTTTGTTGATCCGAACCGCTGGGGTTTGACGCAAGTAGCTCCGCCAGAGATGTTTGCTCAAAAATATTCACACTTACAATTTGTAAAATTTCATTCAAACTTTTCCGGATCCGCAACTGTTTCTTGACAATGGCCACCAGCAGGTAGGCGCAGATGGCCGACCAAACTTGGCAGCGCACCGCGTTCTCGCTGCGGCCATAGAAACTCCGCAGGCGCAGATGCTGTTTGATCCATTTGAAAAACAATTCCACCTGCCAGCGCTGGCGATACAACTGGGCGATGACCAAGGCGGGCACCGCGAACTGGTTGGTCAACAAGACCAAGCTGACTTTGTTTTCGGGATCATAGACCCGGATTCTCCGGAGCGGCTGCGGGTAGGTTTTACGGGACGATTTGCCGTTGAGCCGGATGGTTTGATCGCAACGCAAGCCCGTGCTTTTATCCACCGGACGGGAGGTCGCGACGCGAAATTTCACATGGCGCTTGCTGCGCACCACAAAAAAACTGCCGGCTTGGTGGCGTTGGAACAGGCGGCCCAAATCCAGATAGCGGCGGTCCATCACATAATAGGCGCCCGGCACCGCCGGAATGTCATCAAGCATCTTCATGTCTGGAAAATCGGCTTCGGTGAGGGCGGCCCAGGCGGGCAGATTTCCCTGCAGGGAAAGCAGCAAATGCAACTTCACGGCCGCCTTCCTGGAACGGGCGTAGTAACCCCAGGGAAACAAATTCAGGCTCAGAGAAATGACCGAGGAATCCAGGGCGAAGGCGACTTTGGGCAGATCGGGGTCGGAGGGATCATCCTGATAAAGCCGGGCCGCCCGCCGCATGAGAACCTGGGCCAGCGCCTCGAACAGACGCCAGTCTCGGTGCTGATTGGCGTAGGCCAGGTTGGTGCGCGAAAGATAGCCGCGGAATCCGAGGTGGTAGAGCAGAGGCCCCTTGGCTTGCAGGCAGGCGACGATGTCACGGAGGCTTTCCCGATAGGTCAGTTGGCCGAAGCAAAGAGCCAGAAACTGATCGTAGGCGGTCAGTCCGCGTGTGGGACGCTGGTTCGGGAATCGTTCGGCGCAGCGCGCGAATTCCGCTGGATACAAAGCGGCGGTGATTTGAGAAAGAACAGTGGAAGGTGGTTGCATAGCCCCCATCGTAAGCCAAAGGGAGCCGCTTTTGGTAATAATACTAACACATGTCTATCATTAGAACTCCTTAACATTAGTGTTTAAATTCCAAGTCGATAACAGGGAGCACCTCCAAAATCTCCCACAGAATCATCAAAATTCGAGCCAATTAGCTGGACACGAGTGCGAAAGGCCCCGTCCCGTTCGGCTTCCTTCTTTAAAGGGATATTCGAGGTTTTTCGTGGCTAACACAAGCGAAATCGGTGGGAAAAGTGAAAAAAAGAGAAGAGCTTTTAGGATGGAAATGGTGGGCAGGCCATCCGCTTTCTTCGGTTGACTCAGGCGGTCCTGCGGTCGCACCGCTTCGCGCCGGACTTCGCTTCGCTGCCGCTCCGCTCCGCCGGTCGGAGTTTTTTAGTTGGCAGGAACGGACGGCTTCTGTGAGTGTAGGCGGCATGAGCATGGACACCGAATTACAGAAACATTACGCGTTACTTTTAGGCATTGGCAGCCCGTGGGAAGTCAAGACCGTGGAACTGAAACTCCAGGAAAAGAAGGTGGAGATCGAGTTGGGCTGGCAGTGGGGGCAGTCGGCCAAGTGTCCGGAATGCGGGCGGGCCTGTTCGATCCACGACAGCGCGCCGGAGCGGACGTGGCGGCATCTGGACACGATGCAGTTTGCCACCTTGATTCGGGCGCGGACGCCGCGGGCGGACTGTCCTGAGCACGGCGTCAAAACGATGCAGGTGCCGTGGGCGGAGCCGCAGGGGCGTTTCACCCTGCTCTTTGAGCGCTTTGCCGTGGACGTGCTCACGGCCAGCGCCAGCGTCAGCCAGGCCTGCGAGTTGCTGGGCATTGGCTGGGAGACGGCGCACGAGATCATGCGCCGAGCGGTGGAGCGGGGTTTGGAGCGGCGGCAACTGGAAGCCCTCCACCACCTGGGGATGGATGAGAAGAGCTTTGGGCGCGGGCAGTCTTACATCACGCTGCTGACGGATTTAGAGCAAGCGCGGGTCATTGATGTGGTGGAGGATCGGACGGCCGAGGCGGCCGAGCAGTTGTGGCAGACCTTGAGCCCGGAGCAAAAGCAAACGGTGGAAGCGGTGGCGGTGGACATGTGGGAACCATTCATCCGCACGATTGAAAAAGAGGTTCCCGACGCGGACATTGTGCATGACAAGTATCACGTCAGCAGCTATCTGGGCAAGGCGGTGGACCAGGTGCGGCGGCAGGAGCACAAGGAACTGATGGCCCAAGGCGACGAGACGCTCAAGGGCTCCCGGCAACTGTGGCTCTACAACCCGGAGAACTTCAGCCCGGAACAGAGGACGGAATTTGGCGCGCTGAAAGATTTGCATTTGAAAGTGGCGCGGGCTTGGGCGGCCAAGGAACTGTTCAGTCAGTTTTGGAACTATCAGGAGGAAGGCTGGGCGCGGCGGTTCTTCAAGGGCTGGTATAGTTGGGTCAGCCGCAGCCGGCTCAAGCCGCTGGTGGAGGTGGGACAAATGCTCAAGCGCCACCTGGACAATTTGTTGACGTATTTGAAGCACCACATCACCAATGCAGTGACCGAAGGATTGAACTCCAAAATCCAAAGCATCAAAGCCGCCGCCCGAGGCTTCCGCAGCTTTCGGAACTACCGCGTCCGCATCCTTTTCTTCTGCGGAAAGCTAGATCTCTACCCATTATGAACCTCGAAGAACCTAAAGGGTTCTTCGAGGTTCTTAATGGGTGGATAGCGGGTTAAAATGAGCAGCGGGGCGGCTTTCGAGCCGACAGCTCGCGCCCCGCTGCGGTCGAATACCTGTGACATTCGGATGTAACATGCTTATTTGGAACATCTTACGAGTTAAGAATGCGGTTTCCGCTCTCCATCCAGGGGGCTGGACGCCCCTCTTTAGGCTGTTTGTTAGCCACGAAAATCCTCGAATATCCCCAATTTCAATCTATAATGATACAATCCCTCCAACCACCAGTCCCGAACTGACCCTGCTATGGGGAGAATTGTCAAGTGCGTCCGAAAATCCTGT
>DATKFW010000062.1:0-11283 GCA_035511075.1 Vulcanimicrobiaceae bacterium
GCGGGATTTCCACAGTTTCCGCGTTACCTGGGTGACGCTGGCGCTTACGGCGGGAGTGCCGCTGGAACTGGTGCAAAAAGTGACGGGACATAAGACAACCGACATCGTGCTGAAGCACTACTTTCAACCTGGACGGGAAGACTTTCGCCGGGCGCTGCAATCAGTCATGCCAAAGCTGCTGACGAATGGGCAGCAATCTCCAAAAGATGAAATGCGGGAGATTGTTCAGAGGATGACGGGTAAGACAATCAAAAAGGACCAGGCACGGCTCCTCACGCTGCTGGACCAAGGGTGATGTGGGCGCGCTCAGAAGGGGCCTCATACTCCATGACAGTAATCCAAGATCGCGTCGGTGGTGGACACGTCGACCAAGATGCCCATTGCCCAGGCACGAGGCCGCAAAGGAAGGTCCATTTATTCCTGCTTATCTGAACGCGCCATCAGAAAGTCGGGCAGATTTTTGGGTTCTTCCCATGCTTTTGTCCAGGTTCCAGCGGCCCTATCCAAGGCTTCCTCAAATTCCTTGTCTTGGGTTGCAGAAAACAGCGTGCGCGCAAGGAATGTGTAGATGCGATTTACGACGCCCGTCATCAGTGTTTTCATTTCAGCCTGGTTTATGCGCGAGACCTGGTTCCACGGTATTTCACGGCCCTCGCCGTCAACGACCTTCACGTCAGAATAATCGCCTGTGCGGCTGACTGGTGTTATTCCGGCATGGAGTTTTTCAAGGTATCCGCGCCGCACGCAGGCAGCGGTCATGATCTTGGCAAATTCCCTTTGTGATTTCCTTGGGCTAATTGTCATAACTTCTTCAATGCTTTGATATCCAGCGTAGCAGGCTGGAACGTGATCAGAAAGTTTATATGTGCTGGCCATCCCCAACCAGACCTCGTCATCGACCGTGGACGTGGTGCATGAGTCGCGCTTAAAGCCCGATTCGTCCATGGGAGGAAGCGCAAAAACCAGTTAAATCCCGGCAGTTCCCGCAGCCAGCTTTTGAAATTGCGTTGGCCAGTTGCCGATTTTGTTACGTTCACCGCATTACCTGCTTCCAAGAGAATGGTAGCGACTACCCTCGGGAGCAAAAGGCTTTTGTGGACCGTGTGGTCCTGGCGGCTGGTCACTACGAACGCTATCTCCAAGCCGGCGCCTAACACGGTGAATATTTGTGTTCCAATGATTGGGTTTTACGCCGGTAATAACTTCACTGGGACTGGCCTCCTCTGGTGGGGCCATCTTGTTGAACATCAACAAGCTGAAACTGGTGCCGGAGGCGGGACTCGGACAGGTTCGGGCGCTTTCCGCCGTTTCTAAAACCCATCCGCAATGTCTTCGCCACCAGAGGCATGCAGCCTCAAAGCTATCGAACATCCCTATAGACAGGCATTTCCGCCGTGTTGTCAAGCCTCGTTATTACGCACCAATAAACCATCGAATACTCAGCAACTACTCAGCCAAAACTCGTTTACTGGCACTTTCACTGGCACTTTTTCCCTCCTCCGACTAGAGGGCGGCTTCTCGTTCGGAAACTTCTCGCCGATGTCGGCAATCAGAGTTCCTCCACGGTTGAAAGTCGGGTTTTCAGCATCTTGCTAGACAATTTGCGCCTGAAAATTCTGTTTTTCCCAGTGATTGCTCTCTCGCCAGAAAAATGTCCACTCCACTACAGTACCAGGACCGTACTGATTTAAAGGAAGATCGGCGAAGTGCAATTCCGAAAAGCCGGCGGGCGTTGTATCCAGATCTTTTTCGTTTTGCCAGCCATCAGCGCTCCAGCGAATGCGAGCAGGAGCACTCGTGATTAGCCGAAGACCGTGGCCAGCGGGCACTCGACGAGTGCGGTGCCGAAACGTCCACATTTCGAGGGAACAGTCACGTTTGCTGCCGACCGCGTATCGCTGAAAGGCTGGCTCGATACGGTCGAAAACTTTTCCGTCCCGCTTTGAACAAACTAATGAGAGATACTCGGCGTGGCTCCAGCAAAGAGGCATAGCCGAGCCGCTGGGACGGCCTCGATACATCTCGGACTCAGGAAGATCATCGGCATCCCAAAGTTGCTCAGGCATCATTCCACCGTCATTGGCAAACTTCTCCATCGCTATGATGTACGGCAATGGGTCACGACCGATCGCCAGTTCGTAGTGGCCCCTTTCGCCCGTCAGCAAGGGCCAGCATCGCCCCTCGCCAACTCCATCTTTAAAAGCGCCGCCATCCTCTTTCTGTCCGTACCCATCAAAGGGATAGCGCCTCCATCCGGGACCCCCGGGCAAATCGCGTTTTAGAGCGGCATCAAGCACAACCACCGAGTCGCATACGAGCGGGTCATCGGCAGCCCTTATGCCGAGGCGTACCAGATGGAGAAAATCGCCCCCCACGATATTCCGCGCCGGATGCGCGCCACCGCCGTTGGCTAGGGTGATCTCCAGACCGTCCGGGTTGGGATGAGGATCCGGGAGAGTTGGGTCGGTCGGAGTAATGCGGACGTAGTGGCGGGGAATGCCTGGGACCAATTCGCCGTGGCTCGCCACGCACCATTCCTCAAGGTGAGCGTTTAGCCAATCTGCGTAAGCTAAAGCAAAATCCGCCAAACCGTCTGCTCCATGTGCTCTTGCAAGATCGGCGCCCGCGCAACAAGCAGCGATGACAGTAGCCAAGGTGAAAGGAGAATATCCGGAGTTTTCCTCCCACCGATCCTGGGACGAAGCTGGACCGGCAGTAATGAGGAAGGCGATCGCCCCCGCCAAAACGGGACGAAAGACCGCGCGATGAAATTCGTCGGGAGCCGCCCGCCAAAGCCGCCAAGCCAGCAGCAACGGAGCGGCCATCTCGTCAAGCTGAACTCCCCCCCAATAGGGTCGGCCATCGATCCACGAGTTTTGGGGAAATGCCCCGTCCGGCTTCTGAATACAGGTCAACCAGAGCAACGCGCGCAGAGGAGTGGCCACCTGGCCTGTAGCAAGCAAAGCGGAGACGCTCTGAACAAGATCGCGAGTCCAAACGAGGTGATACCCGCCGGAATCGTCGTCGGTCTTTGTTTCGCCCCAAGGCGTCGAGAGTGAAGCGATGAGAGCCCCTTCAAAATTCTTGTCTTCGTGCGCCAATAGAACGGCGCGGGACAGTCGCCACAGATGTCCGCCGTCGCCAGTACTCTCGGAAATTCCCTTCTCCTGGTCCGGTTCAGCTGCGGCACGTTGCCACTGCTTGACGTAAGCGGCACGATGGCGCTCAAAGGGAGCGGCAAAGGATTGAAGGAGTTTGGTGGCGGCGGAAACAGAACTGTCGCCGAAAGACACGCCAAGAATGAACTCTGCGCCGTGCCCCCCATCGGGTGAAATTGGCCCCGGAACGTGGCTGTCTCCCGTTCCTGAGAGATCAACTTCTCCGAAAAGAGCGACATTGCCTGGACCTGCGGTTGAAAATTCCCAATCCATTTGAAAACTTCCGTTGTACAGGTCCGTCCAGCCGTCAGAGGCGCCGACATAGCCGACTGAGCGCCTGGAAAAGCCCCTATTGCAGCCGAAAACAAGGTGAATATTGTTTCGCTGGGCATGAAGGAACGTTCGATCAACTAAATTCAGCCACCTGGCGGAATTGTCCCCGCCGTGTCCCCCGAGATGGGGAGCCAATAGCGCAAAGAGCCGCAGCTTTCCGCGCAAGCTTTGATCCATTATTTCCAAACGATGATGGATTAGCAACGTAGCATGATGCGGATCTGTCAAGATGTGTTTAGTCAGTCGGTAACGCCCGTTCGGCTCAGAATTTATCAATTTGTAGAAAAGAGCCTCGCGCTCAGGTATCTCAATTTTGTGATGAAGGTGGCGCTTTTCTTCATGGCAGAAGGTTTCGCCATCCGTGATGAGAAGCTGTAGGTCTCGGGTGTTAGGCGTGTCCACTGTGGGGCAGTACACTTCATCAATGATACCGTGGCTTATTGAGAACCAAAGTCGGCAGGCAGTGTGGTAAGAGGTGCCGATGCCCTCCTTATTGGAGTGGGACCAGCGCGGCGGAATGCCAGGTCCTCCGAATGCTGATCCTCTGTCTGTGTGGGTTAACGTTTTCATATATTGCAGGAATTGATTGGGAGATGCATTGGTGTTCAAAATTCTGTCACCTGGCCGCCATGTTCCAACCACCTCCGAGAGTTTTGTAGAGCGAGATAAGATTCACCGACACGGCGCGCTCGCTTTGGACAAGTTGATCCTGGGCTTGATAAAGCGAGCGTTCGGCATCAAGGACATTTATGAAATTCGTCAGGCCGTTCGCATAGAGTTGATTGGCCAACCGCAAGGACTCCTGGCTGTGGTTCACGGCTTCCTCAAGCGAGCGCCGGCGCACTTGTTCCTTGGCATAGCTCACCAGAGCGTTTTCTACATCCTCGAAGGAACCCAGCACGGTCTTCTCGTAATTCGCCAGCGCCTGCTCCTGTCTCGCGTTTTGGACCTTGATGTTGGCACGAATGCGACCGGCATCAAAGATATTCCACTGCACGGTGGGGCCAAGCGACCACATCTTGCTGGCGCCGGCAAACCAGTCGCTCGCGCTGACGCTTTCCCAGCCTGCAGCGCCCGTCAGAGAAAACTTGGGGAACAAGTCTGCGGTGGCGACACCGATCTGGGCAGTGGCGGCGGCCAGTTGCCGTTCAGCTTGCTGCACATCAGGCCGGCGCAGGAGTAACTCCGAAGGCAGACCGACAGGCACCTCCGGAGGAGCGGCGGGGATGGGCGCCACGGTGGACAATTCCGCCAGTAACGCGCCGGGCGGTTGACCCAAAAGGACTCCTAAGCGGTGAATGGAAACGTGAAGTGAAATCTCCAAGGTCGGAATATCGGCGCGCGTGGAGGCCTCCAACGTCGCGGCCTGTCGCACGTCGAGGTCACTCGTCAGGCCGTGTTTGAAACGGTCTTGCGTGATGACCAAATCATCTTCCTGAGCCTTGATATTTTCCCGGGCGATAGTCAAACGCCGCTGAGTGGCGCGTGCGTCAACATAATTGCGGGAGACTTCGCCCAGGAGTGTCACCAACGTGTCCCGGCGGCCGAATTCGGAGGCGGCCACCTCGGCTTTGGCCGCTTCGGTAGCGCGGCGCTTGCCGCCGAAAACGTCAATTTCCCAGGAAGCGTCGAAGCCCGCTTGATAGACATTGTTTTCAAAGGGGACGTTTGGTGGCAACGGGATCGAGCCGAGGAGTGGCTGATTCATGCTTTGAAGCTGTCGGTCATAAGAAGCGGAGGTTCCGATGGTGGGCCAGAGATCGGCCGCGGTCTCTCGATATTGCGCCCGGGCTTCACGCACGCGGGCGGCGGCGATTTTAAGGTCGAGATTGGATGTGACGGCCCGTTCAATCAGCGAATTAAGTTCGGTATCATTGAAATTTTTCCACCAGAAAGCAACGGAGGCAGAGTTGGTCGTCTCGCCGCCCGCCAGTGCCGGTGACCATTGCGCCAACGCCTTGATGGCAGGCGGGTGGTAGGTGGGGCCAACCGTGCAGCCAGACAGCAGTCCGAACAGGACAGCGACCATGAATTGACGCGCAGCTCTCATGTCGAATCTCCACCAGCCTTCTTGTTGGCTGCGTCCATCAAGTAAAGGATGCTGTTGACAGTCTCCTCCACTCCGGCGTCCGTATTGAGCATGGCGTGATAAAGAGGGCGGCTGGGCCATTGGACTTTGAAGTAGTGCTGGATAAACTCAGCCCGTTCCTCATCCACGGTGTCCACGAGGTTGATGGCTTCCGTATCGTTTTTTATCCTCAACCGCACGCGTTGGAATTTCGCGTCACGAGAGGCGTAAAGGAAAACGCAAAACGTATCGTCGCGATCGCGCAGAAAATAGGGCGCAGCCCGTCCAACAATGACGCATCGACCGGCGATGGCTGCTTGTTCCACAACTTGTTGACTGAGACACAAAAGCTGGTCCGCATCTAGGATATCCGCGTCATTGAACTGCACGCTGCGTTCATGGCTTCCGCGCCAGAAGACTTTGGCGAGACGGTACGTCCAAGGATCGACCCGCTCTTCGCGCTTTTGGCAGACGTCTGGTTTGACTTTGGCCAACCGCGCGATTTCTGCCGTCAACTCCTGGTCGAGCAGTTTCCAGCCGAGCCGTTTGGCTGTCCTTTCGGCGATGTCGCTGCCCCCGGCGCCATACTCCCGTTCGATGACAAGTATTCGCTTCATGGTTCAATGCGTCGCCGCTGGACCGTTGGATTTCGCGTTTTTGAACAGAATGACTCCCAGTACGCAAACCGCGGAAATCCAGGTCATCACATAAAATATATCCATATATGCCCAATAATCAGCCTGCTGGAGTAGGACGTTATAAATCGAGCCTTGCGCTTTGTGCAACGCATCCACCGGGCTGAAGTGCGGGGCAAACGCCTTCTGCAGTACCCCCAACCGCTTCTGGTATGAGGGATTCAGGGACGAGAGGTGCGCCGCCATAAACCCTTGGTGGGCTTGGGCGTAGCGTACGAGCATGGTCGAGACGTAGGAGATGCCGATACTGCCGCCAAGATTGCGCATCAGGTTCTGAATACCGGTGCCGGCGCCAATTTGCTCGTTGCTGAGACTGCTCACGGTCGTTGTCGTGAGCGGCACAAAGATAAACCCCATGCCAAAGCCCATCAGGAGATTGGCCGGGACAACGCCGGCCATGCTCACTTGCAGATTGAGCCGGCTTAACATGACACAGGACGCTGCCAGTATCACAAAACCAAAGCAGAGCAGCACGCGCGGATTCACTTTCTGGGTGAGCACACTGACTACAGCAAAGGCTGCCAAAACCCCCAAGCCGCGCGGGCTGACGGTCAATCCGGCATCCAATGCCGTGTATCCCATGAGCGTCTGCAGGAACAATGGCAACATTGTCGTCATGGCGTAGAGCACCGCGCCGAAAAACAAAAATAAAATGCAGCCGACAGCCAGGTTTCGGTCTTTGAGTACCCGCAGATTTACAACTGGGGAAGGCGTGCGCAGTTCCCGGATGATCAGGCAGACGAACGAAACAACCGAGAGCGCCGCAAACCAGCGCAGCCACTGCGCTCCAAACCAATCATCGTCCTGGCCTTTGTCGAGCACGATTTGGAACGTGGCCAGCCAAAGGGCCAGAAGAGAGAACCCGATGGCGTCAAAGGATCCCCGCTTCGCCGCGCGAATGTACGGAGGGTCTTCCACGAACAAGGAGATTAAAAACACCGCCAAAATCCCCACGGGTAGGTTGATGTAAAAGCACCAGCGCCAGGAGTAACTATCGGTAATCCAGCCCCCCAGCGTGGGGCCGAGAATGGGGGCGACGACCACGCCCACGCCATACACCGCCATAGCCACGCCCCGGCGGGCGGGCGGAAAGCTCTCCATCAAGATGGACTGCGCCAGCGGTTGCAACGCGCCTCCTCCCGCACCCTGGAAAATGCGCGCCACGATGAGCATGCCGAGGTTGGTTGCGGCCCCGCACAGCACGGAGGACGCGGTGAAGAGAATGATGCAGGCGATCAAAAATCTCTTCCGACCAAAAAAATTGCCAAACCAGGTGCTGGTGGGCAGCACCACGGCGTTGGCTACCAAATAACTGGTCAGCACCCACGTCGCCTCATCGACAGAAGATCCAAGATTGCCGGCAATATATGGTAAAGACACAGACGCGACGGAGGTATCCAACACTTCCATAAAGGTTGCCAGCATCACGGCAAGGGCAATCCACCATGGATTGACGCGCGGCAGCCATGTCGCATCCGCGGCGGGCGAGACTTCAGGCTTGGCAGCGGCGGCACTCATGCGAGGTTCGTCATTTTAGGTTATCGGCCAACGCGGATTCACTTGACTTTCACTTCCGGCTCGACGGACATGCCCGGGGCGATATCGAGTTGAGGATCCAACGGTTCGTCAAAGATAATCTTGACTGGAACGCGTTGCACGACCTTGACGTAATTGCCCACCGCATTTTCGGGTGGCAACAAGCTGAACTGCGCGCCCGAGCCAGACTGCAAACTGTCCACCCTGCCTTTGAAATGCCGGTTGGAATAGGCATCCACCTTGATCGTAACGGGTTGGCCCGGACGCATTCGAGCCAACTGTGTTTCCTTGAAATTGGCCACAATCCATACGTTTGTTGGCACCAGGGCCAGCAACGATTGCCCCGTTTGCACATAAGCTCCCTTTTCCACGGAGCGCTGGGTCACACGGCCATCCATCGGCGCGGCGATCTTCGTGTATGAAACATCCAGTAGAGCCTGCTCCATTTTCGCCTCGGCCTGTTGCACTCCAGCAGCGGCGGCTTTGATGTTCACGCGGCTCAGGTCCACTTGCGCCTCCGCCGCCTTCGCCTGTTGGTGAGCCTCTTCCACGCTGGCCGCAGTTGATTTGGCCTGAGTCTCCTGCAAATCAAGCTGGGTCCTTGATATGGCGCGGATTTCCACCGCTTGGTAGCGTTTCAAATCCGCTCCGGCGCGCGCCGACTCTGCTTCAGCGACCGTTACGGCGGCCAATTGTTGCGCCGCTTTGGCCTCGTCCACCACCACTTGAGCCTTGGCCTGTTCGAGTTGGCTTTGAGCCGACGTCAGATCAGCGCGTGCTTGCGCCAGTTTCGTGTTGTAATCACGAGGGTCAATTTCCAAAAGCGGATCGCCTTCCTTGACTTCCTGATTATCGTGAATCAGCAGCCGGGCAACCCGACCCGATACTTGCGGACTCACGATGGTGACATGCCCTTCGATAAAGGCATCGTCGGTGGACTCGTATGGCGCAATGAAGCGAATGTAGTACACCGTGATTGCCGCAATCAGGACCAGAACCACCACACCGATGAGAATCGCCCGCCTGCGATTGTGCCTGCGCTTGGCGGGCGTGGGCGGAGGCGGCGCGGGCTTAGTCTCGGCGGGTTTGGCTTGCGGCTTAGACTCGGCAGCTTTTGGTTCGGCTGTGGGCGCCGCGCCATTGGCTTCGGGCTTGTCGGCAGCTTTGGCTTCAGGCTTGGCCTCGGCAGCGGCGGGCTTAGACTCGGCTCCATTGGATTTGTCTTTCCGAAGCTCCCACTCCTGAACTGCTCGAACTTCCTCGAGCCCTAGTTGCGCGTAGAGTTCGTGGACTCGCTTGACGAGTTGAGGCGTCAAATCGGACGGTGTCTTGGCCGCTGCTTCGGGCTGAGGCTCGGCGGCTTCGGCTTCAAAATCAGGGTCGCTTGTATTCATTCGGTAAAACGCTTTCTTCCGGCACGGAGCGGCCAGCCGCCTTCCTGGTTTCCAACCACCCTGGCTTCGCGATTTGCATACTTACTCTCGGTTTAACCCTCGAACTTTCGCGCCTCTTTTAGCGAGTTCGAGCACGACCACACTTGCGAATTGGCCGGCGGCACCGATGGCCAGGATGGTGGACTTAATTTTAGTCATGGGTTCAGTCTCGGGTTTATGGCTTTACCATCTCAGTTCGATATTTCGGAAGGAGCGCGATGATTTTCGCCATCATTTCCGCCTCAGCGGCTTTGTCGGGCTTGGGCGGCGGGGTTGTCCGAGTCGCTACCGGAACCCCAACCGCGAGAAAGAATTCTTCCTGCCCGGCTGGCGAACAGATGCAAAGCAACCGCGCTGGTTCCTTGGAAGCGTTTGTGAAGGAATGCGGGGCGTTGGCTGGGATATTGATGGTCTCTCCTGCTCGCACGACTGATTTTTTGCCGCGAAAGGTGGCTTCGATTTCACCTTCGAGAATGGTGAACGATTCCTCGAAATCATGGCGATGAGGAGGAGGGCCGCCTCCCGGCGGAATGTGCATGTCAATGAGGCAATAACGGCCGGCGGTGTCATCTCCAGTAAGCAGAATGGTGTAGGTGTCCCCCACGATTCCGATGTGGCGAAGGCTCCGGTCCTTCTTGGAGTCCGCAACTGCAAGATTGCGGAGGAGGTTGTCCGCCGGAATCGGCGAGATGGGCTGCGATATAATAGGGTTGTTATTCATATTGTTAATTTCTCCAGTTGGTAGATACAGTCAAGAGTTGTGGATCGGAGACTATTTCCTGTGAATATTAAAGATGAATGTAATTCTCCTACCTCGCGCTAAGCGTCTTCAAAACTGGCAGTTTAAACGCATCGCCACTAAACGGCTTCGTATCAAGCCAAATGTAATCGAATACGCGCTCGGTAAAAACCCAGCTCTTTCCCCGCCTACGGAAGCTATCGCTGGCGGTGACATATGTATTGTAGAAGCTAGAAGGCTTGCCCATACCCACTTCGTGGATAATAAACCGACCTTCTGCGGTCTCACCATTTATCACGACCTCGCCAGAATGGATAAAGTGAACGAAAAAATCCTTGGATGATCTTAGTTTATCAAGAAGGCCCATCGTTTCTTTTATACCGTTGCATGAAACGTTGGCCGGATGATGGATTTGAAACCTAGCGGTTTTGTCAAAAAGGCTTGGAATGTCTTCGTAATTGGCCCTTGTGATTGCGTCAGCGAATGATGAGACTAGACTTCTAATTTTGGCCTCATCTTCGAGTAAAGAAATTCTTTTTTCCAGCTGTTCAATTTGGTCATTGCTCATCTTCTTGTCTCTCTTCGGTGGTAGTTTTCATATGTTTGTGTGTTTTGTTGGTTTCTGTTCTGTGTATTCGTCGCGCGTTATGGTGGCTTATAATGCGTTCAGTTTATAATGTCAGCTAATCCTGGGACTTCTGCGCGGCGACTGTCACTTGACCTCGAGGACAATCTTTCCGCGAATGTGTCCACGGGCCGCACGCTCGTGCGCTTTCTGCGCATCCGCCAGGTCGTACTTGCTGTCGATCCAGACACGTACCGTTCCCTGATTGAGCAGGCGTGCGAGTTCTGCCAGCTGCGCACCACTCGAGCGGACCTGGGTGGTCGAGACCGTGATTCCGAGCTTTTCAGCCTCTTCGGCGCCGTTGAATCCCAGGCCGAAGATGGGGAACAGCGCTCCGCCACGCTTGAGCGTGCGAAGGAAGCGAGCCGAGGTCGGACCGCCAATCGAGTCCACGACCAGATCGACGTTGCTGACGGTGGCTTCAGGCTTGCTCTTGGTGTAGTCGATGAACTCGTCCGCACCGAGCTCGCGCAGGAAGGCCTCATGGGTGCCATCGGCGACTGCAATCACGCGAGCGCCTTTCCACTTGGCCAGTTGGAGTGCAAAGTGGCCGACGCCGCCAGCGGCTCCGTTGATGAGGACAGTCTTGCCATTGAGCTCGACTGGCTGATGCTGAGCGGGCTGGATCGGATTTGGGATGTCGTGTCCCTGCTCGATCAAGAACTGCCAGGCGGTCAGCAGCGACATGGGCGCGCC
>DATKFW010000063.1:0-2135 GCA_035511075.1 Vulcanimicrobiaceae bacterium
GTCCGTAAAGAAATCAACGCGCGTCTGCGCTCGCGGCTTGTCCTCGCCGCCTTGATCGCGCTCAATGTCCTGCCAGCCTTCGCGCAAAGCACGACCTTCAATTCCACCACTCTTCAAACCGGCATCAGCAACAGCCTGGCCGTGATCATGCTGTTCGGATTCGTCCTGGGCATCTTCTCGGTTATCTACGGCGGCTTTGCCATCCGGCGGGGCGACGTGGATCAGGGGAAGATGTCCATTCTCGGCGGAGCCATCATCGCGGCCGCGCCCGCCGTGGTCTATGCCTTCTACAAAATCTTCGGCCTGGACAGCAACAGCGCCGTCGGCGTCGGCACCTTCAGTTGAAACAAAGCCGCACAACAGATTCTCGCGTATGGACATAAAAAACGAACTGCGATTGACCGATACCAACGCGGCGTCCGACTCCAAAGGCCGGACCTGGGGGATGGAAGGCAACCTCTTTTGGTGGCTCATTGGCGGCGTTGGGGCGGGCATTACCGTGTTTTTTATTTTGCTCGTGGTTCTTGGCTCGTCGTTCTTTGTGTCCTTTCTCACGGCACTCGCGCCGGTGCTGGTTTGCCTTGCCTATATCTTCGGACTGCGGCAGGGCAAACCACCCGGCTACGACCGCGACGTTTTTGAATACGCCGCAAGTGGCCGTGGCTTCAGCCCCGAAGTTCATCATTCCTGCACTCATCCACTCTTATGAAATCTGAAAAATCCCGCCCCGAATCCAATAAACCGCAATTTACCGGCTGCGTTGAACTTGTTCCATCGCTCCCGACGTTCATCGAGTTTGTGACCGCACAGCGGCTTTGGGGCATCCCGATCCGGCAATTGGAATGTTTCGTCTTAAGCCATAATCCCGAATCGGACGGAAGAAAGACATCGACCCCGGACATGCTCGTTTTGGTTTTCAAGACGCGCCTTGTTTTTCTCCTGGGCTGGCGGCTCGAACAGATGCTTGACCCATTGATGCAGGGCCGCGTCAAGCGCGTCCACGCCGAAAAATTTCCCAGCTCACTGATGATGGGCGAGCCTTGGATTTCTGAAATCGTCGTCGCCCCGCGCTTCGCAACCATTCCCTTTTGATGAACTCCGAAGAACTCAAAGCCATCGAAAGCCGGCGCCAGACATTGCTTGAGCAATTGAGCGTGGCGGAAACCGCGTTGCGACGCAACTTGCACACACACGACTTCGGCAACACCGCCCGCGAGCACATGGAGCGGGCATTAGCGCACATTCGGGAAGCCTATGTTGCCTTCAACGAAATGGGCCACGCGCGCACGGTGCAACAACTGGTAAATGATCTGGTTCGCATCCAGCAGGTGATGGACGGCTCCAGACCAGGCCAATCTCAACGCATCTGATTTTATGTTTGAACGCGCTCCCAACGGATTTTTCGTGAACGACTTGATTTTGTTCAATTCGCTCCGGCGCGGCGGTTATATCGCCAAAGGTTTTGTCTTTGAAGCCCCCGATTTAACCAACAGTCCAATGGCCGACCTGAACGATTTTCAGGACCAGTTGAGCCAACTGCTCGCGTCGCTCCAGGAAAATCAACGGCTCCAAGTCCAATACTTTTCCGACTCCGACTACAAGGCCGAATTGCTCCGCTACCAGCAGGAGACCGGGAAGTTTGAAAACATCTGGACCAAGCGTTCACGCAACGAACGGTTTATGCGCTACTGGCAGGCCATGGTGGAACGCAAACTGCGGCGGCAGCGCGTCATTTTCTACGTCTCCCGGTCTCTGGAAAACACGCCCCGCCTGATGACCGGCAACGCAAAGCTGCGGGAGTATTATCTGACGTTACTCGACCAGTTGCGGGGGGAGTATGAGCACGTTCACAAGCTGGTGATGGATATTTTCACCAGCGCCGGAGCGCGGATTTTGCCGATGACCGACCTCGACCACTTCCGTCATTACAAAACCTTCCTTAACCCGTCGCTGGCCGACCGTTTTGATTTTGATGCGTCAT
This sequence comes from Vulcanimicrobiaceae bacterium, assembly GCA_035511075.1. Taxonomy (GTDB): domain Bacteria; phylum Verrucomicrobiota; class Verrucomicrobiia; order Limisphaerales; family Palsa-1400; genus DATAUD01. Next base: position 1,982 of record DATKFW010000063.1, read on the forward strand.
CGGATTTTCTGCCCGAACTTTCGATACAGGAAAATTGCTGGCACTCGGAAGGGAACGGCCAAAGCGATTTTGGCTTTTACATGGACGGACATTATCACTCCGTTATCACGCTCACGCGCTGGCCGCGCACGACCTATCCGGGGATTATTCAACG
>DATKFW010000064.1:0-100146 GCA_035511075.1 Vulcanimicrobiaceae bacterium
ATTAAGTATTAACCCGCCTTTTGCGCTGTTCACGCCGCAATAAGTTAGCAGAAAGAATACATATGCAAATTAAAAACAGTCGCAAGTTAGGATTCACGCTCGTTGAGATCATGATCGTTGTTGCAATCATCGGTCTGTTGGCAGCCATCGCGATTCCAAACTTCGTGAAGGCCCGCACAACTTCCCAGATGAATGCTTGTATCAACAACCTCCGGTTGATTGATTCGTCCAAGCAGCAATGGGCTCTGGAGCAGCGCAAGACAAATACCGACACCCCCCAAGGCTCGGATCTTCAACCCTACCTGGGCCGCGGCGCCAACGGCGAATTGCCGAACTGCCCTGCTGATTCGGCGGAGACCTGGACCACCAGCTACTCGACGGGCGTTAACAACGTTGGCTCCAAGCCGACTTGCCTGATCGTCTCGTCCACACACATCCTGCCCTGATCGCAATTTGGCGTGATCCTGTGAGGTCGCGCACATCCAAGGCTTGGGAGCAATCCCAAGCCTCTTTTTTTTCCTTGGCCCAAAGGAAAATCGGGCGGATGCGCTAATCCCCATTGCGGCGTTTATAACAAGCCTGAAGCTACCCATTTTCTCGCGGCGAAGGCGTGCCGATTGTAGAGGTCAAAGCCAATATTGCCGCATGGGCTGGACAGTAATCATCTCGCCGTCAGCCCAGTGCCAAACCACTTATTGCCGCTGGGGCTAGCGTGAACTTACCAAGCCCGTTGTGCGGAGATGTCTCTGCGCGAATTCCAACATCGGGACGGTATTGCCACGCGCGGAGACGATGACGAGATTCCGGTCGTTGAGCACAGCGACGCAGCAAGAGATGTCTTTGACCCGATGGTTGCTCGGCGCATAGACTGCGACGAACTGGCCAGCTTCAACGACACCCACTATCCGCTCCCAACCTCGGCGTCGCATGGATTTGTCGGCGGTTTCCAAAATGAGGCCGTAGTCTGGCGATGACGTCGTGGCTTCAATTTCGTAAATGCCCACTTCTCCATGATCGAGGAATTGGAGGGCTGCTTTGGCGTCAGGGGGCAGATGGCTGAAGCTCGCCCCGAACCGGGCCAGAGCGAGCGTGACACCGCCAACATTGATGGCGAAATGCGTATGCCATCGACCGGGTACCGATTCCATAACGGCGCCGCGCAACGCCCGGCTTGACGAACTCAAGTGGAAGTAGCTGGCAACGCCAATGATGCCCAGCACTGGCACACAGAGTAGGAGGAAGAGTGAGATCAAGCACACCCACCGGATATACAACCACGGGCGGATTGGGCTTATACCACTGTCAATTGGAGGCGCTTCCCCGGGAACGCAGGCGGCAGGCGGAGCGCACTGAGCAACCAGAGGCTGATATGCCGATTGGGCGGTTGGCATGACGTTTTCCATGGACGTTTACAAATCAGGCGCCGGTTGCTTTGACGTTGGGTCCGAATGCGGACCTGAATCCTGCTTATTGGGCGGATTTCTCCTTCGGTTTTTCATCCGCGTCATTGTTGTCCTGGTGTTGATTCTCGTGCTTGTCTGTGGAGATTTTGAGCTTTTCGAGAGGCTTGATATTAAATTTCTCACCGATCATGGCGAGTTGCTCCGGCTTGATGTTTCCGACGACGTTGGCGAACACAGCATCGTCCTTGCCGTCAATGACCACGGCGGTCAGTCCCTGCACGGCGCCTTTGTCGTCCAATTTGAGATAGACACTAACGTCCTGGTCTTTTTCTTGAACGGTGACCACGCGTACCCAGCCCCCTGCGGAGAGATCCTGGCGGAGTTTTTGGGCGCGCTTCTCCAACTCGGGACGGTTTTCGTCGTCCAGGCCGATAACGTTGACCTTCACCAACTTCAGGCCGTCAAGCAACTTGGCGACGTCCGGATCGTCCTTGGCGACAATCTGGGATGCCAGGTTAATGAGAACGGTCGGGACGTTGACTTCAACGAATTGGCCCCCACCCTTTGGGGGTGAAAAACTGCCGAAATCCACCTGGCCGGGAAGAAGTTGATCAGCATGGGCCGTGAGGTTCGCGACAGCGCATAAAATGGCCGTTCCGAGAATGCAAGATATGAAGCGTTTCATAGTTTTGAATTTAGTTATTTTAGACCTGATGTTTCAGTTTATGGGCAATTTGCCGTCGTAAACACGACACAGAAGACGTCGAAAAAGTTTCAAAAAAGATTAAACTGCCTTGTGGGCAGACGGCGGGGTTGTCGCTCATGCTGAGCGTTGCCCGGCAAACCAAACACCCAGAAACCGCTGTCCCCGCAATCTTCCGGCATTCGACGTTTGGCTGAGAGGAATCAACACAATAAAGCCCTGCACCGTGACCTTTACAAATAGAATTTGCGCAACGGAGAGGTGGCCTGATAGTTTAATGGCAGTGGGCAGTTGGATTGTGCCGATGTGGCGGAATTGGCAGACGCGCTAGACTCAAAATCTAGTACCCGAAAGGGTGTGTGGGTTCGACCCCCTCCGTCGGCACCATCGAATTGCTCGTCATTGAGTTGCGCGATTTGTGACGGCGCTCACGCGGCCTGAGTAGTGTCTTCGGCAACCCCTTGACTTGCAGATTACCGGAGGGGTATGTTATCGGCCTATGCATGGCCCGCGAATCCAACCAACGATTCGTTTTCTTTCCGCCTGGCTCGGCGCCATTACTTTTTTGGCAATCCGATCTCATGCCGCCGATGCGGTGCAAATCACCCAACTGGATGACAAACTTCGCGTCGAGATCAACGGGCAACTTTTCACGGAATATCATTACCAAGGCGTATCGCGGCCTTTTTTCTATCCCGTCCTCGGCCCGGACGAGCTTCCGATGACGCGGAAATGGCCCCTGGAACAAACGACCGACGAGGAACACGATCACCCTCATCATCGGGGGCTTTGGTACGCCCATTCCAGCGTTGACGGCTTTGATTTCTGGACGGAGGGAAAGAATTGCAAAATCGACCACCAGACTTTCCTCCAAATTGCCTCCGGCAATGATTCTGGCGTCATCGTAGCCTCCAACAATTGGATTGCTTCCGACGGAACCCTGGTTTGCAGCGACGTGCGCACCATCCGAATTTATAACCGGCCCGCCAATGAGCGCCTGATGGATTTCGACATCACTTTTTACACGCCGCCGGACAAACCGGTGTTGTTCGGCGATGAAAAGGACGGGTCAATGGCGACTCGTGTCGCCGAATCCATGCGCCTCACGCATGTCGGGCCCGACAAGAAAACGGTGCCGGGCGACGGGCACATCGTCATGTCCACAGGCGTGCGCGACGCGGAGACCTGGGGAAAACGCGCCGAATGGTGCGACTATTACGGCCCCGTCGCCGGCAAAACGGTGGGTGTCGCCATCTTCGATCATCCGGACAATCTTCGTCATCCAACGTGGTGGCACGTGCGGGATTACGGGCTGTTCGCGGCCAATCCATTCGGCGTCCACGATTTCGAAAAAAAACCAAAGGGAACCGGCGATTACACACTTGCCGCCGGACAAACCCTGACTTTTCGCTACCGCTTTTATTACCACGAAGGCACCGACGAGCAAGCCAGGGTGGACGAACATTACCGGGACTATGTAGCGGAGAAAAAATCGAAATAACTGAAATCCTCTTATGAATAAGATCACACGGCGCGCCTTTCTTAAACGGTCGGCCCTTGGCGCGGGGCTCTTGAGTTTATCGCCGCGGTCCTGGGCGCGCGTCCCCGGGGCCAATGAAGACATTCGCGTCGCTGTCGTCGGCTTCAACGGCCGCGGCGCCGACCACATCAGCGCCTGGGAAAAGGTCAAAGGCGTGCGCCTGGCCGCACTGTGCGATGTGGACAGCAAAGTCCTGGACCACCGTGTGACCCAGGCCAAAGACAAAGGGTGCGATGTCGAGCCTTACACGGACATCCGCAAACTTTTGGAGAACAAGGATATTGACGCGATATCCATCGCCACGCCCAATCATTGGCATGCCCTGGCCACAGTGTGGGCGGTCCAGGCAGACAAGGATGTTTACGTTGAGAAACCGGTTTCTCATAACATTTTGGAGGGGGAAAAGATGGTCCAGGCGGCACACCGCTATCAGAAGATCGTCCAGGCGGGCACACAATCGCGATCCAGTTACGGCATCAAAGAGGCGGTCGAATGGGTCAAAGCCGGCAACCTTGGAAAGATTCTCGTCTCGCGCGGCCTTTGCTACAAGCCCCGTCCGAGCATCGGCAAGACCACCGGGCCGCAGGCGGTCCCGGAATCGGTTGATTACGATTTATGGTGCGGCCCGGCCCCGCTGACAGCGCCCCGGCGCAAGCGATTTCATTACGACTGGCATTGGTTCTGGGATTATGGGGCAGGGGACGTCGGCAATCAGGGCATACACGAGATGGACGTTGCCCGTTGGTTTCTGGGTGAGCAGACCCTTTCGCCGCGTGTGCAGGCCATCGGCGGCCGTCTGGGATATGAGGATGACGGCCAAACCCCCAACACCCTCATCATGTTTCACGATTATGCTGCGGCGCCATTGATCATGGAAGTTCGCGGTTTGCCGGAAAAGACCGGTTCCAGCAAGATGGACGCCTACAAGGGCGGGACCATCGGAGTTGTTGTTGAATGCGAAGGCGGATATGTCCTGGTGCCCGATTACAAGAGCGCGATCGTTTACGACAAAGACGGCCAAGAGATCAAGAAATTCGAAGGCGTCACCAATCATTTCGAGAATTTCATTCAAGCCGTGCGCAGCCGCAATGAGATGCAATTAAACGCGCCAATCCTCCAGGGCTATCTTTCCACCGCGCTCTGCCACTCCGGCAACATTTCCTACCGGCTCGGCCGCGACCAATCCCCTGACGCCATCCGCGAACAAATCAAAGGCGACAGCGAAGCGCTGGCCACATTCCAGCGGATGTGCGAACATCTGGCCGCCAACGACGTGGACCTGGACAAGACTCCCGCGACACTTGGCAAGCCTTTGCAAATGAACCTGGGCAGCACGAGGTTTGTCGGAAGCAAGGAGGCCAACTTCCTGTTGACTCGCACGCCGCGGGAACCCTACGTGATCAAATTGACGTAGCAACCCGGCGTCACATCACGGAGACGGCCATTCGGCGGAATTCCAATCGGTAGCGCCCGCGATCACGGCGCAACCGCGCCGCCTCTGCGAACGCGCGGGAGAGCGTGGCCGAGGTAAGTGTCTGGCGCAATGGCCCGCGCGCCAGGACCCGTCCCTCTTTCAGAACGAGCGCGTGTGAAAACACAGGCATGATTTCCTCCACGTGGTGCGTGACCAGGACCAGGGACGGCGGATGAGCGCCGCGTCCCAGACGCTGTAGAAATTGCAGGAAATGCTCGCGCGCGGCGGGGTCCAGGCCGGCGCACGGTTCATCCAAAATCAGCACGCGAGGTTTGGCCATCAGCGCCCGCCCGATCAGCAATCGCTGCCGTTCCCCCTGCGACAGAAACAACCATGGGCGATTCTCCAGCGCCGCGCATTCGATGCTCCGCAGAATCCGGCGCCCCTGCCGCCGCTCGGCCGGCGTCATTTTTCCCCAGAAATCGATCATCGCGTACTTGCCGCTGACGACCGTCTCAAGCGCCGGCTCGTCCGGCTGGATCCTTTGCCGGACCGCCGAACTGACAAGCCCGATGCGTTTGCGCAATTCCCGCCAGTCAGTCCGTCCGTAACGCTGCGACAACACCTCCACTTCGCCGGCTGTGGGCGTGAGATAGCCGTTCAACGCGCTCAGGAGGGAAGTCTTTCCCGATCCGTTGGCCCCCACGATGACCCAATGTTCGCCGGGCCTGACAGTCCAGGAAACGCCCTCGAGGATGAGGTCCGTTCCCCGCCTGACTGTGAGGCCGGAAACGGCAAGAATCGATTTGCTATTCAAGAAGGTAAAAGAGCCATGCCAGGAGGCCGGCCGTCAGGCACCCTACGATCACCGCCACAATCAGGTTGCGCAAAAATCGCTTGCGCGCCCCGCGACCCTGTCCGGGGAGTAAGTAATAAAGATTTCTGGGTTTTCTGCTCACTTGGGCAATAAACAAATCATCTTGCGTTGCGACCTGTTAGTTTGTCAACTCCTCCCTGCCGTTATGCCGTCCAAATTTTGCGCCATCCTGGCCGTGCTTCTATTGATCGAAAAAGCCGATTCCCGGGAAACCGTTCCCGTTCCGGAAACTCTTTCTGTGTCGCAGCAGATGGTCGTCGTGACCTCCAGCGATTGGAAAGCCACGACTGGCTGGCTGCGGCGGTTCGAGCGAACAGATCACGGCTGGCAAATCGACGGCGTGCCGCTTCGCGTTGTGCTGGGAAGGGGGGGGCTGGGCTGGGGGCGCGGAGAGCATCCGCTTCCCCAATCGGGCCCGCAAAAGAGGGAGGGCGATGGACGAAGCCCCGCCGGGATATTCCGCCTCCCTTACGCGTTTGGTTACGCCGCCGCCGATTCCGTGCGCGAAATCAGATTGTCCTATGTTCAATGCAGCGCCACGCTGGAATGCGTGGATGACACCAATTCCGCGGATTACAACGTCATCCTGGACCGCCGCTCGGTGACCGCGCCCGATTGGAAAAGCTCGGAAAAAATGCGCATGACCAATGACGAATATCGCCTCGGGATATTTATCGCTCACAACAGTTCGCCGGTGCAGCCCGGGGCGGGATCCTGTGTTTTCATGCATATTTGGAAGGGGCCGGATGTCCCCACCAGCGGCTGCACCGCGATGAGCCCCGGCGCGATTGAAAGCGTGCTGGGCTGGCTCGATCCGCAGGCTCATCCCGTTCTCGTGCAGCTTCCTGAAGCGGAATACCAACGGCTCCAAACTCCATGGCAATTGCCGCTGCTCCAATTCACAAACGCGCCGGCGTCACTCCCTTGACACCGATTTTTGACCTTTGCCGCCCTCGACATCAACCATGACCAGGCGCGAATTGGTTCGCGGGCTGGGATTGGTCCCCACCATGTCATTGGTCGTTGGGACGATCATTGGCACCGGCGTTTTTCTCAAGACCGCGCGCATGGCCCAGTTGACGGGCACACCCTATTTGGTCCTGCTGGCGTGGGTCGCCGCTGGATTGCTCTCTTTGGCCGGCGCATTGAGCTATGCTGAATTGGGCGCGATGCTTCCAGCCGCCGGCGGAGAATACGTTTATCTCCGCGCCGCGTATGGTGATCTGCCGGCCTTCTTGTTCGGATGGATGCGCCTGGCGGTCGGTTCCACCGGTTCAATCGCCAGCTTCGGCGCGGCTTTTGCCACGTTTCTTTCCGCGGTGGCGCCTTTGGATTCGGTCGGCTCGCGACGATTGGTAAGCGTTGGCGTTATCTTGCTTTTTACGGCGATCAACTGCCTGCGCGTTTCAATTGGCGGACGCGTCCAGGCCGTATTGACGCTGGGCAAAGTCCTGGCAATTGCGTCCATCGCCATCGGCGTTTTTTTCTTCTCGCCCACCGCGACCTGGGAACACCTTCATGCGCCCGCTGGGGTCGCTGCCTGGTGCGGCTTTCCTGCTTTTGGCGCGGCAATGCTCTCCGCCCTTTGGGCGTTCGACGGCTGGAACAACATGCCGATGGCGGCCGGGGAAGTGCGGGACCCCGGACGCAACATTCCGCTGGCGCTGATCGGCGGCATGGCCATCGTCCTTGCCGTGTACGGCTTGTTGAACCTCGCCTACTGCTACGCGTTGCCGATTGAAGCCATTGCCGCTTCCAGTTCAACCCTTCATGGCGCGGCACTGCCAGTCGCCTCCAAAGCCGCCCAGACTTTCCTGCCCCGCTTTGGCGCGCAACTCGTCGCCATCGCCGCGCTGCTCTCAACGATCGGCGTGCTCAACGGCTCGATCCTCACCGGCGCGCGCATCCCTTACGCAATGGCGCGCGACGGTTTGTTCTTTGCCGGATTCGGGGAACTGGGCCAGCGTTCCGCAGTGCCCGTGCCGTCGATAGTCTTGCAGGGAATTTGGGCCAGCGTCCTGGTTCTTTCGGCAACATTCGATCAACTGACCGACTGCGTCATTTTCGCAGGCATGATTTTTTACGCCGCCACGGCCACTGCCGTCCTGGTGCTACGCAAAAAGCGGCCGGAAGCGCTGCGTCCTTACAAAACTCTTGGTTACCCGGTGGTTCCGCTGTTGTTCGTGATGGTCGCGGTCTGGCTGTTGATCAACACCCTCTCCACCGATCCCTTCGAGTCCGCCGCCGGCCTCGGTTTGATTGCCCTGGGCCTGCCGGTTTATTACTGGCAACGCCGGAAGCGTCTCTCGCTCACTTGAATTTTCTGCAACGGTTCCTTGTAAATCCAATTACGGCAACAGCGCGCTATAACCTGGACCAGCCGCGGCGTTCGTGGCCGAAGGAAAAGAGTTTTGGATGGAGTATCTCGGCCAAAATTTCGATGGATTCCACGATGCGGGGACCGGGACGGTTGAAATAGTGGTTTCCGTCGGTGATATAAATATTCCTGGACTTGACGGCCCGCAGATTGCGCCAGCCGGGGTGGCTTGTCAGGAATTTTGATTCCCGGCGCGTGCGTTCCAGGTCGAATCCGCACGGCATGAGCACGATCACGTCGGCATCGGAGCGCGCCAGCTTTTCCCAATCCAGCCAGGCGGAATGGCCGCCCGCCGCCCCGAGCGGCTCCCGTCCCCCCGCCAAATCCACCATTTCCGGCACCCAGTTGCCGGCGACCATCAAAGGATCGAGCCACTCGACGCACGCGACCGTCGGCCGCTTCTTGATCATGCAGGTCTTCAGGATCACATCGACGACGCGATTCTTCAATTGCAGGAGGCAGGCACGGCCGTCCTCGCCCGCGCCGACCGCGTCGGAAATGCTTTGAATGTCCTTCCAAATGTCGGCCACGCGTGCGGGTGAGACGGAGAGGATTTCAGGAGCATGGGGCAAGGCCTTCCGCAGATCGGCCACGCTGACGGCGCAGACCTCGCATTGATCCTGGGTCAGGATCAGGTCGGGCTGCAACTGCTCGATCCGGGCGGCGTCGACTTCATAAATTGAGAGCGCGCGTTGCAGCAACGATTTGATCTGGCCATCTATTTGAGAGCTGGAGCCGGCGGGATCGAGGCGCGCCGATGTGCAAACCGGGAGTGACTGAATCTCCGGCGGGAAGTCGCATTCATGCGAGCGTCCGACCAATTGATCGACGCAACCCAGGGTGCAGACAATCTCGGTGCAACTGGGCAACAGCGATACAATCCTCTTTTTGCTCATCCAAAATAACATCCTCCCGCCTCGCGCGAGGGGCGCGGCTTGGCAAACGGCCGGCTATCGGCCGGCCATAGCACCGGCGCCTTTGACACCGTGCGGGAGGGCGGCTTTGTCCTCGCCGCCGGCCTGTTCTTCAGGAATGCGCATGCAGTAGAAGGACCGATAAACGAAAACCAAAGCGATGATGAAAAACACCACGCCGATGCCGACTTTCAGGTTTTTGTTTGTCATTGTTACGGCGATCTCTGTGGCCAGCAATCCGAAGAGTGTCGTAAATTTGATGACCGGATTCAAAGAGACAGATGAAGTGTCCTTGAACGGGTCGCCCACAGTATCGCCGACGACGGTTGCGGCGTGCAGCGGCGTGCCTTTCTGGCGCATGTCCACTTCGACGATTTTCTTGGCGTTGTCCCACGCGCCGCCTGCATTGGCCATAAAGATCGCCTGGAATAAACCGAAGAAGGCAATCGCGATCAGGTAACCGATAAAGAAAAAGGGATCGAAAAAGGAGAGCGCGAGCGAAAAACAGAAGATAACGATGAAAATGTTGATCATCCCCTTTTGCGCGTAAACGGTGCAAATCTTGACGACCTCCTTGCTGTCCGCAATCGACGCGGTGCCGCTGTCCAGCTTGATATGGTCCTGGATGTAGACGACTGCCCTATAGGCGCCGGTCACCACCGCCTGACAGGATGCGCCGGTGAACCAATAAATGACCGAGCCACCCATGAGAAGCCCAAGCAAAATCGTCGGCTGCACCAGGCTGAGATGTTCTGCCACCGGCTGATATTCCGGAAAGGTGCCCAGAAGCATAATGATGCCGAAGACCATGGTCGTCGAGCCCACCACTGCCGTTCCGATCAACACCGGTTTGGCAGTCGCCTTGAACGTGTTGCCGGCGCCGTCGCCTTTTTCCAGTTGGTACTTGCCGCCCTCGAAATCCGGCTCGAAACCGAAGTCCCGCTTTATCTCCGCGCTGATATTCGGGATGCCTTCAATCTGACTCAATTCATAAACGGATTGCGCATTGTCCGTAACCGGGCCAAAGCTGTCCACCGCGATAGTGACCGGTCCCATTCCCAAGAAGCCAAAAGCGACCAGGCCGAAGGCAAAAATCGGCCCCTCGAATCCCTGCATCAACGTCACGAGCGAGCCGTTGAGGGAGACCCTGTAGCCAACGAACATCAGGGTCAGGATGACCAACCCCTCCCAAAAGGCGGAGAAATTGCCCGCCACAAAACCGGACAGGATGTTCAGCGATGCGCCGCCGTGCTTGGAAGCGTTGGTGACCTCGCGCACGTGCCTGGAATGGGTGCTGGTAAAAACCTTGGTAAATTCGGGAATCAAAGCGCCGGCCAGCGTGCCGCAACTGATAATGACCGAGAGCACCCACCAAAGGTCGGGCGATGATGGCGCCTCCGGCAAGTTCCTCAGCAAGAGCGCGCTGGCCACGAAGGTCACCGCGATGGAGATCAGCGAAGTGATCCATACCAGGCTCGTCAGCGGAGCTTCCAGGTCAAAATCCTTTTCGTTGCCGTACCTGGCTTTGCTGACGGCGTCATTGATGAAATAAGAAACCAGCGACGTGATGATCATCAAAATGCGCATCGCAAAGAGCCAGACGATCATTTTGGCGCCCATCGCGGGGCTGTCCTTGAGCGCCAGCGCGATAAACGCTATCAACGCCACGCCAGTCACGCCGTACGTCTCGAAACCATCGGCCGTCGGGCCGACGCTGTCGCCGGCGTTGTCCCCCGTGCAATCGGCGATGACCCCCGGATTTTTCGGATCATCCTCCGGCAGTTTGAAAATGATCTTCATCAAGTCCGCGCCAATGTCCGCGATCTTGGTAAAAATACCGCCGCAGATTCGCAACGCGCTGGCGCCAAGGGATTCGCCTATGGCAAAACCGATGAAACAGGAGCCGGCCAGTTCCTTGGGAATGGCCGTCAGAATGATGATCATGAAAAACAACTCCACGCTGACCAGCAGCAATCCGACGCTCATGCCCGATTTCAACGGAATCAGCAGCGTCGCCAGCGCATTGCCCCGCAACGCAGAAAAGGCGGTGCGGGAGTTGGCGACGGTGTTGATGCGAATGCCGAACCAGGCCACGCCGTAAGAACCCAGAATGCCCAGAACGGAGCAGGCGAGGATGATCAGCAGCGACCCGGCTCCCTTTCCTTCCAATCCCACAAAGTAATATCCCATGCACAGCGCAATCAACACCCAGAGAACAGCGAGGAATTTCCCCTGTTGCGCCAAATAGGTTTTGCAGGTCTCCCAAATCGTGTTTGAAACCTGGCTCATCGACGAATGGACCGGCAGGTCCCTGGTTTGCACGTATTGCACCAGACCGAATGCCGCTCCCAGCACGCAGACGATCAATCCGGCAAGAAGAATCGTCGTGCCCGAGACATGAATGCCGAACGGCGTGAATTCCACGGACGTGAGCGGCGGAATATTAATGTCGGCCTCCCCGGCAAACAAATTGGGGCAAACGCCGAACGCGACAACCAGAGCCACGGCCCAAAGCCATATTTTAGTTTTTAGCATACTTGGATGCCCACTATTGCCACGGGTCGGAACGTTTGCCAACTCATTTTTGGCAAATACATTCCCGATTTTGCGACAAGGGTTTTGACTGATGGCAACGGGCCGTTTGTTGACTGACGCTCCTCGAACGCGGGGTTGCCGGAAGCTGGGTTCGTGCCTAGATTGGGGAATGATTGACATTGCGGATGGCCGAACGGGAAGCGACGCAGATTTCGTCACCAGGGTCCCTCTGGCGCCGCAACGCCTGGACGCCCTTTCACGTGATATTCTGGCGCTGAAACGCAAGCTCAACGCCGTCATCCTTGCGCACAATTATCAGGTGCCGGAAATCCAGGACATTGCCGATTTCGTGGGCGATTCCCTCGGCCTCTCCCAACAGGCCGCAAAAACCCGCGCCGATGTCATCGTCTTTTGCGGCGTCCATTTCATGGCGGAAACGGCCAAAATCCTCAATCCGGACAAGATCGTCATCCTGCCGGACAAAGACGCGGGCTGTTCGCTGGAGGAAAGCTGCCCCGCGCCCAAACTCAGGGTGTTGCAGGCGACGAATCCGAATTTTTATACTGTCACATATATTAATTGCAGCGCCGAGGTCAAGGCGTTGAGCGACGTCATTTGCACGAGCGGCAACGCCGTCAAGATCGTCAACGCGTCGCCCGCGGACCGCGATTTGCTTTTTGTGCCGGACGAAAACCTGGGCGCCTGGGTGATGGAGCAAACGAAACGAAAGATGACTCTGTGGCGAGGCAATTGCTATGCGCACGTCGAGTTCACCCACGCGGGCGTCACGCGCATCCGGCGTGAATTTCCGGACGCGCCGTTGGTCGCCCATCCCGAATGCACCAAGGCGGTCCGGATGCTGGCAGACGAAATTTGTTCGACTGAAAAAATGGTCGATTTTTGCAAGCATAGCGACGCGCCGGCAATCCTGATTGCGACGGAGGCGGGCATGATCCATCGCCTGCGCAAGGAATGCCCGGGCAAGCGATTCATTCCGGTGCCGGTAGCCAATTGCCGGTGCAACGAGTGCAAGTTCATGAAGATGAACACGCTGGAAAAATTGCATGACTGCATGGCAAACCTCAGCCCGCGCGTCGAGTTGAGCCGGGATATAATTGACAGAGCGCGGGCGCCGATTGAGCGAATGTTGCGCATCTCCTCGCAACCGCTCGCCAACGCGGGCTGATGATTTGCTTCGGATCCGCTTGGTTGATCTTCCCACGCTGATGGAGCCCGCCGTTTCTGTCTTGGCAGTTTGCCCGGAAAACGGGACAATCGGCGCCGCATGACCTTTCTGCCTGTCGTGGAGCGGGAATTGCGAGTGGCGGCGCGCCGGCGCGGCACGTATCTGGTCCGACTCGCGGCAGTTGCTGTCGGAATGGGCGCCACTGCATGGGTTCTAATGCTTGGCCCTGGCTCCACGAGATCGACCGGCTGGGTATTGTTCGAGGTCCTGGCGGTGTTGCTGTTTATTTATGCCGGAATATTTGGGACGCAGGCCACGGCGGACTGCATGAGCGAGGAGAAAAGGGAAGGGACGCTGGGCCTGCTGTTTCTCACCGATTTGAAGGGATACGACGTGGTGTTTGGCAAGCTGGCGGCGACTTCGCTTCACTGGTTTTACGGGATGCTTGCCGTGGTGCCGGTGCTGGCGATTCCAGTGCTCATGGGCGGGGTGGGTCGCGGCGAATTGTTGCGGATCGTGCTGGTATCGGTGAATCTTTTGTTTTTCTCGTTGAGCATTGGCCTTTGGGCGTCGGCTCTCTGTCGGCGGGACAGCCGGGCGCAGGGGCTGGCCCTGGTCGCGGCTTTGGCCATTATGTTTGCATGGCCGGCGGCGACCCAGCTCAAAAGGCATCCCAATCCGAATCCCCGTCTCGCGCTTCTTTCCAGCCCGGCTTACGGCTGCGTGCTCGCGTTCGACAACGTTTATAATCGCAACCAGCACCTTGAGTTCTGGCTCAACGCCCTGACCACGCAATTCTATTCGTGGACCTTTCTGGGATTGGCATGCTGGATTGCGCCCCGCTCCTGGCAGGATTCCGTCGAGGGAAAAAATTCACACTGGTGGCGTTGGCGGGGCCTCTCATCAAACCGGTCCGAACGACGAAGGAAACTGCTCGCGCTCAATCCATTCCTGTGGCGGACATCGAGGTCGGGATTCAAGCAGGCTGCCGTTTGGTTGATGCTTGCCATTGTGGCGGCGCTTTGGACGTGGATACATTGGCTTGCCCGTCGCTCACAGCCAGGCGACAATTTTAATCCGGCGATCAACCTGGCATTTCTAATCTGGGCGGGCCTGATGCTGAAAGCATGGGTGGCGGCGGCATCCGGACGGGCGCTGGGAGATGACCGGCGGAGCGGCGCACTGGAGTTGCTTCTGGGCACAGGCCTGCGGCCCGATGAGATCGCGCGCGGGCAACTATGGGCACTGTGGCGGCAATTCGCGCCGCCCATTGGCGCAGTGCTCGTCGCGAACCTATTGTGCCTGCTGGTGGAGTTGCGTTACATGCCGACAACGTACGGAAATGATCGCACGAATGCGATTTGTGCGCACTCCGTGCTGGGCGTGTTCCTTGTATTGGACTCAATCGCGCTGAGTTGGGTGGGGATGTGGCACGGCTTCGCGGCTCGCAAACCAAATCGGGCCGTCGGCCCCGCGATGCTGCGCATCGTGGTATTGCCTGTGCTGGTCTTTTTCCTGTTGGGAACGTTTTCATCAATGACGTCTGCCGGCTTCGATTGGGTCAGCAGTGTCGCGTACTGGTGCGTGCTGGGGGTAGGCGCGGACAGCATTGGCGTTTTTGCCCGGCACAGACTCCTGGGACGATTCCGCAAGATTGTATCCGAGGGTTATGTGCGAGGGCGGTTGGTTGAAATCCGTCCGGAAACCGCCCCGGCGCTTGCGGAGGTCTCATGATCTTTCTTCCGATAGTCGATCGGGAATTGCGCGTCGCTTCGCGGCGGCGTGCCACTTATTTGGGCCGTTTGCTGGCGGCGGCCAGCGGGGCCGTCCTCGTGGGGTGGATCCTGGTCGTGTTCAGCAATTCCGGCCCGCCCAACGGCGCCATCTTGTTCCGGGACCTGGCGATCCTCGTATTTGTCTACGGGGCACTCGGCGGCATGCAGGTCACCAGCGATTCGTTGAGCAGGGAACGAAGGGAAAGCACCCTCGGACTCCTGTTTTTGACGGACTTAACTGGATACGACATCGTCGCTGGAAAGCTCGCCGCCATCTTCGTCAATTTGCTGGACACGATGCTGGCCGTCATGCCCGTGCTTGCGATTGCACTGCCGCTGGGCGCGGTCACCAAAGGGGAAGTGTTCCGCGTCGGCTTGGTGGCGCTCAATCTCCTGTTCTTTTTTTCCAGCGTCGGGTTGGCGGCGTCCTCACTTTGCCGGCTGGCGAACAACTCGATGGCGCTGGCCATTTTGTTCTCCGCGATCCTGCTCGCCGGGTGGCCTCTTGCCGCGCAATTCACAGTCTTTGCGCATCCGACTCTTCACGCGGCGTTGGTCTCCAGCCCGGCTTGGGGGTGTTTCCTGTCCTTCGACTCGTTTTATAGCGCCAATCCTCATTCAGATTTCTGGCTTAACGCCGTCATCACGCAATGCTATTCCTGGGCGTTCCTGGTTTTCGCATGCTGGTTCGTTCCGCGCTCGTGGCAGGACGCAAACGAGAGCAGGATCACATCGCGGACCGGGACGGGCAATCCGCCCCGGCGCGACCCACTCCGGGGAAAGTTACTCGAGGAGAATCCGTTTTTATGGCGGGCGTCCCGACCCTACGTCAAACGGACGCTGGTTTGGCTGGCGCTGTTCGTGGCGGCGGCGATTTGGGTGTGGCTGGACCGCTTCCGGTTCAATCCACTCCACGACGTTTTTATTCTTATATTGATGGGGACGGTGCTAAAAATCTGGCTCGCGGCCGAAGCCAGTTGGACAGTGGCGGAGGACCGGCGGCAGGGGGCGCTGGAACTCCTCCTGACCACTCCGCTGGCCGGGGAGGAGATCGTCGCAGGGCAGCGCTCGGCGCTCTGGCGCCAATTCGCCGGGCCTGTCATCGCGCTGCTGGCGGCCAACTTTCTCTCCTTGACAGTGGAGCTTCATTCTGTGTCCGGCGCAAAAGCGACCGAACTGGCCTGGCTACACTTTATCGCCGGAGCATCGCTTGTGCTGGAGTTGGCGGCTTTGAGTTGGGTGGCGATTTGGCAGGGCCTGATCAACCGCAAGTCCAATCGCGCCGTGATTTGGGCGATGCTGCGCATCCTGGCGGCCCCTTACGCGCTGTTTCTCGTCGTCCTGTTTCTGGACGCAATCTGCGGGCCGCCCGGAACCGTAGACTGGACCGGTTTACTGATCTTTCCCGGCATTCTTGGAGTCGGTGTCAACTTCTTCTTCGCCCTGGAGGCGAATTCCAAATTGGTCGCCTCGTTCCGGACCGTTGTCGCCGAGGGTTACGAGCCCAAACGCTTCGCGGACGACGACCTGGACGCCGAGCCAATTCTGGCCGGAGGCAAATGATTTTCCTGCCAATCGTTGCGCGCGAATTGCGCGTCGCATCGCGGCGGAAAACCACATTTATCGTCCGGTCCGTCATTGCGCTCCTGGGAATCGTCATTGGCGGCTTCCTGCTGGTGGTGTCCGGCATTATGGGGCCGACGGGCGCGCGGGGCGAAATGGTGTTTGCGGTCGTGTCCCGGTACACCTGGCTGATTGCGGTGCTGGCCGGGGTTTTTCTGGCGTCGGATTGCCTGAGCGCGGAGCGCCGGGAAGGGACGCTGGGGTTTTTGTTCTTGACGGACTTGAAGGGTTACGACGTTGTGCTGGGAAAATTCGCCGCGGTTTCGCTGAATGCATTTTACGGGATGCTGGCGGTCTTTCCCGTTCTTGCACTGTCCTTTCTGGCGGGCGGCGTGACCGGCGGCGAATTCTGGCGCACCTGCCTCGCGCTTGTCAATACTTTGTTCTTTTCCATTGCGTCGGCGTTGTGGGTGTCGGCGCTCTGCAAATCATCCTACCGCGCCATGGCGGCCGCCGTTTGCCTGCTCGCCGGGTTGATCGCGCTGGGAGGCGTTGCGTCGGTGTTGTCGCGGTTCGTTGCGAGGCTTGGCCCGGCGCTTTTCTACCTGGGAACATTGAGTCCGCTGTCCTCGTTTCAATTGGCCTCCTCGGCCAGCTATTTCCATCGGGCGCTGGAGTATTGGATTTCAATGGCGATAGGGCAGGGCGTGGGATGGATGTTCCTGGGTTTGGCCAGTTGGAGGATGACGTTCTACACCGAGAAGGGCGGGAACACTGGCGGTTGGCAGCGCATTCTTGCCCGGACCGCGCCGGGCAGCCGGACCTGCCGCGGGTCCGAATTGCTGGATGCCAACCCGGTCCTGTGGCTTCTGGACGATTCGCGTCGATTGCGATCGGTCGTTTGGAGCCTTGCGGTGGCGGGCGCCGCCACAATGCTGCTCACGGCGGCACTGGTGAACAACTTCGGGGCCATTCTCAACACCTCGGTGGCGTGGCCCTTCTATTTCTTGCTGAAGGTATTATTTGCAATCCAGGCCTGCCGGTTTTTCAGCGAAGCGCGGCGCACCGGGGCGCTGGAGTTGCTCTGTTGCACGCCGATGACAATGCGGTCGATCATTTCCGGCCAATGGATGGCATTGCGGCGATTCTTTTTGTGGCCGGTTACCGTATTGATTCTCTCGCAGTTGGCTTGTCTCTGTTTCCTGGGCGGCTCCCTATTTCCCGGTCGTGTTTCCGCCTCCGGTGTTGCGATTTACGGCAACATCAAGCCCGGCGCTATTGCGCCGCCGCCCGCCCTCTCTTTCATGGGCTTTTACTTGCCGTTCCTGATGCTCAGACAGATCGCCAATTCCATCGCCGATTTTTTTGCCCTGGGCTGGTTCGGGATGTGGCTGGCCCTGACTCTCCAAAAGCCCGCGGCGGCGACTGGATTGACCATTCTCTACGTACTTATCCTGCCCGCGATGGTTTTTTGCATTCCCACACTGGCGACCGATACCGTCTTTATCGTCGTCGGCGCTTCAAAACTCCTGGTGGACTTTCGCGGCCACTGCGCCAACTGGGCGGCGTCGCGGCGGGGCTGATAAAACGAATTGCCGATGGCGGGTTGGAGGGGCTACGTTCCGGGTGTCGTGCAACAACTTGACATCATTGGCATCATCGCGGGCAATCGTTCCCTGCCTCTGGCGTTTGCGGAGCAGGCGCGGGCGCAGGGTGTCAAACGCCTCGTCGCCATCGCCTTCGAAAATGAGACCGACCCGGCCCTTGCGCAAAAAGTGGACGAATTGGTCTGGCTGAAAGTCGGGCAGTTGTCCAAAATGATCGCCGCGCTCAAGGAACGCGGGGTCGCCCATTGCGTCATGCTCGGGCAAATCGCTCCAAGGAATTTGTTCGATGTCCGCCCCGATTTGCGCGCGTTGGCAATGCTGATGAAATTGAAGGAGAAAAACGCCCATTCGATTTTTGGCGCGCTGGCCGATGAATTGAAAAAGGACGGTATTACGCTGATCGAACCAATCCCCTGGCTCGGGCCGCTCATGCCCGCCGCCGGCTTTTCCCTGGGACCCAAATTGACCGACGCCCAAAAGGAGGACATCGCCTTCGGCTTTCGGATTGCCAAGGAAATTTCACGCCTGGAAATCGGTCAGATGGTCATCGTCAAGGAAGGGACTGTCCTGGCCGTCGAAGGCTTTGAAGGCACTGATCAATGCCTGCGCCGGGGCGGAGAACTTTCGGGAGGAAAAGGGGCCGTGGCAGTCAAGGTGGCAAGGGAAAAGCACGACTTGCGTTTCGACATCCCGTGCGTTGGCGCCCAAACGATGGAGACGTGCGCCGCCGCCCGCGTTTCGACGCTGGTCTTTGAAGCGGGGCGGACGTTGCTGCTGGAGCGCAATTTGGTCGAGACGCTGGCTAGGAAGCATAAAATCACGCTTACGGCGTGGTCCGCCCGCGCGCAGAACGCCCCCAATTGAGAGACTTGTGCCGCCGTGAACAATGGTGTTCAATAAATTCTTAGATGAACACAACACATCCATTCACAACGACGGCCTTTGACATTCCTGGCTATCGCGCCACAAAGAGTTTTGGAGTCGTTCGCGGCATCGTGGTGCGCTCCCGCTCGGTGGTGGGGAATTTCGGCGCCAGCATCCAGAGCCTATTTGGCGGAAACATCACCATTTACACCGAGCTTTGCGAGCGGGCGCGCGATGACGCGTTTCGCGACATGATCACCCACGCCAACCAGCTCAACGCCAACGCCGTCGTCGGCGTGCGTTACGACGCCACGGAGCTGGCGCCCGGGATCACGGAAGTTTTGTGCTACGGAACCGCCGTCCAGGTGGAGCCGGTCGCCTGAATAACGTCAAGCATTGGGAATTATGGCAGGACACAGCAGATGGGCCAAGGTCAAGCATTTCAAGGGCGGAATAGACGCAAAACGGGCGCAGATTTTCGCTAAATTGGGCAAGGAAATCGCCATTGCCTCCAGGATCGCCGGCGGCGACCCGGCCATGAATCCGCGACTGCGGATGGTCCTCCTCAAATGCCGCGCCGCCAACATGCCCAACGATAACATCGACCGCGCCATCAAACGCGGCACCGGCAGCGGCGAATTGATCAATTATGAGGACCTCACGTATGAGGTCTTTGGCCCACACGGCGTCGCGATCCTGATCGAATTGAGCACCGACAACCGCAACCGCACCGCCTCGGAAATCCGCAGTTTGCTCACCAAGAACGGCGGCGCCATCGCCACGGCCGGTTCGGTCACCCGGCTTTTTCAGCGCAAAGGCCAGATCATCGTGCCGCGCGAAAATGCCGCCGAGGACACCTTGATGGAAATCGCCCTGGAGGCGGGCGCGGAGGATTTCAAGACCGACCCGGATGGATACGAAGTGTTGACAGACCCGGCGCGCCTGGAGGCGGTGCATAAGGCAATCGAAGCCGGGGGCATCAAAACGGCAGGCGCGGAAGTGACGTGGCTGCCGGTCATCACCGCGCCGTTGCAGGACGCCAAAGCGGTCGAGGAAACCAACAGGTTGATCGACATCCTGGAAGAGCACGAAGACGTGAAGGAAGTGTATTCCAACGCGGAATTCCCGGAATGAAAAAAATCTTTGTCGTTTGTTTCGCGTTTGCCGCCATGGCGGCTGGCGCTGAAACCATGAAGCTCACCAACGGCTGGTTCCTGCAATCATCCGCAAAACTGGATGCCCCCGGGGCCATCATCTCCACGACGGATTTCCAACCCGCCGATTGGTATCCTGTTACCGTCCCATCCACCGTCGTGGGCTGCCTGGTCGATCACGTCAAAAGTTATTCCGACCCGTTTTTCGACAGGCGCATGCGGTCATTGCCCGGAATGGATTATCCCATCGGCGCCAATTTCTCCAACCGCGCGATGTCCAACAACAGCCCGTTCAAGGTTGCCTGGTGGTATCGCAGGGAGTTCACTGTGGCTCCGCCGGAGGACGGGCAGGTCTGGCTGAATTTTGACGGCATCAACTACCGCGCCAACATCTGGCTCAATGGGAAACTAATCGCCGACGATAAACAGGTCGCCGGCGCCTATCGAACGTATCAGTTCAATGTCAGTGGCGCCGTTCTGCCGGCAAAGACCAATGTCGTGGCCGTCCAGGTTTTCGCGCCGGAGCCTGACAACCTGGCCATTACCTGGGTGGATTGGAACCCGGCGCCGCCCGACAAGAACATGGGCCTTTGGCGTGATGTTTATGTGACAACGACCGGCCCCGTCGCGCTGCGCCATCCGCAAGTCATTACGAAGGTGGACATGCCGTCGCTCGACGCTGCGCACCTGCTCATCTCCGCCGATGTTTGCAATGCGGGCGATAAGCCGGTCAAAGTATCGCTGGAAGGCAACTGTGACGGAATCCGGATTAAACAAACCGTTGATTTGGCGCCTCACGAGAACAAACGCGTCGATTTCGACCCGGTGACGGTCAACCAGCCGCGCCTTTGGTGGCCCTCGGGCGTGGGACCGCAAAACTTGTACGATTTGGACTTGTCGGCGAAGATTGACGAGGTCGCATCCGATCTGGATTCAATCCGGTTCGGCATTCGCGAGGCGACCTCGGAGCTCAACGACAAGGGCTATCGCGTCTTCAAAATCAACGGCAAGCCAATTCTTGTTCGCGGCGGCGGGTGGGCGCCCGACCTGTTCCTGCGGCCGTCGGCCGAGCGCGAAATCCAGGAAATCCGCTACGTCAAAGACATGAATCTCAATGCCATCCGGTTTGAAGGCAAGACCGAGAGCGGACGCTTTCTTGAATTGTGTGATCGCGAAGGCATCATGGTCCTGGCCGGCTGGTGCTGTTGCGATTTCTGGGAGCAATGGAATAAATGGAAGGAAAACGATTACACGATCGCGGCGGAATCGCTTCGCGACCAGGTTTGGCGGATTCGCAATCATCCTTCGGTGATTGCCTGGCTTTATGGCAGCGACAATCCGCCCAACGACAAGGCCGAACGGAACTATCTGGGCGTATTCAAGGAACTCAACTGGCCCGATTCCGTTCTCTCCTCCGCCAGCGCCAAACCGACCAAAGCCGGAGCGCCGACCGGAGTGCGCATGACCGGTCCCTACGAGTACGTTCCGCCCGTCTATTGGTATGTCGATAAACAGGCGGGAGGCGCCTATTCCTTCAATACGGAGACCAGTCCCGGACCGGCGATCCCGCCAATAGAGAGTTTGCGGAGGATGCTTTCCAAAGAGCACCTCTGGCCGATCGACGCCGAGTGGAGCTTCCATGCCGGGGGTGGCCCGTTCAAGAGCCTTGGCATTTTTACCGAGGCGCTGCAAAAACGCCTGGGCGATGCCACCGGAGTCGAGGATTACACGCGCAAGGCCCAGGTGATGGCCTACGACGGCGAACGCGCGATGTTCGAGGCTTACGGGCGCAACAAGTTTGACTCCACCGGCGTGATTCAATGGATGATGAACAATGCCTGGCCCTCCATGATCTGGCATCTTTACGATTATTACCTGCGCCCTGGCGGCGGCTATTTTGGCGCAAAAAAGGCCTGCGAACCGCTCCACATCCAGTATTCCTATGATGACCGTTCCGTGGTTGTCGTCAATAACTATTACAAGGACTTTCAAAATCTCAAGGCCGCCGCCCGAATTTTCAATCTCGACATGGCTGAAAAATTCTCGCAGCAAGCCCCTGTCGAGATCGCCGCCAACCAAAGCCGGCGTGTTTTGACTTTGCCGGAGCCGTCCGGGTTGACTTCGACTTACTTTGTGGTCCTCACGCTCGAAGACGCAGCCGGCGTCCTGATCAGCCGCAACTTCTATTGGCTCTCCACACAGCCCGACACGCTCGGGGAACCCAAAGAAGGTTCGGACTGGTATTACACGCCGACCCGCAAGTTCGCCGATTTCCGCGCGCTGAACTCACTTGCCCCAGCCGATGTGAAAGTTTCGGCAACGTCCGCACGCAAGGGCGCGGACGAAATCACGCGCGTGACGCTCGAGAACACCGGCAAATCGCTGGCTTTCTCGGTCCGCCTTAAGGTCAATCAAACCGCCGGCGTCGACGAAATTCTCCCGGTCCTCTGGCAGGACAACTATGTTTCGCTGTTGCCGGGGGAAAAACGCGAAATCGCCGCCACTTACGCCGCCAAATCGTTGAACGGCGCGGAGCCGTCGGTCCAGGTTGAGGGCTGGAACGTCACGTCGCAAGACGCTGCCGCCCCGCTTTCAGCCTCCCCGTGGCCGGCCAAGGTTTTCGCGCCTTACGCATTCATACCCAAGGGGTCCTTCAACATTGCCGATTGTCTGGCCCAAACCGGCCAGAGATATTTCACGCTCGCCTTTATCGTTAGCGACCCCGACGGCGATCCCGCATGGACCGGCTCGCGCGACCTTCGAGTCAGCACGAAGTATTACGCCAGCCAGATTGAGGCGGTTCGCGCGCAGGGCGGGGACGTTCTGATTTCCTTCGGCGGCGCGGACGGCGCCGAACTGGCCCTCAGCACCCCCGGTGTTGGGAAACTTGAGGAAAAATACCAATCCGTCATCGACGATTATAAATTGACCTGGATGGATTTTGACATCGAAGGCAAGGCCCTCGGCAATACCGCGGCCAACGAGCGCCGCGACGAGGCACTGGAAGTCTTGCAGCGCAAAAACCCGGGATTGAAAATTTCCTTCACCCTGCCGGTCAATCCCACGGGGTTGGAGGAGGAATCGTTGGTCATGCTCAGGGGGGCCATCGAGCGGGGTGTGAAGATCGAATCAGTCGATGTTATGACCATGGATTACGGAGCGTCAGTGTCGCGCGGGAAAAAGATGGGCGATCTGGCCGTTGCCGCCTCGAAAGCCACGCATCGCCAAATCATGAAGATTGATCCGGGCATTAAAATCGGCATCTGTCCGATGATCGGCCAGAACGACGAGAAGGGGGAGATTTTCACGCTCGACGACGCCCACGAGGTGATGGACTTCGCGTCGGCCACAGATTGGGTGCGCAGCGTCGGATTCTGGGCGAGCAATCGCGACCGCCCCAGAAGCGCCCGCAGAGGCGGCAACCACAGCAGTGGCATCGAGCAAAAACCGTGGGATTTCACCGTTATCTTCGAGCCGTTGTCCGATTGAGCCGTCGAGTTATTAAAAACTGCGCGATTGACACCCTGCGGGGGGCCGTTATGTTCTCACGCTCTGGATCGCGGGTTCGCCGCGGCAGGGGGTGATTGCTTCCCCCAGGAAACGAGAAACCGGCAACGTCAATTACGTAATGAAATGAAACGCCAGTATCAACCGTCAAAAATTCGGCGCAAGCGGCAGCATGGCTTTTTGAACCGCAATTCCACCAAAAGCGGCCGCGCCACTTTGCGCAATCGCCGCCGTGTTGGACGCAAACGCCTGACCCCCGTTTAATCAGCATGGCCGGCAAGCCTTCCCTTCGAATGGGCTTTCCCCGCTCCAGGCGCCTGAAACGGCGCGGCGAATTCGTGCGCGCCAGGGCCGAGGGGCTGCGATTGGTCTGCGGATGCCTCATTGCCAACGTGGCTCCGCGGCCGCCTGGCTTGGGAAGCCGCCTGGGCGTCGTGACCAGCAGGAAAATAGGCGGCGCCGTCCAGCGCAGCCGTGCCCGCCGCCTTTTGCGCGAGAGCTTTCGATTGCATCAGGCCCAATTGGCGCGACCGGTGGATTTGGTCTTGATCGCCCGTCCATCCATTGCCGGGAAGGGATTTGCCGACGTGGAACGCGATTTTCTCCGCGCCGTGAAACAGGCCCGGCTGGAAGGAGCAGCGCCATGAATGCTTTTCAACGTTTATTAATGTTAATGATTCGTCTCTACCAGATCACGATCTCGCCGGTCGTCGTGGCGTTCCTGGGGCCCTCGGCGCGTTGCCGGTTTACACCTAGCTGTTCGCAATACGCGCTAGACGCCATCCGCCTGCACGGTGCCGTCACAGGCTGCTGGCTCGGTCTTCGGCGATTGGCGCGTTGCCATCCCTGGGGCGCTTGTGGTGACGACCCGGTGCCAAGTCCCAAGAGCGCCGCCGGGAAGACGCGACGCGTGACGACGGGGAGGCCGGCACTGGCCACAGGCGGATCGGGAATTCATGGATCGTAAATCAATCATTATTTTGGGTCTGGCCATCGCGGTCCTTTGCCTGATGTCTCCGGTGGTGGACCATTTTTTTCCGCCCAAGCCAGTTCCCGTTACCGCCCAAACTGCCCTCACCAACGAACCCGCGGCGGAAAACATCGTTGTTCCCGGGGCGGCGATCTCTCCGGTCCTGGCGAAGTCGGCGATGCCGGCGCAAATCGTCACCGTGTCGAACGAGGATTTGATCTGGCATTTCACATCGGATGGCGGCGGGCTTGCGACCGTCGATTTGAGAAAGTATCTCGCGGTCATTAAACGGCCTTCCGCGGAACCGATGCCGGTGGGTCTGGCCTGTTTGAACACCAACGCGCCCGTCCCCATCCTGAGCTTGTTGGGCGTTGGCATCCAGGGAGACAATAACTTCACACTGACGCAGGCGGGGCAAACCATCCGTGCCGAGAAAACACTGACCAACGGGCTCCGATTGGTCAAGGAGTTCGACCTCGGAAGCAATTGCTTCTTTAAGGCGCGGGTCGTTTTGGAGAACACGACCTCCCAACCGTTGACCGTGCCGGCCCGCGAACTGGTCATCGGCGCCGCGACAGCAATCGGGCCGCTGGATGATCCGACGGCGATGGGGACGATCTGGTACAACGGCGTCAAATCTCAAAACATCAAGGCGGCCTGGTTCGACAACCGGTCATTCCTCTTTTTTCACGGGCCGCCCCGGACAGAGTATGACGAAGGCGCAAGCAATGTGGTTTGGGCCGCTGTTCACGATCAATTCTTCGTCGTGGCCGCCATACCGTCCGACCCTGCGCTGGATCTGGTTATCGACAAGATCGCCGTGCCGGCGCCGGAGTTGCGCGAGCCGACCAATTCGATGAGCGCTTCGCTGACCAATGCTTATCAGGCGGGGTTCAAATACCCGGCGGCCGTCCTGGCCCCTGGCCGGAGTATCCAGACAGAATTCACCTTTTACGCGGGTCCAAAGGAGTACAACCGCCTGGCCCAAATGGGGCAGACGATGAACAACAACCTGGACCTCATCATGGATTTCACGGGACCGTTCGGATTCTTCTCCAAACTGATGCTGCTTTCCATGAACGGGCTCCACGCCCTCGGGCTGCAGTACGGCTGGACCGTGATCGCCATTACAGTGATTCTCAAAGTGATCTTTTGGCCGCTGACCAAGGCCAGCATCAAGTCCCAAAAACGCATGCAGGTTTTGCAGCCGCAACTCAAGGCCATCGCCGAAAAGTACAAGGAAGACCCGCTCAAAAAGCACCAGAAGACAACCGAGTTTCTCAAGGAGCAGAAGGTCAGCCAGTTGGGAAGCTGCCTTCCGACCTTGCTGCAAATCCCCGTGTTCTTTGGCTTCTACTGGATGCTCCGCAACGCCATTGAACTGCGCGGAGCCCATTTCCTGTGGGCGTACGACCTTTCCCAGCCGGACACTGTGGCGTACCTGGCCGGTTTTCCGATCAACCCATTGCCGTTGGTCATGGGCGCGACGCAATTATGGCAGGCGCAATTGACGCCGCCCGCCCCCGGGATGGACCCCGGACAGCAAAAAATCATGCGCTTCATGCCGCTGATGTTTATTGCCCTCTTGTACCGGATGTCCGCCGGCCTGACACTCTATTGGACCGTGCAGAACCTGTTGAGCATCGTGCAGATGAAAATGACCAAAAACATCGTCGCCCCGGTCCCGGCCCCGGCCCCCGGCGCGGTGAGGAAAAGAAAGTAACAGTTGACAGCCCGCGCAAAATCCGTCAGTAAATAGGAAACGATTTGCACCTATGCCAGCGCAACCCAAAGCCATACTCGAAGAACTCCTTAAACTGCTGGGTTTTGAGGCAACGGTCGAAGAGCACTCCCTGGAGGACGGCGTTTTCCTCGACGTCAAGACCGAAGATTCCGGCCGATTGATTGGCCGCCAGGGGCAGACTTTGTCCGATTTGCAATACGTGACCAATCGAATGCTCTTTCAGCAGGACCCCAACTCGCCAAAAGTGTTGATTGACGTGGGCGGTTACCGAGCCAAAGCCCGCGAGGCCCTGGTGCAGAAAGCTCAGGCCGCGGCGGAGAAGGTCCGGCGCTGGGGGGACATTGTGGAAATGGAGCCGATGAGCGCGTTTGACCGGCGAATCATCTACAATTCTTTGAAGGACGACCCGGGCGTCGAAGCCGCCAGCGTCGAGGTGGAAGGCACCACTAAAAAAGCCATCCTGCTGCGGCCAAAACACTGACGGTACCACAGACCTGTCGTTCACCGACTGGAGGGTGGGGGATCACGGGTTACTTGCGCCGTTTCCACTCGGTCTTTGGCGGTTCGGGCAAGCCCTGGGCGCGAAGGGCCGTGCGGAAGTGCGTTTTGGCCACTTTGGCAAGGTCCGCGGCGCCGTGCCGGGCGACAAATTCCTTGGCCGCCGCATCCACCGCCGCGGAAGCGCCCTTGGGAAATTCCATCCCGTATTTTTTGCTCAAATCGCGCAAACGCGTGACAAATTCGTTGCGCGCCAGGATGGACGCCGCGGCGACGGCAAGGTCTTCCTCGGCTTTGTGGCGTTGCACCAGTTCGATTCCGCGCCCAAGCGTCATCAGCGCTTTGGCGATCACACCCTTGTCATGCGCAAATTGGTCGCTGATGGCGCGCACCGGCGGCGGATTCATGCGATGGGCCACAGCCATCAGATTCTCAATGACGCGGGCATGGCCCCAGGCCAGCAGCGTGTTGACGCTCTTCATTTGCGCATAAAGTCGGTTATAAGCCTCGTTGCCAATCGGGACCACAGCGTAAAGGCAACCCGGTGTGCCGCGAATTAACTGCGCCAGTTCGGCAATGCGCCGGTCGCTGCCGATGTTTTTGGAATCCCGGATTCCGGCGGCCTTCCAGGACGGGATCATCGTCTCGTTGATATAAACGCCGGCAATGCATAGCGGCCCGAAAAAATCGCCCTTGCCGCTTTCATCCACGCCAATCCGCGGCGCGAGCAATTCAGGATTCAAAATGGTCTCGTAGCCCAGTTTGACCTCCCGCAGGATTTTGGGCTCCAGCACAAATTCGACGAAATCTTGCGTTCCCTTGCCCTGCACAACCAGCTTGCCGCTTTCGTAGAAGACGACGTTGGTCTTTTCCTTTTCGCCGGCGAACCGCGCGTAGGGAACGTCGCGGAATTTGAAATCGTTGCCGCGCAGGTGCTCCTGGAGGGAGGCGGCCTGGGCGTCGGTCAATTTGCAAGTGTAAATGGTCAGCGGTTGCACGCCACCAAAAATAGCTCGACGCGATCCGAAAATAAATATCTCATTTGCGCCGTGGCCCGGCCCATCTCCCGCATCGCCAAAAAACTGGCGGCATGGTTTGAGCAAAGCGCCCGTGATCTCCCGTGGCGCCGCAGCAACGACCCTTACGCCATCTGGATTTCCGAAATCATGCTGCAGCAAACGCAGGTCAAAACGGTCATCCCTTATTTCCAGCGTTGGATGCGGACCCTGCCGACCATCAAGGAATTCGCCGCCGCGCGCCCGGAAATGGTGCTCAAACTATGGGAGGGCCTGGGCTACTACCGGCGCGTAGCCAATGCGCAATCGGCCGCCCGCCTGGTCATGGCCGAACATTCCGGCCAGTTTCCAGCCGGATTCGACGACATCCTCGCTCTGCCGGGAATTGGCCGATACACCGCCGGCGCCATTTCCAGCATCGCATTCAACGAGCCGGCGCCGATTCTCGACGGTAACGTCATCCGCGTATTGACGCGACTCTTCGGCGTCGCCGGCGATCCGCGGCGCAAAGAGGTCAATGCAATTCTTTGGGACACGGCGGAAAAACTGGTGTCAGTGCGGGAAATCGAACCTTCCAAGCTCAACCAGGCCTTGATGGAGCTGGGCGCGCTGGTTTGCCTGCCCCGACAACCCCGGTGCATCGAGTGTCCGGTGCGTCAACACTGTTCGGCCTGGCGCCAGGGGCGAATTGCCGCATTTCCCGCCGCGACACCGAGGACGCCCGCCACGGAGCGCCGTTTCATCGCCCTAGTGGTTCGGGAGCACGACCGGTTCCTGGTTCGGCCGCGACCCGCCGGGATTGTGAACGCGGGGCTGTGGGAATTTCCGAATTTCGAAATCCCAGTCAAAACGAAAAATCCCGCCGGGCTCGCGGCTCCTTTTGAAATCGCTGCCCGCCGGCCGTTTTTCAGCGTCCGGCACTCCATCACCCGCTACCGGATTTTGCTGGAAGCCTTCCACGCGACCAAACCGGCGGAGGCGGAAGTCGATGGCGTTTGGAAAACAATCACCCAGATGAACAGGCTCCCATTTGCCAGCGCCCATCGAAAAATCCTGAATGCCGTGCGCGGGGCCGGACGGGTTACGAGCCGCCGTTTCGGCGTTGGAGAAATCGGGCCGAAACCACATGCAGCGGATCGATGAGGTTGATGTATCCTTCCTTGTCAACAATCGCAATGGCGAATTTCCCGATGAGAATAAATTCGGGATGCGGGATGTTGAATTTCTGGCCGTCGGTGGTGCGAATCGTAAACGGGCGAAATCCGCCGCCACTCACCCTTTTTTTTAATTCCTGAACGCTCACAGTTTGAATGTGTGCCCGCCAAAAGTCGGCGTCAAGATTAGTCTGCTTTCGCGGCCTTTTCAGCCTTGGCGGGCTTGTCCGATTTTTCCGCACGCGGGGCGCGCGGTTTGCGTTCGGGGCGTTCGGGCTTTTCGCCCGCGGCGGCTTCGACGGGCGCCTGCTCTTCGCGGAGGCGTTTGTGGCCGCGCGATTCCGTTCTGGCGGCGTCATGGCCCTGCGCGGTCCGCGCGTCGGCCGGGGCGGCCAGCGGCGTGGTGCTCTCGACACGGATTTTGAGGGTGGCGTGGACCTCGGAATGGAGGCGCAGTTCAATTTCATGCTCGCCGAGGACCTTGATTGGATGTTCAAGGTGAATTTTCTTCTTGTCGAGGGCGATGTCGAATTGCGTCTTCAACTGGTCGGCAATCATTCCGGCGGTGACGGCGCCAAACATTTTGCCGTCGTCCCCCGTCTTGACTTGGAGGACGGCGATGAGTTTGGAGATGCTCTTGGAAAGCTCGGTCATCGTGTTAAACTCGTGGGCTTCCCGCTCGCCGCGGC
Source organism: Vulcanimicrobiaceae bacterium (assembly GCA_035511075.1). Lineage (GTDB taxonomy): Bacteria > Verrucomicrobiota > Verrucomicrobiia > Limisphaerales > Palsa-1400 > DATAUD01. The sequence goes on from DATKFW010000064.1 coordinate 29,491, forward strand.
GGCGCTTGAGGGCGTCGATGCGGCGCTTGTTGGCGCTGGTCACCGGCACGGCCAGGCCTTGCGGATAAAGATAGTTGCGCGCGTAACCGGGGGCCACCTTGACCAGATCGGATTCTCCACCCAGACCGACAATGTTTTGAATCAGGATAACTTCAGTTTTTGGCATAAAAATTCAATGGGTTAAAAAGGAACGTCGTCTTCTTCCGCACCCGGGCCTTCGCCTTCCGAGGCCTCTGCCGGCTTGGCATGAGGGGGGGCGGGGGCGGGGGCGGGACGGCGGGGAGCATCGGAAGGAGGCGCTCCACCTTCCGGGCGATTGGAGTCGATGAACGAGAAGGACTCCAAAACCACCTTGAGTTTGCTTTGCTTTTGGTGAGTCGTTTTGTCTTCCCAGGAATCCAGTTTGAGCCGGCCCTCGACGAGCAGGGGGCGTCCTTTGCGCATGTATTGGCAAATGACCTCGGCCTGCCGGCCCCAGACATCAACATCGATAAAGCTGACCTCCTCCTTGGATTCGCCCGATTCGCTTTTCCATGTGCGATTGACGGCCAGCGTGAAACGGGCCACGGCCGTGCCTTTGGGCGTATAGCGCAATTCGGGATCGCGCGTGAGGTTGCCCGCCAAAATGACCTTGTTGAAGCTGGCCATAGGCTCTTATGCGGTGACGGCGGGTTTCGGCGCGGGGGCGTGAGTAAATAGAACGCGGAAAACGTCCTCGCTATTGGAAAAGTGGCGGCGCAACTGCGCGACAATCGTCGGGGCGCCTTCAAAAACGAAATTGACATAGAACCCGGCGGTGTATTTTCGGTCTGCCACGCGCGAAAAACTTTTCTTGTCCATTTTTTGCACGGTTTCGACTTTGCCGCCCGCCGCCGCGATTTCGGCGGAGATCTTGTCGATCGTGTCCTTGATCGTCTCTTCCTTGGCGGTCGTATTCAACACAAACAATCCTTCGTAACGTTTCACGTTTTTCCTTTATCTGGCGGAGCCGTGACGGCCCCATTAAATCTGTTCATTGCCGCCTGGATTCCGTCGCTTAACCAGCAGTCCACTTGCTGGCAGGCACGGTCCAGAACGTCTTCCATCACCTTCAGTTCCGCGGCCGAAAACCGGCCCAGAACGTAATCTGTTATTTCCCGGTCATCGCCCGCGCGCCGGCCGATGCCCAGTCGCAGCCGCGGGTAAGCCCGCGTGCCCAGTTGCCGTTCAATCGATTCCAGCCCGTGATGACCGCCGCTGCTGCCTTCCGCCCGCAATCGAATCTGCCCCAACGCGAGGTCCGCGTCATCCAGAACGACCAACGTTCGGTCCGGTGGCACTTGATAAAACCGGGCCACCGCCCCCACCGCTTCGCCGCTGGCGTTCATAAACGTCTGCGGCTGGCACAAAATCACGTTTTGCCCCGCCCGTTCCAGCCTCGCCAGGCGGGCGTTGAATCGTTTCCGCGCGCCCAATTCCGCGTTCCATCTGGCCGCCAGCCGCTCCACGAGGACGAACCCAATGTTGTGCCGAGTCGCCGCGTAATCGGCCCCGGGATTGCCAAGTCCCGCAATGAGAAGCAAATTCTCCAATCACGCGGGGAAGTCTTACTTCTTCTTTTCCGGTTTCTTGTCGCCGGCCTTCTCGGCTGCTGCTGCCGGGGCTTTTTCGCCCGCCTTGCCAGGGGCCTTTTCCGCCCCCTTTGCAGGCGCTTTTTCGCCCGGCTTGCCGGCGGCTTTTTCGGCGCCCTTGGCCGCGCCTTTCTCGCCCGGCTTGGCCTCGCCCTCGGTTCCGTCCTCCTTCTTTTCCTTGATCATCTCCACTTCGCCGGAGGGCGATGTGGCAGATTCCAGAGCGGCGGCTTCCTGGGCTTCGCTGACCGGCGCCGCCACTGAGAGAACGGGAATGTGTTTGTCACCAAGAATTTCAACTCCCGGCGGGGCCTTCATCTCGCCGACATGGATCGCCTTGCCGATTTCCAAATGGCTGACATCGGCCACCAAAACTTCCGGCAAGTCCTTCGGCAACGCGCGCACTTTGAGCTTGAACAAAACGTGTTCGAGGGTGCCGCCGCCGGTCTTGACGCCAATGGCCTCGCCGACCGCCTCGACCGGCACCAGGACGGTGACTTTTTCATCCTCGGCGACTTCGTGCAAATCGACGTGGAGCACCTGGTTGGAGAGCACGTGGTGCTGAACTTCCTGCACAAGCGCCAGCCTTTTGGGCTTGGGATCGCCTTCGACGGACAGGTCCAGGAGCACGATCTCGGAGGGAGCGCCATGGATGACATCATGGATGTCTTTGAGGTTGATTTCGAGACTTTGGGGCGGGTTGTGGCGGCCGTAAATAACGGCGGGAACGCGGCCCGAAGCGCGCAATTTCTTGGCGCCGGGTCGGCGGCCTAATTTCCGCTGAAAAGCGGTTAAAGCGACAGATTTCATCGTTGTTACCTTTTACATGAAGACCGGGCATTTCGCCAGCTTAACTGGTGCGTCCGCCGTTAAAATCAAACAGCGACGTGATGGACGAATTGCAATTAATTCGTTTGATCGCCTCGCCCAATAGCGGGGCCACCGACAGCGTCGTGATCTTCACCCCGTCAATGGCGGGGCGTAGGACAGTATCAGTCGTAATCAATTCGTCAATCCTGGATTTTCGCAATCTTTGGATTCCCAAATCATTGAGGAGCGCGTGGGAAACGCAGGCCACGATCTTCCTGGCCCCCTTTTTCTTGAGCAAAGCGGCGGCGCTGACCAGGGTCCCGGCCGTTTCCGTCAAATCATCCACCAACAGCACGTTGCGTCCGCGGATTTCGCCGATGACGGCCATGGCCTCGATATCTGTGGCGCTTTTCCGGCGCTTGGCCACGATGGCCAGGCCCGCCTCCAGCACCTGCGAATACGCGTGCGCCATCTTTAACCCGCCCACGTCCGGGCTGACGACCACCAGGTCGGCCAGCTTCTTGCTCTTCAAATATTCATACATCACCGGCGCGGCGTAAAGATGATCAACCGGAATATCGAAAAAACCCTGAATCTGCTGGGCGTGAAGGTCCATCGTCAGGATGCGGCTTGCCCCGGCGGCGACGAGCAGGTTGGCCACCAGTTTGGCCGTTATCGGCACGCGCGGCTGGTCTTTGCGGTCCTGGCGGGCGTAGCCGTAGAAGGGCATCACGGCCGTGATGCGCGAGGCGCTGGCGCGCCGCACCGCGTCCATCATGATGAATAATTCCATCAGGTGATGGTTGGTGGGCGGGCTGGAGGATTGGACGATGAACACGTCCTCGCCGCGGACATTTTCCTCGATCTTGACGAACGTCTCGCCGTCGGGAAAAGTGCTGATGGTGCATTTGGCCAGTTCAAGGCCGATGGAAGCGGCAATGCTTTTGGCCAGCGGCTGATTGGAAGTGCCGGAAAAAATCTTCACAAATAGTCAACGGATCGGCTTGCGCGTGACAGCACTGTAACAACCGCCGCGACCTCCGCAAGCACGAAAGTGGGCAATCAAGACGGCAGGAGTCGATCAATCGTATTGTCGTTTGACAGTACGATCGATCGACCCCTGCAACACGGCGAACGAACCTCGTGGGTTTACGGTAATATCTCAGTATAGGATCCAGCAGGCGAAGCCATGACCGTTCCAGATATAATAGAGGGTGTGTTCTGAATCGTTCCGTATCCCGTTCCATGGATCGTCAAGGTCCCCGAGCCGTGTACCGTTAAGACACTTTTGGTTGAAGTGGTCTCTGAACCCGAGCTCGTGAACGCACTTATGCCGACATACTCGAATTTGGTGGTGGTGCCGTCCTTGGGAGTTAGTGCGGAATCATCGTAGTTCACAATAATGGCCCGGCTCCCCGATCCGGTGCTTGCGGCGGACGAGTTCGTGCCCGATTCCTTGTAGGTTTGCCTTATGGTGTCCAATCCGGAGTTGACCGCGCCAACGGTTGTCACCGAAATAACCGAAGAAATCTTCGCGATCTCGTTTGTCCCAGTACTGTCCGTCACGTACAAATTGGACCCGTCCGATACCAATTTGGCGCCCGCAGGAAAGTTGGTATCTAAGGAATTCTCCAGCAAAGCGAGGAGGTCGGCGGAGGTGAAGGCGTAAGTAGCGAACGTATCCTTGTAAACCTGGACGACGTTGGTTGTCTTGCTGGATCCCGACCCCGTAACGGTCGTCATGCCGGTCCCGGGGTATTTGGCGACATCGTCTAACTTCTGCTGGTCAACCGTCCAATTGACGGTGACCGTCCCGTGGACGTACGATGGGAGCGCTCCCGCAGCGGCATGGAACGCTGTCAGAACAATGGCCGAGACAATTGCCGAAATTAACTTTGTTTTCATATTTTTGGATGATTTTGTTTATCTTAGTTTGCCACCGATTTGACCGTGCGATTCCAGCACATTCGGCATGAGGCTACAAGCACATTTTATCGTTAACCGGGTTCGCCGGGTCATCATCCCACCCCGTACCGATGAGATGGGTACTGACATTTAGCCATCTTGCTGCGCGTGGCGGCGGACAACCCTCGTGCGCTACGGGTCTAGTCGCCAAAGTTTTGAGAATAAGATCCTGCAGGCGAAGCAATGGCGGTTCCCGAAATGATAATCGGTGTGCCACGAATGGTTCCATAACCGAATCCATGGATCGTAAAGGTCCCCGCACCGCGTCCCGTTAAGACCTCTTCGGTTGACCTGGACGCGAAAACTGTTGCCGTGAAATCACTCAGGCCGTCGTACCGGAATTTAGTGGTGGTGCCGTCCCTGGTAATCAGGGCGGAATCGTCGTATATCACCGCAATGTACTCACTCCCCGATGCTGTGCTCCCGGCGACCGCACTCGAGCCTGACTTCTTGTAGGTTACGGTTTCGGTCTCCAATTCTGATGTGACTGAGTTAGTGGTGGACCCTGAGACAACTGAAGTAATGTTCACGATCTCGTTGGTCCCCGTACTGTCCGTAACGAACAAACTGGTCCCGTCCGATTCCAATTTGGTGCCGGCGGGAAAATTGGTATTTAAGGAATTCTCCAGAAGAGCAAGGAAGTCAGGGGAGGTGAAGGGGCCGGTGGTGAACGTATACTTATAAACCTGGACGACGTTGGTTGTCTTGCTGGATCCTGACCCCGTAATGCTCGTCTTGCCGTTCCCCGGATACTTGGGCGCATCGTCCAACTTCTGCTGGCTAACCTTCCAGTTGATTGTGATGGGCCCGTGGAAGGGCGTTAAGAGCGGACCCGCAGCGGCATGGAAGGCTATTAGAACGATGGCTGATATAATGGCCGAAATTAGCGTTTTTTTCATATTTAATGGGTGATTTTGCTTAGTTTAGTTGGACGCGGTTTTGACGGTCCCATCGCAGCACATTCGCCACTGGCCGACAAGCACATTTTGTCGTCTGAACTAGGTTTCCTCGGGTCGCCAGCCCATCCCCTATTAATGAGATGGGTTCTAACGCTTAGCCATCTTGCTGCGCGCGGCCTCGAGGATTTGACGCTCGCGAGCGGTCAAGCTTTGGATTCCCTGGGCGGAAATCTTTTCCAGTATGGGATCGACTTCCCGGCTTATAAACTCGCCAGGCGGCAACTCTTCCGGCTTTTTCCGGGCGGTCTTCCAAATGCGTTTGGCCGGCGCGGCGGCGGGCTCACGTCTCGGCGTCCCGCGGCGAGTCAAAGAACGCCAGAATTGAAACGATGGGTTTGGCGACATGGCCAGGCGAATCCAGACAATGCCCGTTAACATGCCGCCCAGATGCGCCGCATGCGCCACGCCGGGATCGAAGATGTTAACGCGGACAAGCGGTCCGATGACCCCCAGAACTGCGAAGGCGCCTTCGGCGATTAGGAGGACTTTCGCGGGAAAGGTGACAGGAAGCACAAAGAAGAGTAACAAAGTGATCGGATCGTCCGGGGCGTGCGTGGCAAAGGCGGCGATCAACCCGAACACGCCCGCCGAAGCGCCGACCACACCGCCGCCGAAATAGTTCGGGAAGGCAAAACCGAGCGCGATTTGAAGCAAACCCCCAATGGTGCCGCTGGCGAGGTAGAGCTTTAACATCCCGCGGCTCCCCAGCATCGCCTCCATCGCCCTGCCAAAAAAATAAAGGCCGATCATGTTACCCAGCAGGTGCCAGACGCCGCCGTGAAGAAATTGGAACGTAATCAACTGATAAACACGTCCTTGCGCCAATCCTGACCTGCTCAACGCCAGCCAGTCCATCACCCACGGCTCCCCCTTCCAACGATTAAAAAAAATCTGCACGATGTAACATGCCACCAACGTGATCAGAAGGATGGTGGTCATTGACCACCGTGGCCGGTAGGGCGCGCGCATGTATGAGCGATCATCCAACATTCTGATGAACCTACTTGTTATCGTTTGTTTTTTCAACGCTTTCGCGCTCAAATCGCTTCCAACGCGCGGCCGCGGCCGCGGGGAATCCTTTCCAGGTGAAAAATCAAAAAGCCGTGCAGGAAGAGGCGGATTTCGGCTGTCTGGGCGGCGGTCGGCCGCAGTTGAAACACCGCCGGCCAATCCACGGCCAGGAATTTTTCCAGAATCCGCCGGGCCCCGGCTGTTAAAGCCGACCCGGCGAAGTTCGGTTTGAGGCCCAGTTCTTGGAGCAGCTTCATCTCGAATGCAAAAACCGCCTGCGGTTGCGGCGGCTGTTTGGGCAATTGCCCAAGCAACCCGGTGAACTGTCCGAAGACCGCCGGCAGGGGCGCGTCCAGTTCCGTGGTTTGCTCGATCAACGCCGCGCAATAGGACGCCTGGCGCAGGCAACCGAGGTCGCGGCGCAGGGCCGCGTGGCTTTCCAGCAGGCGCACCTCGCGCAACGTGTGGAGATCGGAACGCCGCGAGCGAGAAAAGGTCATGTCAGTCAAGTAAAACAAATCGATTTGTCCGCGAAAAGTGGATTTGGGGCGCCGGGCTCCTTTGGCCACAGTCGCCACCCGGCCAAAATCGCGCGTGAGCCAATGCACAATCAGGCTCGTTTCCGTCAGGGGCCGGACGCGCAGGACCACACCGGCCGTCCGCTCGATGTTCATTTCAAAACGGTGTGGGTTTGGGCGCGGTCCAGCGGGTCATTGGCCTGATCGGAATGGTCGGGCATCAACGCGCCCAGGCTGATGATAAATTTGATTCCATCGGCGACGGACATTTCCAGTTTGATGATCTCGTTCTCCGGCACCATGACTAGGAAGCCGGAGGTGGGATTGGGGGTGGTCGGAATAAAGACGCTGATCAATTTTTCAGGGCCAAGCCCTTTCTGCTCTCCGGTAACGAAGCCGACGGCGCGGGAGCGTGGATGAGGGAAAGTCACCAGCACGACTTGTTTGAATGAGGATTTATTGCTGGAAAAGGAGGCATTGACCTGTTTGACGGTGCCGTAAATCTTGTTCAACAACGGCACGCGCATGATCGCGCCATCGATCCATTCAATGGTTTTGCGGCCGAAATAATTCCGGCCATACCGGCCCGCCAAACAGACCAGAACAATCGCCAGCGCCAGCGCGACCAGGCTCCAATACCAATGAATCTGCCCGAGTTGGCCGCCGGGCAGCGTCTCATGCGTCAACGATTCGGGCAAAAAAAACAGAAGCAGGTCGGTCAGATTGGAGACGTTGCGAAAAAGCCACACCAGCACCGCCACGGATATGACGGAGGGCAGGACCAGGGCGAGGCCGGCAAAAAAATTGGCCCGCCACCGTTTAAAAAAGCTATCTTCGTTCATCGGAACCAGCGGTACGTTTGTGCCGGCGCAGTTTGCCGAAATCGAACCGCCGGGACAATTCCTTTAAGAGCTTATTTTCCCGGCGCTTCATGGCCCGGCGCGTGCCGGGTTCCGCGTCGTCGCAACCCTCCATGTGCAGCAGGCCATGAACAAGGTAGCGGACGGCTTCTGCCTGCCACGAAACGCGAAAGCGGCGCGCCTGGATCACCGCCTCGTCCACGCAAATAAAAATCTCCCCGTGCAACATGTCCGCGCCGGCGCCTTCGCCGTGGTTGAAAGTGATCACGTCCGTCGAGCCCTGGTGCTTCAAAAACCTCTCATTCAACGCGGCCATTTCGAGTGCGCCGACAAGATGCACGCCCAACTCGTACCGCTTGCGCCCCAGCAATTCCTCCAAGAGCGCGCGGGCGATCCGTCTCAAGAAACTCCGGTCCAGGGCGCGGACCGTCTGTCGATCCAGGAATCGCAGGACGCTCATTGATGCCGTCCGCGATGTTCCTCGTAAGCGGCGATGATGCGCTGCACCAGCGGATGTCGAACCACGTCGCGCCGGCTCAACTCGACCAGCGCAATGCCCTCGATTCCCCGCAAGGCCCGCTGCGCTTCGAGGAGGCCCGAATGTTTGTGGGACGGCAAATCGATTTGCGTGGTGTCCCCTGTGATGACCGCCTTGGAACTTATTCCCAGCCGTGTCAAGAACATGAACATCTGCTCGGCGGTGGAATTCTGCGCCTCGTCCAGCACGATGAAGGCATGGTTGAGCGTCCGTCCGCGCATGTAGGCCAGCGGCGCGATTTCGATGATTCCCCGTTCCATGTGCTTTTCCACTTCCTCCGCCGGCAGCATGTCGTGCAGGGCGTCGTAAAGGGGCCGCAGGTAGGGAGTGATTTTTTCGTAAAGGTCGCCCGGCAGAAAGCCCAGCGCCTCGCCCGCCTCGACGGCGGGGCGCGTCAAGATGATTCGCAAGACCTTTTCCTCCTTGAGCGCGAGCACCGCCATCGCCATTGCCAGATAGGTTTTGCCCGTTCCCGCGGGACCGATGCCGAAAGTCACGTCATGCGCCCGGATGGCATCCACGTATTTTTTTTGGCCGACGGTCTTGGGAACCACCGGCGCCTTGCGCGCGGAGGTGACGATACGGTCGGCGAACATCGCGCGCAGGGCCGCAACGCCCTCGGTCTTGACGACGTTGAGGGAGTGGGAAAACTCGCGATTGCGCACGACGCCGCCGTTGGTGAGCAAGCCCTCCAGGGACTGGAACAATGCCTTGGCCTGTTCCAAGCCTTCGACTGGACCATCCAATTTGATCCAGTTCTCGCGAGCGACGGCTTTGACCCCCAGTTCGTCATGGACGGCCTGGAGATTGCGCGGTTCGTTGTTAAAGGTTTGCTGCGCCAGGCGCGGGTTTTCGAAATGAAGTGTTTCAGTCGGCATCGGGAAAGCTATCTGGCCAGCGCGGCCCGCAATTGCCCGGCCACTTCCGACAGCGCTTCGGGCAGGACGGTCGTGCTCCCGATCACCGGCATGAAATTGGTGTCGCCGGTCCAGCGAGGAACGACGTGGACGTGTACGTGATCGATGATTCCCGCGCCGGCCACGCGGCCGAGATTGACGCCAATATTGAAGCCATCGGGGCGCATCACCGCCGTCAGGGCGTGCTGGCACCGCCGTGTCAATAGGAACAAATCGCACAATTCCTCCTCGGTCAATCCGTCGAGGTCCGGCGAAACCTTGTAAGGGACCACCAGCAAATGCCCGCCTGTGTAAGGATAACGATTGAGAACCGCGTAGCAGGTCCGGTCGCGCGCGACGACGTAATTGCCTTCATCGTCCGAGGACTCGGCAATTTCCTTAAAGAGGTGGGCCGTTGCCGCCGCGGGCTTTGGCCCCCGGATATAGGCGATGCGCCACGGCGCGTGCAGCGGTTCCATCTCCGCAAGCTAGTGGCTGGGCAAAAGATTGTCAAAGCCGGGAAAGGGGGGACAGCGGATTTGCAGCGCGCTCGTGCCGGTCGCCCTGGCTGGCGTCTCGCCAGCCAGTCTTCTCCCGATACTATCGTGACCGATTAGTGATTCGCGGCGTGCCGCAAAGAGTTTTCGGCGAGAGGTCAGAACAGACGAGAGCGGCACCGCTCGCGGTGCTGCCGAAAAGGGCGGTCGAGACGACCGCGATCCCCAAAGCAAGTGAACCGTCCCGGCTGTGCAAATGCCGGGGTGCCCCCCTTCCGCGGGCGGTGCGCAAAGAAACCATTGCGCCAGAGGGACAAACCCGCTTAAATTGCCCCCCATGTTGCAAACTCTGGAAAGCCAAAGAGCGTCAGATGTGGGCTCTTCAATTTCAGTGCAATATCTGAACGCCTTTCGTTTGATGCTCCTTTCGCGCGTGTTGGATGATAAAATGGCGGGCTTATACCGCGCGGGAAAAATTCAGGGCGGCGTCTTTCTGGGTCGTGGACAGGAAGCCTTGAGCGTTTCCCTTGGCATGGCGTTGCGCAAGGGAGACATTTATGCGCCGCTAATCCGGGATGGCGCGGGACGCCTGGCTTTTGGCGAGCCGGTGCTCGACGCCGTCCGCACCTACCTGGGTTCCGCTCTGGGCCCAATGCGCGGGCGCGACGGCAACGTGCATCGCGGACGGCCGCGGGAAGGGCTGCTGCCGATGATCAGCCATTTGGGAGCGATGATTTCGGTCGTCAATGGGGCATTGATGGTGCGCAGATTCAAAAAGATCGAAGGCGCGGTGGGCGCCGCTTGCATTGGCGACGGCGGCACTTCGACCGGCGCATTCCATGAAGCGTTGAACCAGGCGGCGGTGGAACGTCTTCCGCTGGTTCTGGTGGTGGCCAATAATCAGTTCGCCTATTCCACACCAAATTCCCGCCAATTCGCGTGCCATGACCTGGCTGACAAGGCCAGCGGTTACGGGGTGGCCTCCCACAGCGTCGATGCCACCAATCTTGACGATTGTCTGCGCGTGATGTTCGCGGCCGTCGCCCGCGCCCGGGAAGGCGGCGGTCCGCAAATGGTTGTCGGGCGCCTGCTCCGTCTGTGCGGACATGGCGAACATGATGACGCTCATTATATTGACGCGCAGATGAAGAAATCCGTCCTGGGGCGCGATTGCCTCAAGGTGGCCGAGGAACGCCTGCTGCGCGAGGAATGGGCCGATGCCAAAGCCATCAGCGTCATGCGTCAGGATGCGACCCAGGAAGTGGACGCAGCCGTGGCGAAAGTTCAAAGGGAGCCGGCGCCGGATCCCTACAATGAGAATTGGTGCGCGCTGGCCTCGCGGCATTTGAGCGAGCTTTTTGAGACACCGGCGCCCGCCGGCCAGCCATGAGCATCACATATCTGGAGGCCATCCGCGAAGCGCAGGCCAAGGCATTGGCGGATGATCCCCGCGTGTTTATTTATGGGCAGGACGTCGGGGCCTTCGGCGGCGCGTTCAAGGCGACCAAGAACCTGGCGCGTGAATTTCCCGGGCGCGTCATCGACGCGCCCATCAGCGAGGACGCGATGGTCGGCGCGGCCATCGGCGCCGCGATCGAAGGCATGCGCCCGATTGTCGAAATGCAGTTCGCGGATTTTTCCACGCCGGGAATCAATCAGATCATCAACCAGGCCGCCACGCTCTACTGGCGCACGCGCGTTCCGTGCCCGATTACCATCCGGCTGCCGTCGGGCGGGACTTCCGGCGGCGGCCCGTTTCACAGCCAAAGCATGGAGGCTCTCTACGCGCATTATCCGGGCTTGATAGTGATGACGCCGGCGACGGTCGAGGACGCCTACAGCATGTTGCTTGAAGCGGTGGCGATTGATGACCCGGTGATTTTCTGCGAGCACAAATATCTTTACTACCATCTCAAGGCGCCGTTCCTGCCCACCGAGGCGATGCCGGTGGGAAAGGCCCGGATCGCGCGCGCCGGCCGCGACCTGACGATTGTGGCGTACAGCGCGATGCTGCACGAGGCGCTGGCCGCCGCGGAGGAGATGGCCGGCACGGGAACGGAAATCGAAGTGGTGGACCTGCGCTCGATCAAGCCGCTGGATACCGATACCGTCGTTGCTTCGGTGGCGCGAACGGGCCGCTTGCTCTGCGTGGGCGAAGCATTTCCGTGGGGCGGAGTGACGGCTGAAGTCATCGCGCGCGTGGCCACCGAAGGTTTTGGCTTGCTGGACGCGCCGCCACAGCGTCTAAACGCCAAGGACACCCCCATTCCTTACCACCCCAATCTATGGTCGATGCATCGGCCCACCGCGCGGAGCATCTGCGCCGCCGCGCGCAACCTGTTGCGAATGTGACATGAAACAACTGCCCATCATCATGCCCCAACTGGGCGAGTCGATTGCCGAGGCAACCATCGTTCAATATCTCATCAAGCCGGGCGACGTCGTCGCCGCGGACCAGGATGTCATCGAAGTGGAAACCAACAAAGCGACGATGAACGTTTCCTCCCCGTGCGGCGGAAAGGTCATCAGCCTGACCGCGCGGCTGACCGAAAGTTACCCGGTGGGCGCGACGTTGGGTCATATAGAAATTTCCGACCAGGAAGCGAAGCGCCTCGGGCTGGATAATCCGGATTCGAATCCGCCGCAATCAGCCTCCAATGGCGCCGGCGCGGACCAGAAATCCGCCGATCCGGAGGCAGGACGCGGTGTCGAGCCGACCGTGCGCGGTCTGCCGGTTCCGGCGCACGCCGCCGGAGCCAGTTACATGTCGCCGCGCATGAAAGCGCGCATGGCGGAATTGGGATTGCACGCCGCCGATCTGGCGGGAGTGCCTGGCAGCGGCGCGGCGGGCCGCCTGACGATCCAGGACTTTGAAAAATTCCTCGCCAATCTGGAAAAGCATAAACTCAGCACCGCCTCAAGCATGCGCATCGCCGTGGCCGACGCAATGCGGCGAAGTTGGACCCGTCCGCTGGCCACCGTAGCGCTGCCGTGTTCCTTTGAAGCGATGCTGGCGCACCGCAAAGTCAGCCAGCCGAAAAGCGGGCCGGCGCTTTACGCGGTGCGGGCGCTGGCCGTCGCGCTTGCCGAGAACAGCGCCCCGGCGGGCAGATTGGTTGGCAACAAAATTGTTCATCCTCCGTCCATCGACGTCGGTTTTGCGGTCGAGGCGGAGGACGGAGTGCTGGTTCCGGTGCTGCGCAAGGCGGATGTGCGGCCCTTGAGCGAACTGGTCATCCGCTACAACGAATTGGTCGAACTGGCGCGCCAAAGGCGGTTGCCGCCCGAGGCCACGGGCGGCTCAATCGCCACCGTGACGAACTTCGGGACGTTCGGTTTGACCTGGGCAACGCCGATTCCGTTGCCGGAACAGACTCTGGTGCTGGGAGTGGGCGCCGGCAAAAAAGTTCCATTCTGGGACGAGGCAGCGAATCAATTTGTGCCGGTGATTGAAGCCAATTTGACATTGAGTTTCGACCATCGGGTGCTGGACGGCGGCGCGGCGGGGCGGTTGCTGGCGCGGGTCGCCACGCTGTTGCAATCGCCGGAAAAACTCTAAAACTTCTTATTGACTGGATGCGTGATTTGTCGCCATCACTGCCAGGTTAACTGGTAGAAGTTCTCCGTCCCGTAGATCGAATTGGTAACGGTGTTTAGCCCATTGACGATGGTGGGTTCGGTCGAAACGACACTCCAGGCCGCGCATAAAAGGTTCGTGTTGCACCGCAAGGTGAAGGCAATGGCGGTTGCCGGCCAGGTCAAAATTACATTTGTTCCAGATTGAACTATTGTCAGCGGCGGCGGGGCCGGCGCAAGCGCAAACACCGTCCCGGCGGAATTGCTCCCGCCTTCGTACGTTGTTCCGTAGAGCACGCCGCCCGAATAAATCAGGCCGGCATACGGAGTCGCGCCGTCGCTTTGGTTGAATGCGTGCAGGGTCGTGAACCCCAATCCGTTTGTGTTGATTTCAAAGACCGTTCCATAACCCGAAGCACCCCCTGCCTGGGTTGTCCCATAGAGAGCATTCCCCACTAAAAGCAGCCCGCCAAGCGGCCCAGCGCCATCCGTGGCGCCGGAGAAACTATGCAGGTTGGTAAATCCCGTGCCATCGGTATTAATGGCAAATACAGTGCCGTCTCCCGAACTGCCGCCAAGGTCCGCTGTCCCGTAGAGAGTGTTGCCCGATAATATTAATCCGTCCTGTGGGGCGAATCCGTCGCCGTTTGTGCCGTTGATTAGTGAGGAAAAAGTATAGATGTTGGAAAACTCCATGCTGTCTGTGTTCACACTGAATATATTGCCGCTGGTGGTGGTCATCCCGTATACAGTGTTGCTCGAAATGACTAATCCCGCGACCGGAAGTGCGCCATCGGTGCCGTTAAAGCTATGGAGCACCGTAAAATCGGTGCCGTTGGTGCCAACGGCGAATACCGTGCCAACGTCCCAAATTCCACCGATTTCCGCCGTTCCATACAGCGTATCACCCGATAGAACCACGCCGCCATGTGGACGAGAACCATCGACCCCCTCTGATTTGTCCGGGCCGTTGGTAAAACTATAAAGGTTCGTAAAACCGCCATCGGTGTTGAAGGCGAATATGGCGCCGTCGCCTGAAGCGGCGCCATACGGCGCCGTCCCATAGAAAGTTGTGCCGGCAAGCGTCAACCCCGCATCTGGCAATGCTCCATCGCCGTTTGTAATGGGATCGACTGCCGAGAAATTATATGCAATGGAATAATTATTGCCATCCGTGTTGATCTTAAACACCGTGCCCGAACCATTTGCACCGCCGCCAGACGTGGTTCCATAGAGAGTATTGCCCAATAACACCAATCCTCCCTGGGGCCCGGTTCCGTCGTTGGTTACTTGATTGAAGTTATAGAGGGTCGTGAACGTCTGCGCGGTCACCGGCCCTGTCGCCATCAGGATGAAACCGGCCATCGCCGCGGAGAGAAGGAACATTTTGTCGACCATCATATTCATTGATCCTCTGCTCACCCACTTTAGACGTGAATGTTCCCCAAGAAATCATCGAAATCCAATGAAAACATTCCAGATGGCCAATTTTTGGGAAAGTTGTCGGAAGCCCCATTTGTGCGTCAGGCAGGAACAAGGGGCACAGCGGGCAAGTGTCAAAGACAACGACGCCTACGAAGGGGCGAGAATCCTGGCTGGAGGCGGGCTGTCCGCGCACAATTTTGTCCCGTAGGCCAAAAGCCTATCCTTTTGGCTCGTCGGCGCTTTTGGGTTCGGGCGCAACGAATTGCAGGCGTGAAAACGCGGCCGGGTCAAATGTGGCCTTTCCAAATACGGGGCTGGTGACCGATATCGCATCCGGCCGCCAGCTCAGCAGGTCAAATGTTACAAAACCGCCTCGCGCAAAGGTCGCATGAACGCTTCCGGGCGCCGTCTTGGGGGCTTCCGTCGCGACGCCGGCAAAGTCGATGGCGCTGACCGTGTTAACTGGAATTTTCGTCAATCCGCCGGCCCCCAGGAGGGAAATCTGCCCGTTGGCAATCGTTTGAATCACCCCGCTGATTTTCGCGCCCGCTTCCATCGAAATGATGTCGTGGGTGGAATCGGGCGAGACCGCCGGCGCCTCGTCCAATACCCCGTTCCACGCGGCCACGCGCAAGTGGCTCAGCTTGATGGAGCCGCCGCCGTTCTGGACGAAGCGCAGGCCCGTTCCTTCCGCGTTGAAGCCTGCCGGGGTGATCCATTCCTTGATCATCACCCCGTCCAGGAAGAGCACGATGCGGTGGTCCGGTTTGCTTATGCGCAGATCGATGTGGACACGGTCCCTGTTGCTCAGGGACGGCACAATGAGGTCGCCCAGCGATCGGCTCACGTCGTTCTTGCGGATCGGGGTGAGCGCGATGAAATACGGGCTTTGAATGCGGAGACTATAAAAGGCGCCGAAATCCGGCCCCTGGTCCTTGGCCGCCAACAATATGGGCTGGAGCGAATCGGTGTAAAGGGCCACGGCGAGGTTGAAACTACCCTTCCAGGCGAGGTCAAATTGAATGATCGAACGATCTGGCAGATTAAAATCGCGCGCGATGGAGGCCGGTTTGTTGGCGTAGAAGGCGCCGTGCCGATAAAGCCATTGGCCCGAATCGTTGGCGAAGGCCTTGACGGCGTTGCCCTGGGTCCAGCCGTCCATCCCGGTCAGCCCGTCGAACATCGCAGGTTGACGCGGCAAGAAAGCGACGGTCTGGACGGGGTCTTGCGGGATGGTTCGCGAAATGGTTAATCGGCCCGCGTACCAGGTCTGCATTGTCAGCGTGTCCTTGTCGCATGAGACCAGATTTCCTTCCATCGTGTCGCCGTTGCCAAAGTAAACGCGGCAGGAGGAATTGGATTGGGCGACGGTGGGCTTCGGGGAAGGAAATTGAATCTGGGCCACGCTGTCGGCCTTGAATTCGATCGGTTCGGAGGCGTCGGGATGCTGCCAGCGAATGGCGTTGCGGGGCTCGATGGCCAGTAATTTTCCGTAAAGCATGTCGCCATCGCGAAAAAACAGGGAGTCGGCGGGCGTGTTGGTGGACACCGGTTGCTGGGCGGGGGCAGGGGAGGCGGCCGCGACGGCGATCAGCCCGGCCACGATGATAAAACGCAGTTTATTCATCCAAATCGTCGAAGTCCTTGATTGCAACGGTGGCGCCATCGTCCTTGGGCCGATTGAGGTTGAATTCCATTTCGCGAATCGCGCCCGTCTGAAAAGCCAGCAAACCGAAGATGGTGCTCTTGCCCGAAATGATCTTGTCGCCCCACTTTTCCAATTGAAAGGAAAGGCTGCCGCCGCCAGGGAAATGCGCGCGCACTTCCCACGGGCCGGACGATTCCGCCAACGAGTTGGTGGTGGCGAAATTGATCTGTGTGACCCGCTGCAATGGGATTTTCAGCGCCGTGCCGCCGAACTCCAGCGTCACCTTGCCGTCGTCAATGGCCGTAATTTTTCCCGCGGCACGGTCGTGATTGACAAAATGAATGGAGTCGGCGTTGGTGGTGGACAGCGTGGTGTCCGGGTCGTAGCTGCCTTCCCACTGGCTGATCCTGAGATTTCCCAGTTTGACGGTGCCTCCGGTAAATCCCGCCTGCTGGAAGAGGATTCCTGAACCGCCGGAGTGAAAACCGCCGTCCTCCTTCCACGTCTTGGCCAGGGCATCATTGATAAACAGTGAGAGCGTCCCTTCGTCCTGGTTGCACTGGATGGTCACGTGGATTCTGTTTTTCCCGCCGGTGTCCGGCAGCGTCGCCGAGGCGAAGTTGCGCTGAGCGCCCATGATGCCTGAGTGGCGAAGAAGGACCTGGTTGGGCATGAATTGCAAAACGCACGAGCCATTGTTGTTCTCCATCCTCTCAAGGGCGTCGGTGTAAAGTTGCACCTCCAATTCCAACGGGCCGCTCCAGCCCAGGTCAAACTCGATTGTGGAAGAATTCGTCAGCGACAAGTCCCGCCCCAGCGTGCCCGTACCCTGGCTGGTGAACCAGCCGTCATGATACGCCCAGCTTTGTGGCATGTTGGCAATCCCGAAAACCCACCCGCTGGCGTCGTAAGGTCCTTCATAAAGAATGGCGTAATTCTTCGACAGAAACGTAATCGCCCGGATTGCCGCGCGCGGTATCGACATTGTGCCGCCGAACCACGTGCTCAATCCAAGCCGGTCGGAATTCAGCGACGTGATCGACCCGTAGAGATCGTCTCCGTTGGCAAACTGCAAGCGGCAGGTCGGGGCCAGATTCACCGTATCGGCGCGCGCAAAGCGGATGAAATCAATGTGGCCTGGCTGAAAATAGATCGGATTTTTGGCGTCGGGATTTTCCCAGGCAACACCGCGCTCGACGTCCATCTGTTGAAGTTGGCCGTGCAGCATCGAACCATCGACAAATTCAAGGACGTCCCCTTGCGGTTGTTTGGCCGCGGGCTGCCGGGGAACCGGCGCGACAACGAGGCCGTTTCCCTGCAGCACGATCGGCCCGTCAAATTGCAATCCGCCCGCCTCCGCCCAGAACGGAAGCGCGCACACGAACATTCCGGCCAGGAGAGCCTTACCTTTCATAAACGGGCAGGTAGCGGTAGTTCAGCGCCAGCGACAACAAGGAGCCGGCGGTGGCGAAGGTCGGGCCGAATTGGCCGTCCCAATTTCCGTCCGCCGTTTGTGTCCCGCGCAGGGACTGGATGTTTTGGCGGTTCCAAATTTCCCACGCTTCCGGCGAGCCGTGAAAAAACGCCTGCGACGCATAATAAAGAAAATACTGCGGATATTGAGAGTCCGGCGGCGCATTTTTAAGGAAATCGAATGCTGCCTTGAACGCCGCTGTGTTCTTTTCCTTGGCCAAAGCCATCACCACGCATCCAATGGCGGTGCGAGTCGCGTTTGGCGCAATGGGCGAAATATAGCCGATGCCGCCGTCGCCCGTCTGGCAGGAGAGGAAAAAGTTGACGCCGTTCTGGATGGCGTGCTCGGGAACGGGAATGCCGGCGTTTCGCGCCGCCAGCAAGGCCACCATTTGCGCGCCACTGACGGTGGTGTCCGCGTCCGTGGCTTCCGGCGAATAGCGCCACGCGTGCCGGCCATTTTGTTCCTGCGAGCTGACGATCAGCCGCACCGCCTTTTGCAGGGCGGTCCCCAGCCGCGGATCGTCCACCGCCCCGTAGGATTCCGCCAGCGCCAGTGTGGAAAAGCCGTGGTTATACATCGATGGCCCGATGTACCCGGTTGCGGGGTCCATCTGTTTCAAAATATAATCCAGCCCGCGATGGACCGTCTTGGCGTACGGGCCAAAATTCGGATCGTCCCCGTGGGCCAGGATGCTCACGACGGCAAGCGCGGTGATCGCCGGTTCGGTGCCGCGCGGTTCATCGGGCCAATCTCCCGCCTCGGTCTGTGTGCGCTGCAAAAACTGCATCCCATTAAGATACATTTTATCGACCTCCCCGGCCACCACGCCGGCCGAACCCGTGTAGAGTTGCTGCGCCCTGGCCGGTACGGCCAGAAGCGCCAAAGCGACAGTCAATAAGAATAAAAACCCCCTGTCAGCGCGGTTGATCGATGCCATGATAGTAATTCTCCAACGCGTCCCGGAACTCCGCCGGCGGCTCTTCCATGACCCCTCCCGCCTTGTGAACGTCGCGCGCCCCCGCGCCTCTTCCAGCGGCATTGCCTCCCGCCCGGTTGCCGGCGCGGTCGGTCGCGCCGCCCGCCTGGTTCATGCCGGTGGCGGGCTTGGCTGACATCGCCCGGGCATTGGCTGAATTGCGCATCATCTGCAAGAGATACTGCATCTCCTCGTCGGATTGATTGTCGCCTGGGGACTGCGATTGCTGTGAATTGGGGCGCTGGGCCTGTTCGTTGATGAGATTGACCAGGTCGGAAAGCGATTGGATCGTTGTCATCTCCGCGTCGTCAGCCGGCTTGCCGGTTTGCGGCTGGCGCAAAATGGTCGCGGCCTGGTTCATGGCATCGGACGCCTGGGAGAAGGCCGGGTCGAGTTGCTTGAGTGCCGTCCTCTTGTGAATGCCGTCCAGGTCGCCTGCGAGTTTGTTTTGGTTGTCGGAAAGCGCGGCGGCGCGTCCGGGGTAGAGGTCCGTCTTGGCCTTGTCCTGGTCCAGAAGGGAAGTCTGATCGCGCAGATTCATTTCACTTTCGCGCAAGCGCAACAACGCGATCAATTGTTCGGTCAGATCGTCACTGTTCTTGCTGGCGCCGGAACCGGACCCCTGTCCCTTGTCTTTGGATTTGGGCTCGAGCATATCGCTCCACTTCTGGAAACGGTCCGACCATTGCCCCAAATCCTCCGAAGCCTGGATGCCAATATTATTGCCAATCAGGCCGCCCAACCGGTCCAATTCGGCGGTTGCGCGCGACGTCTTCATTTCCTGGCTCACCTGGCCGTAGTCGGGCTTTTGGGTGCGCTCGAAGAACCGGCTGATCTCGCCCTGCAACGTTTCGGTTTCCTTTTGCTCCGCGGCCTGACTGCGGCCCAGGTCGTCCTCGACAATTTTGAATTTCTCCGGCAATTCGCGGGGCAGCAATCCGATGGTGTCGGGCGCGGAGCTGACCAGCAACCCGCCGATGTCCTTTTCCTGGGCGCCGACTTTGTGCAGGCGTTGCGAGAGAGTGAGGGCCTGGAGATCGTCCATGTGTTGGTTGGCCTTGCTCTCCATTTTTTCAAGTTCCTTGAGGATGTCCTCGGCCTTCTCCATCGCGTCGGCCATTTCCTTGGATTGCGGTTGGGAGGCTTGACGAGCCGCTTGCATTGATTTGGCCGCCTCCTGCATCTTGTCCCCGGACAACTGCCGCCACTGCTGCATGGATTGGCTCCATTGCCGGATGGTTTCCTCGTTGAAAAGGGGATTTTTCATCGCCTCGCGCACGGCGCGTTCGCCCTGCTTGGACAACTCGTCCAGATGCGCCGCGTTCTCCAATTGATCCTCCTTGGTTTGGCCGAGCCGCTCCGATTTTTGCTCTTTCGGCATCTTATCCGAGTCTTTGACTTCGCCCAGGCCGGCGACAATGTTTTCCTGGAGCCGGGTGACTTCCTCGACCTGCGCCATGACCGCTTCAAGTTGTTCGCGCACCAATTCCGCATGCTCCTCCGGGCTGAGCACGTGGATGCGATAGATGGGCGTCCGCGAACGTTCCCGGTCGGGATAATAATCACGCGCATACGCCTGCAACTCCACCGTCGAATCGGCGGGAATCTGAAAGAGAGCCGGACTCCACAGAAAAGTCTTCTCCGCGGTCGTGACGTGGGGCGAAGGAGTTTGCGTCCTGATCTCCGTGGTGGCGATGTCCGTCCTGGGAGAATCCGCCGTGGTTTCCCACGTCAGCCCGAAATCGCGCACCCCAAAATCGTCCCGCGCCTGCGTCTGAATATGCAGGACATCGGATGCCAGGATCGCCACTTCGCGTGGCAATTCGAGTATTTCGGGCGTCGGGGCCGCATCGGGTTGTGTGCGGATGGACAGACGTAGTGGAGCGGCATTGCTCAGCCCGAGGTTGTCGCGCCAATTGAAATCAACTTCTTCGGCGCCGGTAGGCTCCGTCGTATCGGTGCTGAAATTCCCGCCCGCGATTTTCAAAGGCGCCGGTTCATTTTCCCCGGTTTGCATCACCGCCGTCGTAAGGTCCCGGCTGACCTTTCCACGGAAGGCGACGCGGCTGCCTTCGACCGTGAGCAGCGCGCCATTTTGCAGAACATTGGTTTGATCCGGATACTTCAGATAATCCGGCAATTTAACTTCCGCCGCCAATTGTTCCAACGACGGCCGATAGACCGGCGACACGTTGATCTCCGCGCTGGCGTCGCCGACTTGGATGCGCAACACGCCGTTCTCGACCTGGCCCGGGACATGAACATGGATCACGCCGTCTTGCGCCTCGCCTTCAACGCGGGGCTGCCCCGCCCAGTGGGCAAAAACGCGGCTCGGCTTCCAAAACGAGCGGTAATGGACCGCGCCGGAAACATCGAAACTCTCGCCGTGGGCGACAATCATCTGGGACGGCAGCCCTTCCAAATCAACCAGAGTATAACGGGGAATCCCCGCCATCGGCGCGGCCCATCGCAAAAACGCGTTCCAACCCGGACGCGGCATCACAGCGAACACCAGGGCCAGGCAAATCGTCAGCGCCGCCGTCGAAAAAGCGGCCTTTTGCGCGCGCGCCGGGGTCACGCTCTGGCGAAAGTCATAATTCCGGGCCTCCTCCGCCACCTGGTGAATGGCGGCGTGATAGAGCGCGGGCGAAAAATTGGAGGAGTGGCGTTCCTCGTTCGCCAGTTCCACGATTCCGAGCAGCCGATCGCCCAGGCGTCGGTATTTTTTTTGCACGAGGATTGCCAGCGCCTTGAGGTCGCGCCGCCGCCACAACCATCGTCGCGCCCACATCAGGCAGGCCAGGGCTGCCACGGCCAATCCGCACAGCAGGAGTGTTAAGCGCAGCCACTTCGGAGTCGCCCACAAACGGTCCGAGAAGAACAACGCCAGCAGCGAAAGCATGAGACCGCCGGCCGCCGCGCAAACGGCGACAGTCGTCTCCACCCGCCAAAGCCGGCGTTCAACAACTGCGAACTGCTGGCGCAACGCCTCGGGCAGTTTCACCGATAATCTGTCATCCAGGTCAGCCACGTATAATACAACCTCCCTATCATGCGCCGGGATGCCTCAATCGTCCAAAGAAAAAGCGGGGGAGCCAGGCGCACATACTTGGATGAATTCTTCGTTATCTTCGTTTCCTTATGTTTTCTCTGAATGAGCTTCACACCAAGCAAACAAAGGAAACGAAGAGGTTTGTCGTGCGCCCAGCAGCCAAATGTAAGAAAACGCGGTTGCAAAGGCGCCGGGAGACCGCCGGCAAAACGCAGGCCACTCACCCTCGAGCGTCTGTTTCGCAGTTCAAACGGCTGTTGGAGGCGTCGCAAAATTAGCACTTTTTCAGTCGCGCATCGCCTTATACATGCTTCTTGCCCACCTCGATGCGAAAATGCCTTTAGTCCCATTTGGCTTGCCGTTTCTAATTCAAGAGGTATTTTGCACGAGTATGGCTTCTGAATCCCCCTGAAGGCGGTCTCCATGATTACGTGAAAGCTGAAACCATTCGCATTTTCGCCAGTCATGAATCCGCCAACATTTCGGCGGCGAAACTTCAAGCGCACGGCATTCATTGCTGGATTAGCGCCGATGACGGAGGCGGAATGCTGCCCAATCTCACGGGTGGTGTGCGTCTGATGGTTCAGGCTTCGGACTCGGCGGCAGCCGGCGCCTTGCTGACGGACCAATCACCAGCCAGCGAAATACCCACTCAATATGAAACTGAAACCGGCGTTCCCTCTCCAGCGATGGCGGCTCCGGGAAGAAAATTCGCGCCCGGCCAGATTCTCATCGGCATTTTCGCTGGCGTGCTTCTTTGCCTGCTTTGGCAAAGGGGCAGTCAGCTTGGAGAGCGGGTGGATTATCACTACGCGCGGGACGGCAAGCCCGATGAAGCATGGAGATATCGCAATGGACATCTCGTCGAATTCCTGAGAGATCGAAATCTTGACGGGGCCTGGGATGAGTGGAGTTACTATGAACATGGCCGAAGAGTGCGTACGCTAGTCGATAATAATTTCGATGGTAAACCTGATGAAACCTGGACGTATTCAGATGGCGCTTTGGTAAAAATGGAAAAAGATACGGATTTCAACGGCACGTCGGATATGTTTTGCACCTATAAATATGGGGTGATCCAACAAGTGGACATCAGGCCTAACGGTGCAATATTTGCCACGCAGCGGCACCTATATCAAAACGGTGTCCTGGTAGAAATCCTTCGAGCGGAAGATGGTCGGGGCAATTTCAAAGAAGCGGTCCGGTACGATCCCTTCTTCAATCCCATCAGCACGAATAAACTGGAATAGCGGTCATCGTGAGATTATTTCTTTGTTTCCTCCGTTTACTTCTGTTTTCCCTCACTCCGACTTACTCGAAGCAAACGAAGGAAACGAAGAGGTTTGTCGTGCGTTCGGTAAATAGTTTCATTTCGGGTTGAACTTTGGACACGCGCCGATACTCTTGCTCATCCTAATATGACAGTGAATCGCAGAACCTTTCTCAAACAACTCGGCTTGGGCGCCGCCGGGTGGAATCTGGCGTCATCCCTCCCACTTTGCCTTTGCGCTGAGGCGGCGGACAGCAATCAATTACCCCGCGGCACGCCGGAGGAGCAGGGGGTTTCTTCGGCGGGGATTCTCGCGTTTCTCGGCGAGATCGCCGAATCCAGGCACGAATTCCACAGCTTCATGATGGTCCGCCACGGGTGCGTCATCGCCGAAGGTTGGTGGGCGCCCTATCGGAAAACGGCCAGGCACATGCTCTATTCGTTGAGCAAGAGTTTCACTTCCACCGCCGTCGGCTTCGCGGTGACGGAAGGAAAACTCACTGTCGATGCCCCGGTGACATCCTTTTTCCCCGATGACCTGCCGCCTTCGGTCAGCGACAATTTGGCGGCCCTGCGCGTAAAACATTTGTTGACAATGTCAGTGGGGCACGCGACGGACTCGACTCCCATCATCACCCGCGAAGAGAACTGGGTGAAGTCCTTCCTTTCGCTGCCGATCGCCAACCCGCCCGGCAGCGTCTTTCTCTACAACAGCGGCGCGACTTACATGCTCTCGGCCATCGTCCAAAAGGTTTCCGGGCAAAAGGTCATCGATTATCTGCGGCCGCGCCTGTTCGGACCGCTGGACATCGAGGGAATGACCTGGGAAACATGTCCGCGCGGCATCAACACGGGCGGCTGGGGCCTGAGCGTCCAAACCGATGCCCTGGCAAAATTCGGCCAGTTTTATCTGCAAAACGGCGTTTGGAACGGCCGCCAGGTTTTGTCTCAGGACTGGATCAAGGAGGCGACGACTTTCAAAATCCAACAACCCGCCCCGAACGGATTGGACCTGGAAATATTGAAGCAGACCAGCGACTGGCACCAGGGCTATTGCTACCAGTTTTGGCGTTGCCGCCACAATGCGTTTCGCGGCGACGGCGCCTATGGCCAGTATGCGATCGTGATGCCCGAAAAGGACGCCGTCATCGCCATTACCTGTGAAACCGGCGACATGGCCAGCGAGTTGGGCCTGGTTTGGGACCACTTGCTGCCTGCGATGAACGACAACGCGCTCCCGGCAGACCCATCTTCCGAGGCCCAACTGAAACAAAAGCTCGCTTCGCTGGCCCTCCCGCTGCCGACTGCGCAGCCCGACTCGCCGACCGCGGCCAGGATTTCCGGCAAACGTTTCCAGATCGATTCCAACGGAGCCGGCGTTCGGAGCGTGCGGTTTGATTTCGACCCCGAAGCCTGCACCTTCACCTTGACAGACGCGAACGGCGATTACCCGATCCGCTGCGGACTTGAAAAATGGGCCGAAGGCCAGACCCACATGCCGGGAACGCCGCCCAAACTGACCGTGGGCGATTTGCGCCCGGTCAAAGTCGCCGCAGGCGGCACCTGGAAGGACGCGGACACCTTTGTCATGACATGGCGTTATTACGAGACTCCGCATCATGACACCGTTACCGCTCGGTTCGACGGCGACAACGTCAAGGTGGAATATCTCAACAGCCTCACCGAAATCTCGCCGTCACGACGGGAGACGCGGCCTCCCTTGGTCGGACGCGCGGTTTGAGGCGTCCATTGACGTTTTGGACGCTGAACCCAGGGAATTTTCGAAGCTCTTTTAGAACCGTGATCAAACGTCCCGGCGCGGGGCTTACCTTTTGCCGGTTTTGCCGCAAAAAACAGCGCGAGAATTTTTTCGACGTTCCGCCTTCCAGCCAGTAGCTTGTAAACGATTCAAAGATGCGCTGGAACAATATTAGTATAGTTGGGGCCGGCTTGCTGGGCGGCTCCATCGCCCTGGCTGTCAAGCATCGCGGCTTGGCCTCGAAGGTATTTGCCTGCGTCCGCAGCGATTCCACGCGGGATCTTTGCGCGCGGCTCGAAATCGCCGATGTGATCACCAAGGACATCAAGACGGCGGTGGAAACGTCCGAACTGGTCGTGCTTTGCACGCCGCTCTCGCAAATGGCCGCGATGGCGGCGCAAATGCAGCCGTTCCTCAAGCCCGGAACAATCGTGACCGACGTCGGCAGTGTCAAAACCACGGTGGTCAATGAGTTGGAGCCAATCCTGCGCCGCGACGGCGTGGAATTTGTCGGAAGTCATCCGATGGCCGGTTCGGAAAAAATCGGCGTGGCGTCGGCGCGAGCGGATTTGTTTCAAAACGCCGTCTGCCTGATCACTCCGAGCCTCCGCACTTCGCTCCAGGCCGTCTCCAGGGTGGAAAACTTCTGGAAGGTCCTGGGCGGATGGCCCATTCGCATGACCCCGGAGACGCACGACGACTTGGTCAGCCGGTCCAGTCATTTGCCGCACGTTGTCGCGGCGGAATTGGCCAATTATGTTTTAAGCCCGGTCCATCCCAAGGAGCAGGCGCGCGTTTGCGCAAACGGCTTTCGCGACACCACGCGCATTGCCTCCGGTTCCCCGGAAATGTGGCGCGACATTGCGCTGGCCAACCGCAAGAACCTCGGTCGTGTCCTTGGAGTATTCATCGAGGACCTGCAGGAGTTTCAATTGGCGCTTGAACGCCGCGACGTCGAGGCCATTGAAGAATTCTTTGCCAAAGCCAAACAGCGCAGGGATGGCTGGTGCGAGCATTCTCCGGCGGCGTCGCCGGAATGAGCATGATGCCGTTGCCTGAGATCATTGAGATCATGCCCTTGGACACCGAGGCGGCCGCCGATATCACAGTCCCTGGGTCCAAGAGCATCACCAATCGCGCCCTGGTCATGGCGGCCCTCTCCAGTGGCCAAATTACACTCCGTGGCGCGTTGTGGAGCGAGGACACGCAAATCATGACCGATGCTTTGCGCCAGCTTGGGTTTGAAATCACCGTCGCGGACGATGACCGCGAGCCATGCAATCGCTCCATTGGACTTCGCGGGCTCGGCGGAAAAATTCCCAACGGCGGCACGGCCGAGAGTCCGCTTGAACTATTCGTTGGCAACGCCGGCACGGCGGCGCGGTTTCTGGCCGCGCTGGTTTGTCTGGGCGACGGCGTCTATGAATTGCACGGCATCAAACGCATGCACCAACGGCCCCAGGCGGCCCTCTTCGGCGCGCTGCGCCAATTGGGCTACCGCATCGACTCTCCGAATGACCAATTGCCCGTCCGAATATTTGGCGGCGGGCCGCGGAAAGGCTCCTGCCTGGTCGATCTCGCGGAAAGTTCCCAATTCGGTTCGGCGCTTTTGCTCGGCGCCACCGTCGGCGGCTGGAATATAGAGTGGACCGAAAAGTCTTCCGATGAAGCTCCTTACCTGGACATGACCCGCCAGCTCATTTCCGCGTTCCCGCGTCACGGGGGGGAGTTTCCCATCGAGGCCGATGCTTCCAGCGCAAGTTATTTTTTGGCGGCAAACTGGCTACTGCGGCGGCCGCCCGCGGCACAGATTCGTGTCGCCGCGTTTCCGGCCTCGGACTGGCAGATTGACTCGGCCTTTCCGCGCTTCCTGCCGTTGCCCGCGGAAATTTCCCGCCGGAGCCATCTTGGCGACAGTATCATGACGGCCATCGCGATCGCCCCCTTCGCCGACGCGCCGACGAAATTCACCGATTTGGAGCGCCTGCGCGTTCAGGAGTCCGAGCGCGTCGCCGGCCTCCGCGCCGAATTGGCCAAGTGCGGCGCCACTGTCCGGGAGGAAGGCGAGTCGTTGACGGTCTTTCCCGCCGGCGCGAAGATGCATGGAGCGGAAATCGAAACGTATAACGATCACCGGATGGCGATGTGTTTTGGCGTTCTGGGATTGAAAATTCCGGGAATTAAAATCAAGAATCCTTCCTGCGTGAAAAAGACGTTTCCAAATTTTTTCCAGAAACTCGCCTCCCGACCGCCTGAGGGCCTTGGCGCGGTTGTTCTTGACGCCGGCACATCCCGGCCCCTGCGGGAGGACCAGCTTTTCGCCGTGTAAGGAGTTTATTGAACGCGGAAAACATCGTCATCGTCATCGCCATCGACGGCACCAGCGCCAGCGGCAAGAGCACCAACGCCAAACGGGTGGCAGCGGCGCTCGGTTTCATCTACGTTGACACTGGCGCCATGTATCGCACGCTGGCGTGGCATTGCCTGGTTAAGCAAGTCGATGTCGACGATCCCAAAGCCGTCGCCGCACTGTGCCGCAAGTGGAAGACATCCCTCCAATGTGTCGATCGCAAAGTGCGCCTTCTGATGGACGGTTATTATCCCGAAGCGGAAATCCGCACTCCGCCGGTCACCGAAGCCGTCTCGCACGTCGCCGCCGTGCCCAAGGTGCGCGACTGGATGAAGCAAAAGCAGCGTGAATGCGCCAAATTTGGCAACCTCGTGATGGAGGGCCGCGACATCGGCACCAACGTTTTTCCGGAGACGGAATTCAAATTTTATCTTGACGCCAATCTTGACGAGCGCGCCAGACGTCGCACCGCCCAGGGCCTTCCGGAAAATCTGGCCGCGCGGGACCGTCGCGACAGCCAGCGCGCCGCCGATCCGCTGATGATCGCCCTGGGGGCCACGGTGATCAACAACTCCCGCATGACTCCTGAAGAATCCAGCGGTTTGATCCTGGAAAGCGTGAAAAAGAGGCTTCCGCCGGCGTCAACCGGCGACCACAAAAAATAAGACTTTAGCCTTTAGCCTTCAGGCTTTAGGTTTTCCTGAAGATATGCGCAAATTGATGCACCTCCTTGCCTTGGCAATCGGTTGCGGGGCCGTATCGAGCCAGGCGGATTGGCCCGATTTCCGGGGGCCTTGGTGCGATGGACGCGCGGTGCCGCCTGGGCAAACCAACGACATCGGCCTGCCGCTGCGCTGGAGCGATTCCGAGAACGTCAGATGGAAAACCCCAATTCCACTTCGCGGCTGGTCGTCGCCCGTTATTCTTGGCTCCCAAATCTGGCTTACCACCGCGACAGTCGACGGGCACGATTTCTTCGCGATCTGCGTCGACAAGGACTCGGGAAGGATTCTTTTTGACAAGAAGATTTTTCATTGCGAGGCTCCCGAACCGTTGGGCAACAACCTCAATTGCTACGCCTCCCCTTCGCCGGTGATCGAGGCGGGCCGGGTGTATGTCCACTTCGGCAGTTACGGCACGGCTTGCCTGGACACCGCGACGTTCGACGTCATTTGGAAGCGCGACGATCTGCCGTGCCGCCACTATCGCGGCCCGGGATCCTCTCCAATTCTCCACGACAACCTTCTCATTCTCACCATGGACGGAATTGACTTGGATTACCTTGTCGCATTGGACAAGACCACCGGCAAAACCGTGTGGAAAACGGACCGCACAACCGATTGGAACGATCTCGGCGCGGACGGCAAACCGATGGGCGGCGGCGATTTTCGCAAGGCCTTTTCGACGCCCATTATTATTGACACCGATGGCGGCCAGCAACTGCTCACCACCGGCTCCAAAGCCATTTACGGTTACGATCCCGAGACGGGCCGCGAACTGTGGAAGATCCGTGACGCGGGCTACACGCCGGCCGCGCGTCCGCTCTTTGATCACGGCCTCGCATACGTCACCACCGGCAATGGCCGGGCGGAGATGCTGGCGGTGCGCGTCGATGGCCACGGAGATGTGACGGGCAGCAAGGTGGTGTGGCATTACAGTCACGGCGCGCCAACCCAGCCGTCGCCAGTCATCGACGACGGCCTGCTTTTCATGGTCAACGACAACGGAATCGCTTCGTGCGTTGAAACCGACACTGGCGCCGAGGTTTGGCGCGAGCGAATTGGCGGGGAATTTTCCTCCTCCACGCTTTACGCCGATGGACGCGTCTATTGTTTCAGCCGCAACGGCGTGGCGACCGTCCTGAAGGCGGGGCGCGCGTTTGAAGTTCTTGCGACCAACAAAATGGGCACGGGCTTCATGGCCTCGCCCGCTGTCACCGGGCGCGCCCTTTACTTGCGCGACACAACCGCGCTTTATCGCATCGAGGACGGGAGTTCAACCGCGCCGGGCCACGCGGACTGAGACATACGCGGCTTGCGGAAGGACGAACTTCTTGACCTCCACGGCAACGGCGGCGCCGCCGAACTCGCGCAAAACCGTGCCCGCCACTTCTGCGGCGACGCTTTCAATCAATTTCCATTCCCGCCCTTCGCCAAGGCCGAGCAGCCGTCGCGCGACCGCGTAATAATCGATGGTCGCGGTGAGGTCATCCTTTTTCGCGGCCGCGTCGAGACTGTGCTCCATCTCGACCGTCAACAACAGCTTTTGCGCGGCGCTCCGTTCCTGATCGGAGACGCCGACGCGGTAAAAGACCTCCAAATCCTTGATGACGATCCGGTCCATGGGTCAGGTTTTCAGCACGGTTTCCAGCAGGGTTCGCGTAGGCTGGTTGAGCGCCATTTCCAGCGCCTCTGCCGGTGTGACCCAGCGGAATTCCTGCGCCTCCTCGTTTAATTTTACCGCCGCGTTGCCCCGCGCGCGGCAGGTGTAATTGAGCAGGACGAAGTGCGCTTCCCGGTAAAACTCCCTGGAATGAATGCAATCCTGCGCGATGACAAATTTCAGCCGCTCAATCTCCAGATTGGTCTCCTCCCGGATTTCCCGATGCAACGCCTCAACCGACGCCTCGCCGAATTTTATCTTGCCGCCGGGAATGCCCCAAAGGTTGGACCATTTCTGCGTGCGAATCATCAGCACGCGGTTCTCGGCGTCAAAGATCAGCGCCCCGACCGTGCAAATGGGATGCGCCAGCGCGTCTCCCTCGGCCCCGTGCGATCTCCGGCGCCAATCAAATCCGGTCCGTTCCAGAATGTCGCGCAATTCCCCCAGGTGCTCGACGATCAAATCCGGCTCGCTGGCCCGCAATTGGTCCAGCCGATTGTAGCCGGTCAGCACAGCGCAGGAATTGACCCCGCCGAATTTGGCTGTTTCGATGTCATGCTGCATGTCGCCGATAAAGAGCGTTTCCGGCGCGGCCAATTGGTTTTCCGCGAGCACTTCCAGGATCTTGGCGCGCTTGTCCCAGATTCCCAGGTAGGGCTTGTCAATAAATTGCGCGAAACCCAGCGCGCCCGCTTGCAACGCGAAATATTCCCGATGCACCGTGCTCAGCACAAACGTCCGAAGGCCGTGCTTCCGGCAGAAAATCAAAAAATCGCGCGCGCGCGGCAATTCCGTCACCGCCTCCTGAACGAGCCGGAAGTGCTCGTGAAAATTCCTCTCCAAATCAGCCAGCGGAACATCCGGCACAAATCGTTCGTAGAAACCCTTGAACGGCAGGCAAAACTCCGCCCGAAACGTTTCCAGGCTCATTGGAGCGACGCCGCAGGACTCGAAGACAAAATTCGTCGCCGCCAGCACCGCCGGCAAGTCATCCACCAATGTTCCCGACCAGTCGAATATAATGTTCCGGATCACAGTGCCGACTCTAAACCGTACCGCTCGAAATCCGAAATCTAAAACGCGCCGGCGCCGTCCGGCCGGCGGCATCGAAAAAGCGTCGGGCGCGTGTCGCCGGGATGATGCTTGCGGCTCAGTCCATTGTTGTCCGTGCAGAGCCAGAAATAATCCTTGTCCACCGCCAGTCCTTCCATCACGCCGGTGACCAGCGGAACGACCTTGTAGTAAGCCACGTCAGGGTCATTTTCCATTTCCGCAAAGTCATATTCCGCCAGGACCAGATGCGTGGCTGGATTGATTTTCAAAATCACATGGTCTTCGCGCATCAGTGCGTAAAGCGCGCCGTCGAACCAGCATAAATCCGAATAATGCGCGTCGTACCAGATGCTGTGGCTGGCCGGCGCCACAAAATCATCCTTCACCTTGAGCGTGTTGAGATCGACGGCGATGAGCCGCCCTCTTTTCCTTTCATTGGCCACGTAGAGCGTCGGGCCGTTTATCGCGATTCCTTCCCAGGCCGCGTTTCGGTCCCTGGAAAAATACCGTTTCACCGGCGTCCAATCGATGTCCAGCCGTACCACGGTCCTGGTTTTCGGGTCCCAGCGCAGGATCCATCGGTTGGCCTCTTCGCAAAGGTAGACGCGCCCCTGCGCGTCTTCCGTCACGCCCTCGCAATCGTAGCGTCCGTATTTTTCCGCGGCAAACGGCGCCAACTGCTCCGGGGAGAAGCAGTCCGGGATTTGCGCCAGGTCCACGGAATCATCGCTTCCCGTGAAAACGATTTTGTACACGCCGATACTTTGGTCACTTTCGGTCAGGAGCGCGCCCGATTTTTCGAGGAACAATCCCGAGGCGTCGAAGCGTTGATTTTGAGGCAGGTTCATCTGCCAGACATGGTCCGCGCGGAGAGTGTAATGCTTGTAGCCCGGGTCATTCTGCGTCAACGGCCGCGAAAAGCACCCGGCGATCAACGCCGAGAGCAACGCTCCAAGGACCAGTTTCGCCCATCCGATCATTCGCACATTGGACTGCCGCCGGGGTCCGCCGACTCAAAAGAAAATCAAAACTTTAAACTTGTCACGCCAGACCCTAAGCTTCTCCCGGATGGGCAATTCATTTGGAAAGCTGTTTCGCATCACCACCTGGGGGGAATCTCACGGGGGCGGTGTCGGTGTTGTCATTGACGGTTGCCCGCCGCGACTTCCGCTGACCGAAGCCGACATCCAGCCCGATCTGGACCGGCGACGCCCGGGCCAGTCCTCCATCGTCACGCCTCGCCAGGAGGCCGACCGGGTGCAAATCCTTTCCGGCACCTTCGAGGGCAGGACGATCGGCACGCCTATTTCCATGCTTGTCAAGAATGAAGACGCCCGCCCAGCCGCCTACGCCGAAATGGCGTCCAAATTCCGCCCGTCCCATGCCGACTACACTTACCAGGCAAAATTCGGCATCCGCAACTGGCAGGGCGGCGGTCGCACCAGCGCGCGCGAAACCATCGGGCGCGTTGCCGCCGGCGCCGTGGCGAAAAAAATTCTGCGCGAACAATTCGGCGTGGCCGTCCTGGCTTATGTGAAGCAAGTGCAGCGCGTCACGGCACGGGTGGATTTCGGCGCCGTCACGTTCAAGGAAATTGAAAGCAGCATCGTCCGCTGTCCGGACCCGGAGGCCGCCCAAAAAATGATCCGTCTCATCGAAAAAGTGCGGCGCGCCGGCGATAGCGTCGGCGGAATCATTGAATGCGTGGCGCGCGGCGTTCCTCCGGGGTGGGGCGAACCGGTCTTTGACCGCCTGGAAGCCGATTTGGGCAAGGCGATGTTAAGTTTGCCCGCCTCGAAGGCCTTTGAAATCGGGTCCGGGTTTGGCGGCATTTTGCTCACGGGCTTGCAGCACAACGACGCCTTCCGGATGCGCGGCGGCAAAGTGCGCACTGTCACCAATAATTCCGGTGGCGTCCAGGGCGGCATTTCCAACGGCGAGCCCATTTTCTTCCGCGTCGCTTTCAAGCCGGTGGCCACCGTCATGCACGAACAGCAAACCGTGGACGTAAACTTGAAGAACACGACGCTCAAAGGCCGCGGCCGCCACGATCCATGCGTCCTGCCTCGCGCCGTGCCAATGGTCGAGGCGATGGCCGCCCTGGTGCTGGTCGATCACGCCCTGCGCCAGCGCGGGCAATGTGGAGGCGCTTGAAAACGGCCGATATCGAGCTTTTCGATGGGACATTAGTGCCGATTCTGTATGAGGACCGGAGTGTCCTTGCCATCGATAAACCAGCCGGATGGCTGCTCGTGCCCGAAAGTTGGAAGAACACCAGCCGGAACTTGCAGCGCGAATTGATGATCTCGCTCGGAGCCGGCGAACATTGGGCGCAGTCGCGGAACCTAAAGTATATCCGTTTCGTTCACCGTCTTGACGCCGAAACCAGCGGGGTGCTCCTGCTGGCCAAAAGCCCCGGCGCGCTAAGCGCCTTGAGCGGGCTTTTTGAGACCAGGCTCGTGCGCAAAAAGTATCTTGCGGTGGTGGACGGAATCCCGAAGGAAACCACCTGGGAATGCCGCTTGAAGATTTCCGAGGAATTCGGCGCGAAGGGGCAAATGCGCGTTGACGAGCGAAACGGGAAGGAGGCTCAGACCGTCTTCCGTGTTTTGCAGCGCCGCGAGGGCAGGGCGCTGATCGAGGCCATGCCCGCGACCGGGCGGACGCACCAGATTCGCGTCCACCTCGCGGCTGCCGGACATCCCGTGCTGGGCGATTCGCTCTACGGCGGGCCTCGCGGGGATTTTGCGTTGCGGGCGGTGGAACTTTCCTACACGGACCCGTTCCTAAAGCGCCCCGTCCGCGTGACCGCGCCCACGGACGAGTTTCTGCGCCGGTTTCACTTTTCTTAGGTGGCGAGCGAACCGATAATATCCTGGTTATAGCCAATCTTGCACAAGTTCCCGGTGCGGAAGATAGTCTTTGTTCCAACAGCTCAATACCGCGTCGCTATGATAATTAAACAACTGCGACAGTGTGAGACTCTCAACGTGGCCGTCGCAAAACAGAATATTCCTCCGGCTTCCGTCATGCCGCCTCCCTTCGGCAGCCAGTATCATCGGGTCGAGACCGGGCGGGTTCTGACCGGACCCGAAAAATAACAAGGCCGCGTCCACGAAGTTGAGGTAATTGTATCCTACTATCGGGTAGGGAGGATTGGATCCAAACGGCACGAAATCAGCGTCGCCAATGGCGATCATGTGGCTTGGGCTGAGAACTTCATTGTCCTTGGTCGCCAGTAAATAACCTTCGGTTTGCCCGTCGACATCGCCACTCCCTCCCACGCCGAGGCTGTCGTTTGCGAAGTTAGTACCTCCGACCCCGATCCAGTTATATCCGTACGGCCCCCACGATTTATAGGCGTCGTTGTCGGGTAAGGCCCATACGGCAGCGCTGCCAACCGCCCGGGCATAGCTGGGGCATAGGTAGAGTTGACCAGCCGAATCTGCTCTGCCAAACAGCAGGTTGGTGGTCCACTTGGCTCCGACATACGGTTCCAATTGATCCGGCCAAAAAACGTATTCCGTAACAATCGGAAAACCGGCTTGACGAAAATATAAATATCGTGGAAAAGCCTCATAATCCCCCGTGTAGCTCGCCAACGCGATGCCCATCTGTCTTAAATTGCTCTTGCATACCGCGCTGTCTCCCTGCTCCTTCGCCCGGCTCATGGCCGGCAACAGCAACGCAGCCAGGATGGCGATGACGGCGATGACCACCAGAACCTCAACCAGCGTGAAGGCGCTTCTCGCGTACGATCTTGCAGAACCATCAAGGTCGTGACCTGAACAGCCACACTGGTCGAACACACCCACAAATCCCAGAGTAATTCTTTCCTTCTGGCAACCAAGCATTATGTGATTCCTGATCCCGCTCTTAACGGGGATATGGCAGCTGGCAGAGCGGGGTGTCTAGCTATGGCCATTGCGTGAATCCCGGCGCATAATTCCGCCATTCAAACCCAGTTGGGGGCGATGACCCAACCGGGCATGCCAAAGATAGAAGGCCAGTGCCAGAAGCGCATTTCAGTTGAATGCAATTGGTCGTGCCGCGTGAAATGAGCGCCCTTCAAATTGCGCTCGTCTCCTGGCCCAAGCCCCTGTTCTACTGAGGTTTGAATAAATCAGCATATTTCCAAATAAGGTACAAAATGTAACAGCAGAGAAGGCCAACCCCCGCCGCTGCAACCAACCATTTCATTTTCAGTGCTTTAATGTATTCATCCGAGCGCATTGGTCCCATTTTCGCCAACGCTGTATCGATTTTTTGTGCTGTCAATTTGGAAATGGCCTCAGAAATTCGCGGCGCCTTGTATAACGCCTGAGCGGATGAAAATTCTCGCAGACATGCACTCTTTAATTTCTTAAACACTTTTACTGGTTCAGCAAATCCATTTTTCCAGACGAGCAATTCATCAAGCTGTAATAGGGATCTAACAAAATATGTAACCACAAATGCCAAAACACAAGCGATAATAAAAATCCAAAAAGTTAAACCCACTCCTGATTGATTGACGGTCTGATTGTCGATAGCATAAACCATAGCAATAATGATCCCGGTGCAACTACCCGCTGCAACTAACCATGCTTGTCTATTCATCACTTTGGGACGCTCCGTTATAAACCCGTCCACCGCATTCAAGGATTTCGCTACAATCGAAGCCTTTTCGGCGACGACGATTGAAATTAATGCCTCGATGTCGGCAAGCAAAACACATCCATCCTGCTCGTGTTTTTTGAGATTTGCAAAAGTTGATGGCAAGATGTCTTCAAATATTTTTGCTGCCCTGGCGCGTAGCGTTTTTGCCTCCGCCGGATCCAAAATATCCAAGGCTTTCAGAGGGGCTTCGCACTTGTTCAACGGATCAATGGCTCTTGCCCGTTGCTCGGCGTCCAACTTGATAAGAAACTGACTCAACCCGGGCTGCGCAGCTTTAAAACAGGCAGAGGCCATCGCGGCCTCGAAAAAACGGGCGTCTTCTTGGATGCAGGTTTTCAATTCAGCCAACCCTGACTCAACCTTGCCAGATTTGACGAGCATCTCTGCCAGGTAAAACCTCCAACCCGCAGAACTTGACGAGTATTTCTTAGAAGCATCCTTTTGATTGTCCGTGGATGCCGAGTTGGCGGTTTTGCCGTCTTCAAGCCCGACTTCCAGTGCGTTGCGAGCTTGTTTAACACAGTCTTCCAATCGTTTTTGTCGTTCAAGAAACGCCGCGTATTGAATGCTGGCATAGCCCTTTGTTTCTGCATTAACGCCAGCAGCAAACACAATTGCACGACGATGATGCTCCTCGGATCTCTCGGCTGCGCCGCGCTTTTCGTAAATGCGAGCCAGTTCAGCATGGGGGAAATATACGGTGTTATCATATTCCAGTGACTTTTCAAATCGTATAAATGCATCATCATCAAAACCGCCCTTGAGATTATCCCAGCCTTGACGAATTAGCTGCTTCGCTTCCGCCGTTCGAGAATTTACCAATGTTTCCAGGATTCTTTCCTGCGTGGTCAGTGTTCGTGAAGCGTAATCAACCAAAGATTCAAGATGCGTATTGGCCAGCTTTTGGAGCTCAAGCAATTGTCGCCCCTGCTGTGCGAGTTCTCCGTGCATGGCTTTGACATCGCCGCGCAACCTGCTGATGGCTAATACCGTAGAGGCAAACCCTGCGGCTGTAACGGCAACAGATGCAGCCGAAATTGCCTCCAAGCCGGCGATTTTATCATCAACTTGGCCCAGATCGGTGTCTATGGTCTGGTCGATTCGATCAACACCTTGATTTGCGGCAGTTGTGAGGCTGTTGGTTTGTGATTTGACCGTCGATTGAAGATTATCAAACCCTCGACGATTAACATCAGACGCCTGACGGGCTTGATTGATAATGGTTTGCTGCACCCGACCAAGGTCGGCATGAAGATTGGTCCCCAGCCTGTGGACATTGGCGCTTATCATGCCGGCACCGGCAGCTTGTGTTCCGGCAAGTAATTCAAAAGAGTTGTCAGCAACAACTCCAAAGCCCATTTCTGAAAATTCGCCTGTCGTCATAAGAAACCCTTTGTCTATGCGGTTCCATCGTAAGTCAATAATATTAGCTTGTGAAGCTAATTTGGGCAATCCGGGCTTAATTCACTACAGCCGTGGGATGCTTTGGTTGATAAAGGCCGATCTCGCCTCCACTCGGAAGCCGAATCCGCGTCACGGAGCCCCATCGCTCCTCTTCAACTGTGGAACACTGAACGCCTTTCGTCGCGAGGCGAGCCATTTCGGCCTCCAGATCGTCGCACATGAAATAAAGTTCGTGAACACCGTTCTGATCGGACGGATGGAACGCCGCCTCTGTACGGGGCAGGGCGAAGAGCAGCCAGCCATGACCCGCGTCCACGGATTTGAACGCGAGCACATCGCGAAAGAAGGCCCGATCCGCCTCGGCATCTTTGCTATAGACAATGACGTGAGCTCCAAAAATCATTTGCCTTCCGGAAAAATGGTCAATTCATTCGGGTTTTCCGATTAATTGACAGTGATGATGACGCAATGGCGATCACGAGGCGAGCAAGAATGCGCAGCCCTCTTCACTTTGGGCCTTGAACCGGCCCGGGCGCTTCAGTATCATGTCAACCATGATTG
The DNA here is from genome assembly GCA_035511075.1 of Vulcanimicrobiaceae bacterium. Taxonomy (GTDB): domain Bacteria; phylum Verrucomicrobiota; class Verrucomicrobiia; order Limisphaerales; family Palsa-1400; genus DATAUD01. The sequence goes on from DATKFW010000064.1 coordinate 66,747, forward strand.
GAGAAATGGTTGACGCAATTGCTCCGGCGGAGATTTCGGAACTCACAGCGCGCGTCCTCGGCGGCGGCGAGATCACGCGCGATGAGGCGCTCCGGCTCTTCGGCCTTGAGACCGCGGCGGATGTTTTCGATTTGTTGGCCGGGGCCAACCGCATTCGCGAACATTTCAAAGGCAACAAGATTCACCTCTGTTCCATCGTCAACGCCAAGGCGGGTGCGTGTTCGGAGAATTGCAGCTTTTGCGCGCAGTCGTCCTTTTACCAGACCGGTTCCCCCAAGTACGGCTTCATCGACCCGGAGCCGGTGCTGGACGCGGCGGAGGAAGCCGCGCGCAACGGCGTCACGGCGGTCGGATTGGTCGCCGCCTGGCGCGGGCTTAACGAGGGGCCGATGCTGGACGAAGTTTGCGAGCGCATTCGCGAACTCTCGGCCGGCGGCAAAACGCGGCCCGACGCCTCCCTGGGCATCATCAAGAGCCAGCGTGTCGCGGACCGGCTGAAGGAAGCCGGCCTGGAATGTTACGGACACAATCTGGAGACCTCGAAGCGGTTTTTTCCGCAGCAATGTTCGACCCACACGTATGAGGACCGCCTGGAGACAATTTCCTATTTGAAGAAGGCTGGCATCAAGATTTGTTCCGGCGGCATCATCGGGATGGGCGAAACGCGCGAGGACCGTTGCGACCTGGCTTTCGCGCTCAAGGAAGTTGGGGCCAACGTCGTGCCCATCAACATTCTCAATCCTATCAAGGGCACGCCCCTGGGCGAGAATCCGCCCGTGCCGCCAATGGAGATTCTCAAGACGATTGCCTGTTTCCGCTACATTTTGCCGCGGCAGGAAATCATGGTTGCCGGCGGCCGCACGGTCAATCTGCGCGACATGCAGAGCATGGTCTTTATGGCCGGGGCGAGCGCGTTGATGGTGGGCAATTATCTGACCACGCTCAATCAGCCGGTCGAGAAAGACCTGCAAATGCTGCAAGACCTCGGCCTGGACCCCAACTGGGACAATCACGGGTTTGTCGATCAGTAACCGTGCAGCGTTCAGGCAAAAACATCGGCGGCTATTTCGGCGAGCCTATCGATATCCAGGATGTTCTTGGGAAAATCGCCCTCGCCGCCGCCGCAAAGAATTGGGAGCGCGACCCGACGTTTCTGGCCTACCGCCGCGGGCCGCCGTCGCCCCGCATCCGCCTCTATATTTCAACGGGAATCCACGGGGACGAACCGGCCGGCCCCCTGGCCGCCCTGCAATTGCTCCAGGACGATAGCTGGCCCGTCGATGCCGCCCTTTGGATGTGCCCTTGCCTCAACCCGACCGGTTTTCCGTTGAACCGGCGCGAAAACGCCCAAGGCATCGATTTGAACCGCGACTATCGACATTTGGAAAGCGCGGAAGTTCGCTCCCACGTCGATTGGCTGCAAAAGCAACCTTCCTTTGATCTGACGCTCTGCATGCATGAAGATTGGGAGTCCAACGGCTTTTACGTTTATGAAGTCAATCCTACCGGCCGCCCGTCTCTGGCCGAAAAAATAATTGAAGCCGTTGCCAAAATCTGTCCCATCGACCCCTCCGCCGAAATCGAGACGTGGCCTGCAAACGCAGGCGTGATCCGCCCCCATCTCAATCCCGCGGATCGCCCGCGATGGGCGGAAGCCTTTTACTTGATCACCCACAAGTGTTCGTTGAGCTATACCTTTGAAGCCCCGTCGGACTTTCCTCTGGCGACGCGCGTGTCGGCCCTGGCCGCTGCGGCGAAAACGGCGGTAAACCTGTTGTGATTCACAATCTTATAGACTTCAAACGAATTCCGGTCGGCGCTGTCAAATCATTATGAATGAACCTAACTGGAAGGATCGGTTGAAGAAGTTTTGGCGCGAGACGCGGGGGCTTTGGCTCACCATTCTGATTCTCAGCGCCGTCCGCTCGGCCATCGCCGATTGGAACGATGTTCCCAGCGGCTCGATGAACCCGACCATTGTCGAAGGCGACCGTGTACTCGTCAACAAACTGGCTTACGATTTGAAGGTGCCCTTTACCATGCGGCATATCGCGCAATGGTCCAATCCAAAACGCGGCGACATCGCCGTATTCTTCTCGCCCGGTGACGGCCTTCGCCTGGTCAAACGGGTCATTGGATTGCCCGGGGACCGGATCGAACTGGTTAATGACAAGCTCTTCGTCAACGGTGTCCCAGCGGCTTATGAGGCGTTGCCGGACAGCGTTGGACGCGATCTTCCTCCCAACCGGTTCGGGCCGCGCTTCTTCGTGACGGAAAGCGTTCCTAGAAGCCCGGTCCATGCGTTGACGATCTTGCCGCGAGTTCCGGCCAGGCGTTCTTTTGGACCGTTCGTCGTCCAGCCAGGCCATTATTTTATGATGGGAGACAATCGGGATGACAGCAACGATTCCCGATATTGGGGCACGGTGGACCGCAGCCTGATCGTAGGACGGGCTTCGATGGTTGTGATGTCGTTGGATCACCAGCATTACTTCGAGCCTCGCTGGCATCGGTTTTTCACTGAGCTACTGTAACGGGAGAGCCTCTATTGAGGCTTTTGAATGCGGCTTTAGGGTAATGTAGGGCAGGGTGCTATACCTATGAAAGCTTGTACGGCAATTCTCGCGCTGGCGGTCGCATTTCCTGCGGTCGGTTTGGCGCAGGAATTTAATCTTTCGCCGACCTTCGCAGGCCGGGCAATCGCGCTGCAGGCCATGGAAACGGACCAAAGCCCCGTCGCCCTCGTGGATACCGGCCCAGTTCCACTTGCCGGCGGTGTGCGACAAACCTCCCTGGCGGACGCAGTCGCCTACCCGGGGGTCATTGCGCGCCAGCTCTACGCTCTCACAACGGCTTTCATCAACCAGAATCAGTCGCAAGCTTCCATGGCAGGCTTGGATTTTTCGATTGGGAATCATCGCGTGGCTGCCCTATGGACGGAAGCTCAAGCGACGGCTCGCGCCGAATTTTTGACCGTCGCGACCTCCGGCAGTGTCACGGTGCAGAGTCTGACGATCGACGGCAATCCGGTGACCGTCTCAGGCGCGGCCAATCAGACAATCAACTTGCCGGACGGCTATGTCGTCATTAACGAGCAAACCGGTTCCAGCAGCCGCGACTACGGGGTAATCACGGTCAATGCGATTCACATTGTGGTCAACGGAGTGGGCAGTATCGTGGCCGCCTCGGCGACGGCGGAAGTCATCAACAGACCCACCCGATAATTTATTGCGAGACCGGCAGGGCGCTGCGAAATCCTATGTAGGTCTCGGTGTCATTCGGGGGATCGCCATAGCGGTACGAATCGCGGCACTCATACGAATAATAAGCCCAATGACCACCGCGACCGACTCGTGTCGTTCCCGTGGTTGGGCCGCGCGGGTCCGTTTGCATATCGCTTGAGTAATTGCCGGCGTAATCCCAGCACCACTCCCACACGTTTCCGGCTGTGTCATAGAGACCATAGCCATTGGGCGCAAAATACCCGACCGGGCTGGTGTAAGGCATGACGCCGTCGTTGAAGAGCGGGTTATACCCGGACGTTGGACTGACGTCGTACGGATCGTCGTTGGTGTCGCCGGAGAAATAGTTTGCCTGGCTTTGCGAGATCGTGTCTGTATTCGTCCAGGGAAAGCGATGCCCGCTGGCGCCGCCGCGATCTGCCTTTTCCCATTCCGCCTCCGTTGGAAGTCGATATCCGGCCTCCCAATCGACATACGGCGCAATGTCACCCGTTCGATACACCTGTGTCAGATTCGAATCGGTGTAATACGACGCCGTCAGCCCATCCATTTCAGAACGCGCGTTGCACCACTTGACAACGTCATACCAGTTCACCGTTTGGACCGGGTGATTGGTCGCCTTGCCGGAGCCGGAGTCGTCAAAGCTGTAGCCGTTGGTTTCGCTCCAGGCGAACACCTGGTTCCACAGCGCGAAGGTCACTTCGTATTTGTCCATGTAAAAGCCGCTGACATAGACCGTGTGGACTGGAAGTTCGTACTGCGCCGCTCCCGGGTCATTGGGAAAATCGTTTCCCATTTGAAAAATGCCCGCGGGGATCAGCGCCATGCCCGGCGGCGGCGAGTCGGCCGGCCAATTGGGGTCGACGACGCGATAAAAGCGCTGGGGCCCCGGCAAACTCACCGTGTCGGCGAACACATAAGCGTTTTGCGTCACCACAAAGTTGGTTAGCACGTCCCAATTGGTCTGGGCGAGGTTGGTGACGCTTAGGATTTCGTTTGTTGTGCCGGCGTCGGCTGCAATGCTTAATTGCGGGCTGGCGCCAATCATGATGACGTTGGTAATTAAGGGCGGACCAGCCATTGCCGGCGCGCAATACGAAGCCATGAGAAGGGTCAGGAGAACCAACGCAGCGCGGGCGCGTAAATTATTCATAGTGGCTTTTCATGCCGAATTGCCGGAAAGATACCCGCAATATCCCGATGGTTGAATGGAGACTTTACCCCACAGTTGGGGGTGCCGGGACCGGACAGAGACGCCACCGTGACTTAATCGTGGGCGATATCGTCCGGCAATTGGTTCTTGTCGCCGGGGTGGCGCGGAAAATGTTCGGCCAGCAATTTCCCCGCGCGCGTAATTCCGTGGATAATGCCCTCGCTAAAATCCCCTTTCCGGAAATGGGTCGAGATTTCATTGGCGACTTCCTTCCAGAATTCATCGCCGCAACGCGCGTGAACCGCCGCGTCTCCGATGATGGCAAATTTCCTCACCCGCGGCGCGACGAAAATCAGGACGCCGTTTTTCTCCCTGGTTTTGTGCATGCCCAGATGCAGGAAGATCTTTTGCGCGGCGGCCACCGGGTCATCAGGCTCCTTGCGGCTGATGAACACCCGGATTTCGCCGCTGGTGTGCTCTTCAGCGTGGCCAATAGTCTTGACGATTGCGTCGTGCTGAAGCTTGCTTAAAAACTCGCGCGCTTTCATATCACCAGCTTGAACCGGCGCCTCCTCCGCCAAAACTGCCCCCGCCACCCGAAAATCCTCCGCCCCCGGAAGAGAACCCTCCTCCACCCGACCCGCCGCCCCATCCGCCACCCCATACGCCCCATCCTCCGCTGGACATCAGCCATCCCCGCCTGCCGGTGGAGGACATCGCCCGAAGCACCAAGAAGGCGATGATGATCAAAATGATGATCCACGGCGGAATGCCATTCGAATGACGGGACCTCGCGTCTCCAACCGTCGCGCCGTTGCCTTTATATTCTCCTTTGGTCGCGGCGAGGATCGCGTTGATCCCGGCCGTCAAGCCGCCGGCATAATCGCCCGCCTTAAACTGCGGCTTGATCTCGTACTCGGTGATTTGCTTGCAAAGAGCATCCGGCAACGCGCCTTCCAACCCGTAACCGACCTGGATAAACATCTGCCGGTCCTGGATGAAGACGAAAAGGACCGCGCCGTTGTTCTTAATCTTCTGCCCCACTTTCCACGCGCGCGCCACGCGCACGGTGTAGTCGTCGATCGACGAATCGGACTCCATTTTTGGGTAAATCGCCACAACCACCTGATTGCCCGAAGTCCGCTCGAAGTCCTCCAGTTTTGCGTTGAGTTGATCGGCGGTCGAAGCCGGCACGACGTGCGCGTAATCGTTGAAATATAGCGGCGGGACAGGGGGAATGACCTCGCCCCATGCCAGCAACGACCACAGCCAGCAGCAAATAAACGCGAGGCGCTTCACAACACTCAAGGCTTGGCAGGCGCCGGATTATTGAAGTCGAATTGCACTTTGGGCGCCGTTTCCGCGCCGGGCGCCGCGGCAAAATACGGCTTCTCTTTAAAACCCAGCGCCGCCGCGTAAAAGACGGCGGGAAACGACTTGATCGCCGTGTCGTAGGCCTGGACCGCCGTGTTAAAATCCCGCCGCGCGACGGTGATGCGGTTTTCCGTCCCTTCCAATTGCGCCTGCAAGGTCACGAAATTGTTGTTCGCTTTCAGGTCCGGATAACGCTCGACGACCACCAACAGCCGCGACAGCGCCGACGAAAGCTGGTTCTGCGCCGCCTCGAATTCGGCCAGTTTGGCAGGATCAGTCGGCGCGGTGGTGTTGTTGGCGGTGACTTTGCCGACGGACGCGCGCGCTTCGGTCACTTCCACCAGTGTCGATTTCTCGAAGTTCGCCGCGCCGGAAACCGTGGCCACAAGGTTGGGAATCAGGTCCGCCCGCCGCTGGTAATCCGCCTCCACCTGCGCCCAGGAGCTTTCGACTTGCTGCGACAGCCTGACCAGGCGGTTATAGCTTCCGCCCGCAATAACAACGACAATCAAAACGAGGACGCCCAACACGGCAAGCACTCCGCAGCCAATCGCAAGCTTTTTCATATCCGGTAGCCTAATCCAAACGCCGGCACGAACAATTACAATGCGGCGCTAATTTTGTACTGACCTACTCGTGTGCTAACCCAGTTGGGCCGCGACCTCCCGGCCAAGCGCGGCGGCATCCTTAACGGCCGCCCGGCCCTGTCCGCGGCGCGGGTTTTTCCCAAGGAACGAGACGGCCCGCAATTCGATCTCCGTGCCGTCGATTCTCGCAAAAGCGGCCACGGGACTTTGGCAGCCGCCGCCCATCGCCCGGAGAAATGCCCGCTCGGCGGTCACGCATTGAAACGTCGCCTCATCGTTTAACTCCCGGCAGAGCGCGGCGGCCCGGTCGTCCCCCTCGCGAACCTCCAGCCCGATTGCCGCCTGCCCGACGCACGGCAGCATCTCGTCGAGTTCCAGGATCACCGCCAATATTCCCGCCGGAACCTTCTCGCCCGTCAACCGCCCGGCGTCCGTAATTTTGAAGCCCAGCCGCGCCAATCCCGCCGCGGCCAGAATTGTTCCGTCCAGCTCCGCCTGTTCCGCCAGCTTGCGCAATCGGGTGCCGACGTTCCCGCGGATGTCGATCACCTTGAAATCGGACCGCATAGCCAGCAATTGAGCTTTGCGCCGGGTGCTGCTCGTGGCCACCGTCAGCCCCGGAGGCAGGCCGGCCGGCCTCAGTCCCGGTTTGAGCGGTTCTTTGTAAAGTAGAACGTCGCGGGCGTCCGCCCGCTTTCCCGCCACTGCGCCCAGTTTCAATCCCTCCGGCAGTTCGGTCGGAAGGTCTTTGAGGCTGTGGACGGCCAGGTCGGCGCGGCGTTTGAGCAGGGCCGCCTCCAGCTCCTTGGTGAACAGCCCCCGGGGAAGTGTCGCGTCGCCATGCGAGAGCGAGGCGCCCTGCAACTCGTCGCCGGTTGTCCTGACGATCTTCAACTCGAAGGCCAGGCTGGGAAATTTGTCCCGGCACTGCGCCAGCACCGCGTTGGCCTGGGCCAGCGCCAACGGGCTGCCGCGGGTGGCGATCAATACCGCCTTCGGCTTCACGCGCTGGCCTTGCCCAATCCGGAATAGTTGGTCTTGACACCAATCGCCCCCGCTCCGGGCGCAAAAAACAGCCCGCGAGCTTTCTCCCGGATAATCGCCTCGCAACGCGCCATCTCCTCCCTGCGCTGCTGGAGGGTATCCTCCGCGATGGCCTGCAAGTCGTCGATGTTGTAGAGATACACGTTCTCCAGAAAATTGACGTCCGGGTCGATGTCCCTCGGCACCGCAATGTCAATCAAAAGAAGCGGGCGGTTCCTCCGCGTCTTCATCATCGGTTCCAGGCGCGCCCGGTCCAGCACATAATGCGGCGCAGCCGTGCTGCTGATGAGAATATCGATCCGCGGGAATTCGGCGGCCCATTCCTCGAACCGGATGGCGCGGCCCTCCAATTCCCGCGCCAGTTCCACCGCGCGCTCGTGCGACCGGTTTGAGACGATGATGCTGTGCGCGCCCCGGCTGAGCAGCGCGCGCGCCGTCTTCTCCCCGGTTTCCCCGGCCCCTATGATCATCACCTGGTGCTCCCGCAACGAACTGAATATCTTGCGCGCCAGCTCCACCGCCACCGACCCGACCGAGACGCTCCCGCGCTGGATGCCCGTCTGACTGCGAATCTGTTTGGCGACGTTGAACGCCTTTTGAAAGGCCTTGTTGAGGCGGCCGCCGGTGTGCTGGCATGCCAGGGCCGTCTCGTAGGCCCTCTTCAACTGGCCCAGAATTTCCGTTTCGCCCAGCACCATCGAATCCAGTCCGCACGCCACACGGAACAGGTGTTCCAGGGTTTGCTGTTCGCCGTAAGCATAAATCTCCCCGCCGAGCGGATCGGCATAATGGTGGTGATCCAGAAGGAACTGGCGCAGCTCCGCCATCGCCTGCTTTTCCGGCAAATCGCTGGCGGCATAAATCTCCACCCGGTTGCATGTGGAAAGGATCACCGCCTCGGTGGCAATGCCGGTCCCGCGCAGCTTTTGCAACGCCTCGGGAATCGTCCCTTCGGCGAAAGCGAACCGCTCCCGCACCGTGACGGGCGAGGAATGGTGGCTCAGGCCTATGACGACGAGCGGCATCTTAAAATCGGTGGGCGGGGGAAAGAAGATTGACGCCCCAGAATGTCAATAACACAAACGCGAACGTCCCGACCGCCCCCCACGCGAACTTTCGCCCCGATTGCGAAAAGCGGCTGTGCATGACCAGCAGCCCCAGGTAAAGGCACCAGACCAGCGCCGACCAGATCGCCTTCGGGTCCGACGCCGCGCTCGGCTCGGGGTGTTCCTTGAGCAAAAACGGGATGAACGCCAGCCCGGCCGTCAACAGGATGAACCCCGCCCAGAGCAGCCGGCTGGTGATTTTTTCCAGCCGGTCAATCGGCGGCATCAGCGAAAACACCGCCCGCAGCTTGTGAAACTTCAGGTCGTGCTCCTGCGTCAAATACATCGCCGCGGCCACCGAGCTTAACCCGAACGCCCCGTAGGAAAGCAGCGTCAGCGCCGCGTGCAGGCTCACCAGCCCGTTGCCGAATTGCGGCTTGGACCCGTAAGGGATGTCCAGCGACGGCATCAACGCAAAAACGCCGATCGCAAAAATGACCGGCGACGCAAAAGCACCCAGATACCGCAGGCGCGGGAGAAGTCCGATGACCAGGTAAGCCGCGACAATGGTCCAATCCACAAACATCATCGCTTCATAAAGGTTATTGACAGGGCACCGGTCGAAGGTTAGCCCCCGCATCAACATTGCCTTGAAATGCAGGATGAATCCCGCCAGAAGCAGCCCGTAATTGACGCGATCGTGCGTGCGAAACCCTTTGCGCCACAGGAATACCGAGTAAATCGCGCTCAGGCCGTAAAGGACAACGGCCAGCAAAAAATAATGGCGGTCTGTCAACATCCGGCTGCTATCTCCCGGGTGCGGGCGCCACTCTCATGACTTGGCTGACCGCCTGGTCCAGGGACATGTGATCTTGATTGACCAGATAGGTGATTGTCGCGCTGGTGGCCGCCGTCGCGGGCGACGTTCCCTGGACTTCCCAAGTCTGCCCGTTGACCGCCTCGACAATGCTGGTCCCCGGCGCGATGATATCCGTGGGCGGAGGATCATTTGCGTAGGAGGCAAGTTGCGCCTGGCCGCCGCCCACGTTGCCCGAACTTGAGGTGATCGGTCCGGAAACAGTTTGAGTGGACGCCGTGACACTGATGACGCCCGGATAATCCGCCGGATAAACATCCCCTTCGTTGGGGACGTTGCCGGCGGCGGCCACAAGCACGATTCCCTTTTGTTCAGCTTCCTGGATAAGGCTTCCCAACAACTGGCTGTCCCCGGTCCCTCCAAGACTCATGCTGACCGGATTGGCGCCCGCATTGATCGCCGCCACGAGGCCCTCCATCACTTCAAACGTGCTGGTGGTTTCGCCGCTGCCATAAACATCCACGGGGAGAATTTGGCTCGGGTTCCCTCCCATCGCATTAAGCATCGTCTCCAACATCATTGTGCCGTGGCTTGGATCGGTTGCCGATGGCGTATCGGTTTCGCCCGTGACATTGATCGGCGTCAACATATAAGCCTTAAACTGGTCGGGCGGATCGACGGACGTGTCCACCAATCCAAGAACGGGCCCGCTGGTGTCGGGTGTCGGATTCAAGCTGAAGGGCGCGCCGCCTGGGCTGGACACCTGCGTCATCTGCGCGGGTGTCGGACGATCCACAGAATAATTTCCGTCTGCCGCCCCCACGGACGGATCGGAAGCCAGGGCGGTCAACGCCGCGTCGGCGCTGGCGTCGTCGGGAAATTGGAGCCGGTAAAGGCCGATGCCATCAGCCCGCCCCGTGACTTTGGCCCCAAGCTTCTTGGCCAATTGATCGATGGCATTGGTGCTGGCGCCGTGCTTGAGTTTCACCAGGTCCTCATTGTGAATCCGGTAATCCTTCTTCTCCGCGCGCACCACCTCCGTTGCAGCGCCCGCGACCGTGCGAAACACCAGCAGCCGGGTCACCCCGTTGGTTTCGTCCTTGGCATAATTGAGCTTGCCCAGCAATCGTCGCAACGCCTCATCCTGCGAAACTTCCTTGAACTTGACGGACACGCTCATGGCCGCGCCCGGTTCGACGTACACCTTCCAGCCGGTGGCGCGGGCGATCTTCTTGAGAAGCGGAATGAGGTTGCCCTTTTCGATATTCGCATCCACCCGGTCCTGTTTGGCCTGCCAGTCAAGCGAATCGGCAGCCCGCGATTCGGCGCAAGCCAGCCCAAGAGCCAGGCTCACCGCAACCGCCAGGAATTGCCAAGTCCTTATCATTGCGTCGAATATAACCGCGAACCGCCCCGCTGGCAATTCAAACCGCAGGTCGGCCAGCGGTCCTGGACGGCCTGATTTGGCTGATTATATACCATCTCCGAAAACTACTTGTTCAAGCCAAAGCGAATAATAGAGCAGCACCGCGACGCTAACCGGCACAAAAACAATGGTCAGTAAAGCGCGCTTCTTTAGGCTGATGGGCAACCGCCAAAGACAACAAATTCCCGCGATCACCGATAAAGCCAGTCCAATGTTTAACACTGTCGGAGGGTGAGGATTAAAATAACGAAGCAACCAAAAGTCGGCGGACATGACAAGAATTGGAGCAAGAATTGCGGCTACAAACCAGCGTCCAGTTTTCATTACCTTCCTTTCGCATCGACCAGGCCTTGTTTGGCGCAAGCCAGTCCAAAAGCCAGGTCCAACGCAAGTGCCAGGAATTGCCAAAGCGTTCTCATTGGGCCGAATATCACCGCGAACCGCCCCGCTGGCAATTCAAACCGCCGATGAGCCAAAGTGCCGCCGCCTTTTCGCTTTGCAATAGTTTCATTGAAATTACGATGTTCTCCACGCATCTTTTCGTTATGAAACGGCTTCTTTTCATCGGCTTGATCGCGGTGGCGGCATGGGCGGCCTGCAATAAAAATCCGACCCCGCCGCCGCCACAAACCGCCCTTACTGGGGCGCCGGGCCTGCCCACCCAGGCGCAACCAAAGCTCCAGACGATTCGTCTTTGGCTCGGCTCGGCCGAATTATCCACGGAAATGGCCCTGACGGATGAACAGGTCACCACCGGCATGATGTTCCGCACGAACATGGATGAAATGGCCGGCATGATATTCGTGTTTCCGCGTCCGCATCAAGTCGCCTTTTGGATGAAAAACTGCCCGCTGCCGCTGTCGTGCGCCTACATCACTCCCGACGGGACTATTGCGGAAATCCACGATCTTCAGGCGCAGGACACAAACGCAGTCGTGGCAGATTCCGACCAGATTCAATTCGTTTTGGAGGTCAACCAGGGCTGGTTCACCCGGCATAACGTCAAACCGGGGACCTCCGTGCGCACGGAAAGAGGAACGTTGCAGGAAACCTTTTTTCATCCAAACCAGTGAAAATCGTCCTCGCGCAAATCAACACCACTGTGGGTGATCTGTCCGGGAATGCTCAAAAGATACTCGACTCCGCGCGGCGCGCCCAGTCTGAACGCGCCGATCTGGTGCTCTTTCCGGAGTTGACCACCACCGGCTACCCGCCGCGCGACTTGCTCCTCAAAAAGGATTTCATCACGCGAAACCTCGAACTGCTCGGCCGCCTTGCCGCCGCCAGCGGCCCCACCGCGATGCTTGTCGGCTTCGCCGGCCAAAACAAACATAACCCCGGCCGCGAAGTGACCAACGAGGTCGCCTTGCTCCAAAACGGCAGGGTCATCGCAACTAGGATCAAATCGCTCCTCCCCACCTACGACGTTTTCGACGAAGACCGTTACTTCGAGCCGGGTGCAGAGAACGACCCGGTCAAGATCGCCGGCCGTGTCTGTGGCCTGACGATTTGCGAGGATATTTGGAACGATCAGGATTTCTGGCCGCGCCGGCGTTATCGCGCCGATCCGGTGGCCCGCCTTGTCGCCGCGGGCGCCGATCACATCTTCAATATTTCCGCTTCTCCGTGGAATGTCGGCAAGGAAAAGGTGCGCTTCGAGATGCTGGCCAGCCTGGCGCGCAAGTCCGGGCGTCCCATCGCCCTCTGCAATTTGGTCGGCGGCAACGATGAATTGGTTTTCGACGGCGAGAGCCTTGTCTTCAACAGGGCAGGGGAGTTGATCGCCAAGGGCAAATCGTTTGAGGAGGATTTTATTACTGTTGACACTGAGACCGCCCATCCGATCGAGCCCCCGGCCGCCCCGGGTGAGGAATACGTCTATAAGGCGCTGGTGATGGGATTGCGCGATTATTTCCACAAATGCGGGTTCAAGTCCGCCGTGCTCGGTTTGAGCGGCGGCATTGATTCGGCCGTGGTGGCGTGCCTCGCGGCTGCCGCCCTGGGCGCGGAGCACGTACATGGCGTCTCGTTGCCCTCGCAATTTTCATCCCAGGCCAGCGCCGACGACGCGCGGCTTCTGGCCCAGCGCCTCGGCATCGCTTACGATGTCATTCCGATTCAACCCTGCTTTGAGTCGGTCCGCCACCAGTTAAAGGACGTTTTCGCAGGCCGGGCCGAGGACACCACGGAGGAAAATCTTCAGGCCCGGCTGCGCGGCGTCCTGCTGATGGGCTTGTCCAACAAATTCGGTTCCTTATTGTTGACCACTGGGAACAAGAGCGAATTGGCCGTCGGTTATTGCACCCTTTACGGCGACATGTGCGGCGGCCTGGCCGTCATCAGCGACGTGCCCAAAACGATGGTTTATCGCCTGGCCAATTGGATCAATCGCGGCGGCGAATTGATTCCTCTCTCCTCCATCACCAAGCCGCCCTCCGCCGAATTGCGCCCGAACCAAACCGACCAGGACACCCTTCCTCCCTATGACGTGTTGGACGCCATCCTGGACCAATACGTCGTGCAGGGCAGGTGCTTCCGCGAAATCCTCGACATGGGTTATTCCGAAGCCGTCGTGCGGCAGGTCATCCGATTGATCGACACCAACGAATACAAACGGCGCCAGGCCGCTCCGGGCCTGAAAGTCACGACCAAGGCTTTCGGCGTCGGGCGCCGATTCCCAATCGCGCAGCGATACCGGGAAGCACCGGCGAAGTGATGAGTTCAAAATCCGAACAAATGTTTGCCGAGGCGCTCCGGTATATCCCGGGCGGCGTCAATTCTCCCGTTCGCGCTTTCCGCGCGGTTGGCGGCCAGCCATTTTTTGTCCACAAAGCCAGGGGCGCCCATGTTTTTGACGTCGATGGCGGCGATTACATCGACTACGTGGGGACCTGGGGCCCGGCGATTTTGGGACACGCTTATCCCCCGGTCATCCAGGCAGTCAAAGACGCGGCGGAGCACGGGACCAGCTTCGGAATTCCCAATCCGTTCGAGGTCAAAATGGCGCGTTTGATTTGTCAGGCCTTGCCAGGCGTGCAAAAAGTGCGAATGTGCAATTCCGGCACCGAAGCCTGCATGTCGGCCATCCGCCTGGCGCGCGGCTTCACCGGACGCGACAAAATCATCAAGTTCGAGGGCTGTTACCATGGACACGTCGATTCCCTGCTGGTCAAAGCGGGCTCGGGCGCGTTGACATTCGGCACTCCGGACAGCGCCGGTGTTCCCGCCGCCTTCACCCAGCACACGATCGTTCTGCCCTACAATGAGATCGAGCCGGTGCGGGCCGCCTTTGCCGCCAATGTCGGAAAAATTGCCGGAATCATCGTCGAGCCGGTCCCCGGAAACGCCGGCCTCTATCTCCCCAAACCGGGCTACCTTGAATTTCTTCGCGCCATCACTTCGCAGCAGGATGCCTTGCTTATTTTCGACGAAGTGATGACCGGTTTCCGCCTGGCGTTCGGCGGGGCACAGGAACGTTTCGGAATTCGTCCGGACCTGAGTTGTTTCGGAAAGATCATCGGAGGGGGCCTGCCGGTGGGCGCATTTGGCGGACTGGCGCCCATCATGGATTGCCTCGCGCCAATCGGCCCGGTGTATCAGGCCGGCACCTTAAGCGGCAACCCGCTGGCGATGGCCGCCGGCATTGCCATGCTGGAAGAATTGTCCAAAGGGAACGCCTATGTGAAACTTGAGGATTCGGGCGCGGCTTTGGAGAGTGGGATGAAGGAAGCCGCAAAAGCCGCCAGGGTGCCGGTCCAGTTTAACAGAATCGGCTCGATGTTTTGCGCCTATTTTGCCGACCAGTCCGTCCACAACCTTGCCGACGCGATGAAAAGCGATCGCGAACGCTTCGCGAAGTATTTCCGGGGGATGCTGGAGCAGGGGATTTACATCGCGCCCTCGCAATTCGAGGCCGGCTTCATCTCGACGGCCCACAGCGCGGAGGACATCGAGAAGACGATCAAAGCAGCCCGGAGCACCCTTGCGGCATTGAGGTAGCGACTTCGACCGGGTTGTTATTTCTGCATGAAGCGGAAATGATTTCAAGTCAGTACGCCTCCAATTTGGTTGACTAATGGCTTCATTCAGGCTTTAATCGCGGGACGTCGCGAGACATTCACTGAAGCCTGAACGGATCGCGCCGTTTTCGAGGAGGCCAAATTACGTATGAAAACGAATCGGCTCTATCGGCTCTTTTTGGCGCTGTTTTTTCTGACCGCTGCCGCGGCGCACGCGCAATTCGATTTTGTCACCAACAATGACACGATCACCATTACCGGCTACACGGGGCCGGCCGGCGCGGTGACCATTCCGAGCACCCTTGGCGGCCTGCCCGTGACGGCAATCCAGGGCTCCGGCTTCGCGGACAAAGGGATCACGAGCGTCGCTATTCCAAATAGCGTGACAAATATTCAGGTGCAGGTGTTCGCGTTCAATGACGCGTTGAAGTCGTTCACGGTGGACACCAACAACCCAGCGTATAGCAGCGCCGGCGGCGTGTTGTTCACCAAGAGCGGGACAACGCTTCTTGACTATCCGCAGGGGGGCAGCGGAATCTACGCGATTCCGAACGGGGTCATGACCATAGAGACCAACGCATTCTTCTTGTGCGTCGGCCTGACCGGCGTGACGTTTCCAGCGAGCGTCACCAGCCTCGACGACGGCGCGTTCGGGGATTGCGACGGGTTGACCAATTTGACGTTGGGCGCCGGCGTGAGTTACATCTCAACGTCGGCATTCGGCGGCTGCGACGAATTGACCACGATCAACGTGAACCCGGCCAATCCGAATTTCAGCTCCCTCAACGGCGTCGTCTTTACCAAGAGTCAAACGACCCTGATTCGATTTCCGCCCGGTTTCACAGGAGGTTACACGACTCCGGCCAGTGTGACGAACATCGCGGCCTACGCATTCGAAGACTCCGTCCTCACTGATGTCACGATTTCCAGCAATGTCACCAGCATTGGGCTCGATTCGTTTCAAGGCTGCGGCAGCCTGACTAATGTGACAATGTTGGGGGGAGTCGTGAGCATCGGCATCTTTGCCTTTGCCGACAGTTCCAAGTTGGCGACCGTTACCCTTCCTGCAACCGTCGCGGAAATCGCCTTCGGAGCATTTGCGTACGACGCCCTGAACGCGGTCTATTTCGAGGGTAACGAGCCCACGACGGATCCGTCGGCGTTCCTGGGCGAGAGCGCGACGGTTTATTTCTTGCCGGGGACTAGCGGGTGGGGCCCCACGCTTGATGGCCTTACTACGGTTCTGGAAGGCGCGCCGAGTCCAAATGGCGCGCTGGAGGTGACAATCCTGCCCCCGGGAGCCGTCGCTGGCGGAGCGCAATGGCAGGTGGACGGCGGGCTCCTTCAGCCAGCCGGGGCGACAGTCGTGGGCCTTTCGGTCGGACCGCACACGGTGAGTTTCACGACGGTGACCGACTGGACGGCGCCGAGCAATGAGATGGTTTCCGTCAACGCCAATGTCACCAACGCGGCGTCGGGCACCTATACGCCCGAAGCTGCCCCGGCGTCGGACTTCACGTTTACGACCAACGCGGGGACCATCACCATCACGGGATACACGGGTCCGGGTGGCCCGGTGAACATTCCCTCAACGATCAACAGCCTGCCTGTGACGGGCATCGGAAACCAGGCCTTCTCCGCCTCCAGCACCGTGACCAGCGTCACGATTCCCGACAGCGTAACGAACCTTGGGCAGTACGCGTTCAATTCATGCTCGGCATTGGCCGAGGTGACGATTTCAGAGAACGTCAGCAACATCCCGCCCGGGTTGTTTGAGGACTGCTTCAGCCTGAGCGAAGTGATGTTTCGCGGCGCCGTAACAAGCATCGGCGATGATGCATTCGCCTCGTGCCCTGATCTAACCAGCCTGGCGATTCCTGACACGGTGACAAACTTGGGGGAATATGCGTTTTTCGGAGACGGCCTGACCAATGTGACGATCCCGGCCAGCCTGACCAGCATCGGTGAGGCTGCGTTTCTGTATTGCTACTCTCTGCCGGCGATCAACGTCGATCCGGCCAATCCGGCTTACGCGAGTGTGGGGGGAGTGTTGTTCAACAAGAGCCAGACACTGCTGGTGGAATACCCGGATGGCAAAATTGGGACCTCCTATGCAATCTCCAACAGCGTCACGAGCATCGGCGACGCGGCGTTTCAGGACTGCCTTTTGAGCAGCATCTCCATTCCGGCCAGCGTGACGATTATCGGGAACTACACGTTCGAGGCTTGCCAGTCTTTGGCGGCTGTCACCATTCCGGGCAGCGTCACGACCATTGGAGAAGAGGCGTTCGCTCTCTGCAACGCCCTGACCGGCATTGTCCTTCCTGCCAGCGTCACCAACCTGGGCGACGTTCCGTTTGCAGACTGTAACAACATGACGGCGATCACGGTGGCGGCGGGAAATCCTGCCTTTAGCAGCGTCAATGGCGTTTTGTACAACAAAGCCGGAACCCTCCTTGTTGAATATCCGTGCGGCCTCAGCGGCAGCTTCACCGTTGCTCAGGGCGTCCAGGACATAGGTTCGGAGGCCTTCGAGCAATGCCCGGTCACCAGCGTGACGATCCCGGCGAGCGTGACCAACATCGAGTTTTCTGCATTCTTCAATTGCCTTGATTTGGGTAGCGTGACCATTGCGGACGGGCTGACGGCCATCGGGACGGCAGCGTTTGACAGTTGTTATGCGCTGACCAATGTTGTGCTGCCGGCGAGCTTGACGAGCATCGGGTCTTCCGCATTCGGATATTGCCCGCTGTATTCCATTGTCGTTCCGAGCGCGGTTCAAAGCGTGGGGGATTATGCGTTTGCCTTCTGCGCCAACCTGACGGCGGCCTATTTCGAGGGAAATGCACCGCCCGACGACTCAACTGTGTTCGTCAGCGATGGCAACGCAACGGTTTACTATTTGTCGGGCGCAACCGGCTGGGGCGCGACATTTGGGACCGCCCCGACGAAGGTGTTGCCGGCCATTGCCATCACGGCGCATCCGGCCAGCGGCAAAGTCCCGCTGCCAGTAAGCTTCACCGCGGCGGCCGTGGATAGCGAAACCGATCCGGTGGTGAATTGGAATTGGAGTTTTGGAGACGGGGCGACGAGCGCGGCGCAGGACCCGTCCCACACTTACGCGGCCTTTGGCCACTTCGCTGCGGCGGTGGTGGAAACGAACGGCGCGGGCCTCCCGGTCGCAGGCGCGGCCATAACGATCGCGGTGGTCGCGGTGCCGGTGTTTTCGGGGCTGGTCGAAAACGGCGGTTTTGAGACGGCGGATTTCACGGGATGGGATCTGTTCGGTGGAGACACTCCGGATAATTTTGTCACTAACACGGTTAATGGTGTTTTTCCGCATTCAGGGGATTACTTTGCGTTGTTGGGGTCGTTCGGGACCAACCTCAGCTATCTTTCGCAAACGCTGGCGACGACCGCGGGCCAGCCATACGTGCTTTCGTTGTGGCTGAACAGCCCGGATGGCTTGAGCCCCAATCAATTTCTGGTGTCGTGGAATGGGACGACGCTATTTAACCAAACCAATCTTCCGGAGACCGGATGGACCAACCTCCAGTTTGTAGTGCCTGCGACGGGAACGAACACGGTGTTGGAGTTCGGATTCCGGGACGATCCGAGTTTTCTCGGGCTGGACGATGTCAGCGTATTTCCGGAGCAGCCGGGCGTCGCCGGCCTGAGCGTGTCGGGCGCAAATCTTATACTCGATTGCATCCACGGCCAGTCCGGCAACGCCTATATTGTGCTGACCAGTACGAATCTGGCGCTGCCATTGAGCCGATGGACGCCGGCGGCAACCAACCTCTTGAGCGCCAGCGGGAACTTTTCCATCACTGTCACCAACACGGTCAGCGCGGAGATACCGCAAAGGTATTACGTTCTCCAAACGCAATGATCGGATTCCTTTGTTCCGTGCGCCGGCGGAATAAACCGGAGCCGCGCTCCTGTGATATCAAAAAAACAGTAAAAACATTGTAATCGCCCGCTCGCCCTGCATTGTTACCCGCACGGAGACTAACGCGTTGCGGGTTCTCCGACGCGAGACGCCTCGCAAAAAATTGTAGGTAAGACGTTAATTCTTATGAAATATACAAGTAAATGCAGTCTGTGGTGTTTTGTCGCGCTGGTCATGGGCGCCAGTACCCATCAAGTTTTCGCCCAAGGCACGGCCTTTACCTATCAGGGCCGGCTCAACGCCAACGGTGCTAGTGCCGGCGGCCTTTATGATTTTCGCTTCCGACTCTCGACTGACAGTCAGGGCGATAACTATGTTGGCAGCGCGTTTCTCACCAACGCCATTCCCGTGACCAACGGCCTGTTCACCACGCAGATTGATTTTGGCGCGGGCATTTTCACCGGCTCCAATTACTGGTTGGAGGTGGATGTGCGCACGAACAACCCCGGCAACACGCTCAGCTATACCGGGATGACGCCGCTGCAGCAGCTCACTCCCACGCCTTACGCCGTCTTTGCCAATACCGCGAGCAACGTTTTGGGAATAGTGTCGGCCGCGCAGATTGGCGGAACGGTTTTGAATTCTTCATTGCCGGCCAGTCCCACGTTTTCGGGCCTCGTAACGGCCTCCTCCTTTACGGGCAATGGCGCGAATGTGACCGATGTCAATGCGCAGTCGCTGAACGGATTGGCCGCGATCGATTTCTGGCAGTTGACTGGCAACAGCGGCACGACCCCGGGGGTCAATTTTGTGGGAACCTCGGACAATGAGCCGTTGGAACTTCATGTCAACGGCGAGCGTGCGTTGCGGCTGGAAGTCGGCGGGCCTTCGAGGCTGACGTCAACCACCACTCCTACCGGCGCGCCCAATGTGATTGGCGGGTCGCAACTCAATTATGTGGCCTTCGGTGCCGTCGGTTCCGTGATCGCCGGCGGCGGAGCAACCAATTTTGACGGACAACTATTCTCCAATTCCATCGGCTTGTATTCGGATTTTTCAGTCATTGGCGGCGGCCTTCTCAACTTCATTGAAACCAATTGCGCCGTATCTACCATCTCCGGCGGCCAGGTTAATTCCATCGAAACCAATTCCTACAATTCCACCATTGGCGGCGGCGCTTACAACGGCATCGGAGCGAATTCCATCTATTCCACCATTGGCGGCGGCGCTTATAACGACATCGGAGCGGAATCCCCCGAGTCCACCATTAATGGCGGCTATAGCAACAGAATCGACACCAATTCCGCCGCTTCAACCATTGCTGGCGGTGACGGCGACACCATCGCAAGCAGTTCCGACCATTCCACCATTGCAGGCGGCGAAGCCATTTTTATCGGAAGCAGTTCCGGCCATTCCACCGTCGCCGGCGGTTCGTTCAACGATATCGCTAACGGTTCCGACCATGCCACCATTGCAGGCGGCGATGAAAACAACATCGAACCCTTTTCCGGCTTTTCCACCATTGCCGGCGGCCAGAGCAACAACGTCTCCTATGAATGGGCTACAGTTGCTGGCGGCGAGAACAACACCGCTGAGTACGAATGGGCGGCCATTGGAGGCGGCGACAACAACACCAATGCCGGCGATGCGGGGACGATTGCTGGCGGCCAAAACAACCTTTGCGGCCTTGCGTATCAGCCAACGGTCGGCGGAGGCTACGGGAATCAAGCGAACAATGGCTATGCCACGGTGCCGGGTGGGTACGGGAATATCGCGGGGGCTGAATTCAGTTTTGCCGCCGGACTGCGCGCTCATGCGCTTCATGAAGGCGCATTTGTTTGGGCGGATTCCCAGGTTGGGCCGTTTTCTTCCACCGCCAACGATGAATTCAGCATCGGCGCCACCGGAGGCGTTCGCATCCAATCCCCCAAAGGCGTTCACCTCAATGCAGCCGATGAGCCAATCATTGTCCGCGATTGGGATGTCTTTGCCGCCAACGCCCCGTCCGATAAAGCGGGCATTGGTCGATGGGGATTATTCATGGAACCCTCGATTTTAACCATCGGCATTCCGTCCAACGATGTTTCGCCCCGCTATTTCCAAATCGCCAAGTACAGCACCAACGGTGTTGCCTCCGGCCTGATGCAAGTGGATCAGAGCGGCAATGTCATCGCCAAAGGCAACATCACCGCCAACGGCGTGCTTATCACAAGCGACCGCAACGCAAAGGAAAATTTCACGGCCCTGGACGCCACGACAGTCCTGGCCAAGGTCGTCGCCATGCCGGTGACGCAATGGAATTACAAGGAGGACGCGGCCAAAAAACACGTTGGCCCGATGGCGCAGGATTTTCACGCGGCATTTCAACTGGACGGCGCCGATGACAAACATATCTCCGTCATTGACGAAGGCGGTGTGGCGCTGGCCGCCATCCAGGGCCTCAATCAGAAGCTGAACGAAAAGGACGCGCAGATTGAAGCCTTGACGGAAAAGGTCGTCGCTCTCAACGAACAAAGCGCGCAGATTCAGGACCTCAAGCAAAGCGTGGCCGAGTTAAGACATTTGGTTCAATCGCTGGCCGAAAGGAAATGAGGCTGCCATGAAAAGGTCATCCGGTGACCGGCGCGGGCGGAGGCAAGTGCTGCCGGGAAAACTTTATCCCGCCAGCGCCAGGTAATTCCGCGCGTTGCCGTAACATATATCGCGAATCATCGCGCCCAGCAGCGCCTCGTCATTGGGCAATTCGCCGCGCTCGACCTCCCGGCCGACAAGATTGCACAGCACGCGCCGAAAATATTCGTGCCGCGGATACGACATGAAAGACCGGGAATCCGTCACCATCCCGACAAAGCGCGACAGCAATCCGAGGTTTGACAGCGCGTTAATCTGCCACTCGATCCCTTCCTTTTGGTCCAGGAACCACCACCCGGCTCCGAATTGCAGTTTGCCCGCGATCGAGCCGTCCTGGAAACTGCCGATCGCTGTGGCCACCGCGTAATTGTCCTTCGGATTATTGTTATAGACGATCACTTTGGGCAATTGGCCGTCCCGGTCGAGCATGTCCAGGTAAGTGACCAGCGCCCCGACCTGCGGAAAATCTCCCATGCAATCCAGGCCCGTGTCGGGGCCCAATTGGCGCAGCAGGCGCGAGTTGTTGTTGCGCAATGCCCCCAGGTGCAATTGTTTCACCCAGCCCTTTTCCGCATCCCAGCGTCCGAACAAAAGCATCAGGAAGGTCGCCCATTGCGCCTGTTCTTCCGGCGTGGCCGCCCGTCCGCGCCGCGCCCGTGCGAAGATCGCCGCGGCGGCTTTGTCCGCGCAGGGGCTGGCCGGGCATTGATTCAACCCGTGGTCGGACAACCGGCAGCCGTGCGCGTGAAAATAATCGTGCCTCCGCCGCAACGCGGAGACGAATGCTTCAAGGCTCCTGATATCGGTGTTGGCCGCTTCTTCCAGGCGGCTGACCCAATTGTTAAAAGGAACCGGTTGATCGACCGTCAGCGCTTTGTCCGGACGGAACGTCGGGAAAACGCGGGTCGCCACGCCGTCCGCAACAATTTTCTCATGGTGCGCCAAGTTGTCGGTAGGGTCATCCGTCGTGCAGAGTGCGGTGACCTTGAATTTTTTCAAAATGCCCCGCGTGGTCAGACCCGGCCCGGCCAATTGCTCGTTGGCCTTTTTCCAGACGCGCGCCGCGCTTTGCTCATCGAGCAATTCATCGATGCCGAAGTACCGTTTGAGTTCCAGATGGGTCCAATGATAAAGCGGATTGCGCAGCGTTTGCGGGACCGTTGCCGCCCAGGCCCGAAACTTGGCCAGCGGCTCGGCGTTGCCAGTGCAGAACTCTTCGGCCACGCCATTGGCCCGCATCGCCCGCCATTTGTAATGGTCGCCTTCCAGCCAGATTTCAAAAAGGTTCTCGAACCGCCGGTTTTCGGCAATGTCACGGGGCGAGAGATGGCAATGGTAATCAAGAATCGGCTCCGCGCGGGCAAACTGCTCGTAAAGTCGGCGCGCCGCGCGGCTGTGCAGCAGGAAATTTTCGCGGATGAATTTCATACCGCTCAATCCGCCGCCAAAAAAAGCGGCTTGACGTGCCGTTCAAAAAGATTCTCCGAGACGTTCCGGGTCACCGAAGTCTCATATTCGCTCAACGCGTTCAAGTACCGCGTTCCCATCCGCGCCGCTATCTTATAGCCGACGTGCAGCAGTTGGCGCAGGTGCGGATTGTAAGCGGGGTTCTTCGGGTCGTGGCGCAGTGCCGACACGAATTGTTCCGACGTCCAGCCCCCGACCTGCGCCGCCGTCGGCAGCCGCTTCCGGTCCACATCCAAAACCGTCGCGTAAGGCGCGCACAATTCGTCCGCGTGTTCCAGCGCGCCGGCGTAAATTTCCCGGGCAAGCGCCAGTCCCCCGGCGCCCCCCTCGGCCAGACCGATGACCTCCTCAAGCCACGTCGTGCCTGCGGTCTTGACGTGTACGCCCGCGTCGAATCGTCGCAACGCGCGACGAATCGCGCCGTAAACGGAAAATTTATCGCTGCCTGAATGGACGCTCAACTTCAGGTTCGCCGGCAAACCGTACTTGCGCACAGCGAACGCAATGACCGCCAGGTCCTGGCTGAATTCCTTTTCGAATTGCGCGATATCTCCGGCGTAATCGACGCCCTTGTTGAAGCGACCGGTGAATTTCGGCGCGATCGTCTGCAAGGGGATGCCTTCATCGCTGAGGGTCGCCAGGATCACCAGCAATTCCACCGGCGTTTGCGGCGCATCCGTTTCGTCCATCGAAACCTCGGTTACAAAATGGCCGGCCCCCTTGCTCTGCGCGATGTGGCGGTAAATCCTTCCCGCTTCCAGGACCGCCAATAAATATTTATTGACAATACCCTCCACTCCCGCGCGAGTGGTCTGAAAAGGACGCTCGATGCCCTCGATGCCGATTTCTCCCAGCAACTCGCCGTGGCGGTCCAGGAAGCCCCGGACGGCTTCGGACGGAGCGGGTTTTGCGATCCAATCCGCGACGTCAATCGTGAAAAAATCCGAATGCGGCAGAAATCGGTCCACCGTTTCCAATCGGATATGGTCGGCGTCCAGGAAATACGGCTTTTGCCAATGGAGGGCGGCAACCGCGGCGTCCGCGGCGGCGCGGCTCTGGCCCGGTTCGGAGCCAATGATGATGTGTTCCCGGTTGGACGTATTCCAGACCGGGACGATTTCCGTTCCGAGGCTGGCGGCGCGGACGCAAGTTTGCAATTGAGCGCGAGCCTGACGGGCGAAACGGTCCCCCATGCCAAATGAGTATTTTCCTATCGGCAAGAATTTATTCATTGGAGATTGCGATCCCGGAGCCTAGCAGTTCTTCCGCGGCAAGACACGGCTTTTTTGGTTTCCACGCGCTGCTGTGAAGTCAAGCCGTTGCCCGACGCCAAAATCGAATCCGGACGTTGCCTCAAGCCCGCTATTTCGCGTCGCGTTTCTGCACGAGTGGCGCCGGCTCCCCCCACTTCCCGGAAAACACGATCTGGCTCAGCGGCTTTCGGTCTCTCGGCGCCAGATCCCGCTGCTTCAGCGCATCGGGCAGTTTTGTCGGGTCGCCCCTGTATCCGATTGCGATGGCGGTCCACGCCGAGGCATCTGCCGGTATCTGGTAAACCTCGCGCGCCTTGTCGGGCAGTATGCCGGCCATCTGATGGACAGAAAGGCCTCGCGACGTCGCCTCCAGCACCAGGTTTCCCGCGGCAAGACCAAGATCGTGAACGGCAACCCGATTTTCCTCCTTGGTCTTTGAAAATCTCAGATTGACGACTGTCAAAACAAGCACCGGCGCGGCCTTTGCCCAGTCCTGATTTCGCTCTACAAGACAGGAGAGAAGTCGTCCGAACGCCTCGGGATCGTCCTTTGTCGCGACCAGAAAACTCCAAGGCTGTTCGTTGAAGGAGGAGGGCGCCCAACGGGCCGCCTCAAACAACGAAAGGAGGTCGGCCTTGGGTACCAGCCGTTGGTCGAAGGCGCAGGGACTCCACCGCTCCGCGAGAAGTTCCTGGATTGGATGATCAACCGATGCTTTCTTTTCGCTCATAATCGCTCTCCATATTTCCGTGCTGCCGACCGTTTAATATGCGGCAACTCCTTCATGTATTGAAACACAATAATCCAATCCCGCCAGCGCCAACAGTCCACCCAAAGTGACCGGGCATGCATCTGCCGTCGGTTCACTCCTGCTCGCCGTCGCTGGTGGCGTGCAGGCCAAATTGCACCAGCTTCGCTTTCATCGTCACGCGAGTCACGCCGAGCCAGCGGGCCGCCTTGGTCTGGTTGCCTTGCGCTTCGCGTATCGCGCGCGCGAATAATTCCTTCTCGGCCGTTTCGATCACTCGCGCATGGACGTCGTCCAACTCTCCGCGCCGCGCGGCCGCCAGCAATTCGTCCACGTATTCACCCAGGGGCCGGGCGCCAGAGGCGGCAGCCTCGCCGTTCTTACCCAGCGCGTCGCGGAAGTGGTCCGGACCCAGCGTGAAGTTCTGCGCCAGGAGCAGCGCCTTGCGAACGGCGTTCTCCAGTTCGCGGACGTTGCCGGGCCACGGTTGCGCCCGCAGAAACTCGATGGCATCGGGATGGATCGAAGGCTCCGCGTTGCCGAGACTCGGGCCGTGCTTGCGCAAAAAATACCGGACCAACTCCGGTATATCCTCGCGGCGCTGGCGCAACGGCGGCAGATGAATGGCCACGACGTTGAGCCGGTAATAAAGGTCCTCGCGAAACTCCTTCTGCCGGATGGCCGACTCAAGATCGCGGTGGGTCGCCGCGATGACTCGAACGTCAAGAGGAATGTTTTCCTTCCCGCCAAGGCGCTGCAAACACTTCTGCTCCAGCACCCGCAGCAACTTCACCTGCGTGCCCGGCGTCATGTCCCCGATTTCATCCAGAAAAATGGTGCCCAGGTGGGCTTGCTCAAATCGTCCGATGCGCCGCGATTGCGCGCCGGTGAACGCCCCTTTTTCGTGGCCGAATAGTTCGCTTTCCAGCAATGTTTCCGGAATCGCCGCGCAATTTACCGCGATAAACGGCGCGTCGGCGCGATGGCTGTGCTGATAAATGGCACGCGCGATCAATTCCTTTCCGGTCCCGGTTTCGCCGCGGATAAGCACGTTGATCGGTTTGGAGGCCGCCCGTCCGATCTCCTTGTAAATGCCCTGCATCGCGGCGCTTTGGCCGACCAGCGCGTCGTTCGGCGCGCCGTCTTCGCCCAGGCTGACGGGTTCGGACATCAGCCGGTTGCTGTCCGCGGCGCGTTGCACCAGGTCCAGCAAATGCGGGATATCGAACGGCTTGAGCAAATAATCGTAGGCGCCGTATTTAGTGGCCTCGATGGCCGTCTCGGTCGTGCCGAAGGCGGTGGTGAGAATGATCGGCAGCCGCGGCTTGGCGCCGTGCAACTGCCGAACCAACTCCAGACCCGAAAGCCCCGGCAATCGCAAATCTGTGATCACGAGATTGAACGTGTCCCTGGCGGCTCGCGCCAGGCCGTCGTCCCCGCGCCGTTCGATCGCAACTTCGTGGCCTTCGCCAGTCAGGACGCGCTGCAACGTTTCGGTGATGCCGGCGTCATCTTCGATGAGCAGGATTTTGGCCCCGGCGCTCATGTGTCGGCCCGCGGCAAAATGATGCCGAAGACGGTGCCGCGATTGACCTGGGTCTGGTATTGGAGCGCCCCGCCGTGTTTTTGCACGATGCACGCCGCGATCGAAAGCCCCAGTCCGGTCCCATCCGGTTTGGTCGTGAAGAACGGATCGAACAATCGTTTCTCGACCTCCGGCGCAATGCCCCGCCCGGTATCGGCCACTTCCAAAATCACAACGTCCGTCTCGCCGTTGGAAAGGGGCTTCCGGTCCGGGCGGCAGCGCAGCGTGATCGCGCCGTCGCGTCCGATACTGTCCGCGGCATTTTGCACCAGGTTAATCAGGACCTGCTTGATTTGTTCGCCATCGACGTTGACCGGCAACGGGTTTGATTCTTCAAACAAAAGACGGATGTTTTTCCGCGCCAGTTCCGGGGCCAGAAAACACTGGACTTCCCGCAACGGTTGCTGGGCCGAAACGTTCCCCAGCGCCGGTTCGGCTGGCCGTGCGAACTGAAGAAATTCTGTCACGATCCGCTCCAGCCGTCGAATCTCCCGCCCCACCAATTCGGCATCGGCCGCGTCCGCCGAGCCGGGAGCGAATTTTTTTTGCTGGATGAAAACGGCGGCTTTGATGGCCGTCAGCGGGTTGCGAATCTCGTGCGCCACACCCGCGGCCAGCAGCCCGAGCGACGCGAGCTTCTCGTGATGCTCGGCCAGAGACTGGCTTTCCACCAATTTGACCCGCAAAGGAACGACCATGTCCCGATACACCATCACCGCCAGGGCCACGCCGAGGAGAAACAGCGCCGCCAGCAGCGCCAGCACCAGGTGGCGCAATTGCGCAAGGGTCGAATTGGCGCTGCTTATCACCTGGTTGCGCGATTCGTAGTGCGCGCGAGCCAGCGCCTGCCCAAGGTCGAAGAGGTGTTGCGATTGCCCGCGCGAACTGCTGAATTCGGCCAAGGCGTCCGTCGGCGAATTGTTTTGGTTGCGCAAATGCACTTGACGCGCCTCGGCCAGGTAATCGTCGTAGGCGGCTTTTACTTGACGCAGCGCATCTTTCTCGCCGGCTGTGGAGAGCCTGGGGGCCTGTTCGTCCATCCACGTGTCAAGTTGGCGGCTGGCGGTCAGAAACAGCGCCCACGTGGCCTGGTCATGGTCCATCGTGTAGCGGAAGCGGATATTGTTGACTTCCCTCAACGAGTCCTTGAAGTGGTCCGCGATGGTAAAGCTTTCCGAATCCACCGTGTTGAGCTGGGCGCGCAACGTGTCCCCCTGCTTTTGAGAGAGCACGATGGCCACCACGATGAGCAATCCCATCAACCCCGCGGCGAATCCCAAAGCCGCAAGCCGGAAGTTCACGCTCAAATTCATCACCGCAAAGATTACCTGAAGATCGCCAACCCGACAAGGCGCGTCAATCAATCGCAATTCTGATCCAGGACTTGGAACACCCCTGCAATTGTGGAAATTTTGTGGTTCTTTCCCGGCGGGAAGGCTGGTAACGTGCGGCGTGGATAGTTCCCCGCCGGCCATTCCAGAAATCGCCGCCGCTCCTCCTCAAATCGAGGCCAGCGGCTTGACAAAACTTTATGGTCAGTTCACCGCGGTGAGCGATTTGTCGTTTTCCGTCCGCCCAGGCGAAGTCATTGGTTTGGTCGGCCCCAACGGCGCGGGCAAGACCACAACGCTGCGCTGCCTGGCAGGCATCATTCCTCCTACTCGCGGCACCGTGCGAATCGGCGGTTTCGATATCGCGCGCAACCCGATTGAAGCCAAGCGGCGCCTGGCCTTTTTTCCCGACGAACCACGGTTGTTTGACTATTTGACAGTGCAGCAGCATCTGAATTTCACCGCCCGGATTTACGGCGTGCCGGATTACATGGAGATCGGCGCCCGCTTGCTGGAGGAACTGGAAATGACCGACAAGCGGGACAAGATTCCCGGCGAATTGTCTCGTGGCATGAAACAAAAACTGGTCATCGCCTGTGGCTTGCTCCATTCGCCCCGCGTCATTTTCTTTGACGAGCCCTTGACGGGACTTGACCCGATGGGCATCCGGCGGATGAAGGATTCCATTCTCAAGCGCGCCCGGGACGGCGCGGCGATTCTCATCAGCTCGCATTTGCTGCACTTGCTGGAGGAGGTTTGCTCGCACGTCCTTATCCTGAAGAGCGGCCGCAAGGTGATTGACGGCACGCTCGACGAGGTGCGTCAGCGCTTTTCCGAGCTATCGGGTGACGCCAATCTTGAGGACGTGTTTTTCCGCGCGACGGGCGAGACGAAGGAAACGCCATGATCGCCGGCGCGCTGTTCTATTACCAATTCAATTCTATCAAGGGTCGCCTGGCGACGCGCGTCAAACGCCTGCGCAAACCAAATTACCTCGTCGGGGCGATTGTGGGCGGCCTCTATTTTTATTATTACCTGCTGCGCGCCGTTTTGCGTGGAAGCCGTGGCGCCGTCGCGCCGGCGCACCAGGAGTTGTTGCAGTCCATCGCCGCCCTTGTTTTGATGGTTATTGTGCTCCTGGCCTGGATCGTCCCTCATTCGCGTTCGGCCCTGGGGTTCACAGAGGCGGAGGTCGCCTTCCTTTTTCCCGCACCGATAACGCGCCGGACTTTGATCGACTTCAAGCTGCTCAAGTCCCAGACGGCAATTTTCTTCAGCTCGCTCCTGATGACGGTCATCGGCCGCGGATTGGGCGGCGGCAATTTCCTCATGCGCGCCATCGGCTGGTGGGCGCTGCTTTCCATGTTTAACCTGCACCTGCTGGGAAGCTCGTTTGCGCTGACGATGTTAATGGACCGCGGAATTTCCAACTGGCAGCGCCGCGCCATTTTTCTGGGCGTCGTGGTCGCTGCGGTGGCGGGAATCGCTCTGTGGATTCGCGCCGCGCTGCCGCCTTTGCCCACCGGGTTGACCGTGCACGATTTCGCCCGTATCGCGGCGTATGTGAACCAGGTCTTGCAGGCGGGGCCGCTCCCTTATTTGTTGTTTCCGTTTCGGCTGATGGTGGCGCCGTACTTCGCGGCCAGCCTTCCCCAATTTTTGAGGGCGCTTGTCCCGGCGCTGTCGATCATCTTTCTGCATTACTGGTGGGTGACGCGCTCCAACGTCGCCTTCGAGGAAGCCTCCCTTGAACGTTCACACCGGGACGCCGAACGGACGGCTGCC
Organism: Vulcanimicrobiaceae bacterium; assembly: GCA_035511075.1. Lineage (GTDB taxonomy): Bacteria > Verrucomicrobiota > Verrucomicrobiia > Limisphaerales > Palsa-1400 > DATAUD01. The sequence goes on from DATKFW010000064.1 coordinate 96,147, forward strand.
CTCAGGTCGGGCAATTGGCGCGGGACGAAAAAGCCGAAGAAGGCCGCGCGGCCGCCCTTCGCGCTGAGTCCTGTTGGGAATCCCGCCGTGGCGGTGTTTTGGAAAAATCTCGTCAGTGCGGGGCAATACGTGACGGCCCGTGTGTGGCTCATGTTGGTCTGGTGCGCGATTATTGCCGGCGGCATGATCCGTTCCAGCGGGGGTCGCGGCGTGGACCTTCAATTGGGTGTCCTGTTTTTGGCGGGGATGCTCGTAATGATGTCCCTGGTCTCCGGCCCGCAATTGTTGCGCAACGATTTGCGCCAGGACCTGCCGACCGCCGATCTCCTGAAAATGTACCCGATGCCCGGCTGGCAAATCGTGCTCGGGGAAGTGCTGGCCCCGGCCATCATGCTCGCCGCCATGCAATGGCTCTTGCTCGTGGTCGCGTTCATTTTTTGTCCGCCCAAGTTCCAGTCCCATCCTGTTTTGCTCCTGACACGCCTGGGCGTGGCGGAATCGGCCGCGGTGGTGCTTCCGTTTATCGATTTGATTGCGATGCTCATTCCCAACGCGTCGGTTTTGTTTTTTCCGGCGTGGTTTCAACTGGGAAGGGAAGGTCCGCGCGGATTCGAGACGACCGGCCAGCAATTGATTTTGATGTTCGGCCAATTGCTCGTGCTGGTGCTTTCACTGGTGCCCGCCGCCGCGGCTTTTGCCGCACTGTTTTTCGCCGTTTCGCATTTCCTGGGCAATCCGCTCGGCCTGTTCCTCGGCGGAATCGCCGCCGCGATCGTGTTGGCGGGCGAGGCGGCGCTGGGTGTCAAACTTCTTGGCAAAGTCTTTGAAGGCCTGGATTTATCCGAGGAGAATCTCTAGATTTGGGCTTGGATTTTCTGCAATTTACCGCCGCGCAAAACTCGGTAGCGGTCCCCGCGCCAGACGATCTGATTGCCGGCGAACGCCCCCGCCCAGAGCACGGCGTCCAGGAGGTCCTTCACCGGCGCCATCCACCAATGGACAGCGTAGGCGCTCGACTGGGTCATCATTGACTCTTGGCGCAAGGCTGTGACGACGCGAAACGCCACGCACGCGGCTGACGCGCAAACAGCCAACGGCGCGCGCGTGTCGAGCAGCAGGAGCACCGGCCACACGGTAGCGTTGTTGAGGATGCTCAGGAAAAAGGGACCCGGCTGGCAGACGCGAATCGTCTGCGCCCAGCGTGATTGATGCGCCCAGACCTGGGCCCAGCTCATCGCCGGATCGCAGCAGTCCGCCACCACGGTTGCGAACTCGATTCGTTTTTGCTGGCGCGCCACCTGCCGGCCCAATTGGTAATCATCCGCCAGAAAATCCGCCAGCGTGGCAAATCCGCCGATCGCTTTGAGTTGCGCGGCGGGCAGCGTCATCACCGCGCCAAGGGCGAAATCCACCGGCCGAAGGCTGCGCGATTGGAGCACTTGCGTCCAAAAATCCGCGTTGATGGCCACCGCTTCCCATCGCATCGCAACGGTGGAAGGATTGGCCAGCCGATAAAAGCAATTGACCAATCCCACCGCCGGGTCCGCCAGATACGGCGCGACGTTTACCGCGAAATCCCGCGGCACTCTCACATCCGCGTCGCTGATCATCAGCAATTCATGGCGGCAATGCGGCTCCAACTGCCGCAGCGTGGAGGCTTTGGCGTTGGCGCCGAGATTCTCCCCGCAAACCATCAGGCGCGCGTCCGCGTTTGGAAATTCCGCCAGCAACTCCTCCACGATGGGGCGCACCGGGTCCTCGGCGGACGCAACGCCGAAAAGAATCTGGATCGGCCCCGGATATTCCTGTAAAAACCAGCTTCGCAGACAATTTTTGGTTTCCGCGTCGCAACCCTTGAGCGGTTTGAGAAACGTGATGCCGGGCAGGGAAGTGTGGACCGCCCTGCGGCGATGAAGAGGAAAGCGCCGGCTGACGATCCATCGCCACACCGTCAGGGCAAAGCTAATGGCGGTCAAAATGGCGAGGCAGCCCGTGAGCACAGTGCTAGGCTAAAGCTCGTCCACGGAAATGACCCGCAGAATTTCCTCCAGGGTGGTTTGCCCCTCCAGCGCGCGCCGCAAACCTCGGGTCCACATCGTTTGCATGCCGTGATCGACCGCCACTTGCTGCAAGGCGCGCGTCGGCAACTTGTCGATGACCGCTTCGCGCAACTGCTGATTGACGGTCATCAATTCGCAGACCGAAATGCGGCCGGAGAAACCGGTGTCATGGCACTCCTCGCAGCCGCCGCCGTGCCGGAAGCTGGCGTTGTCCCGTTCCTCGATAGGCACCAGTTTCATCAGGGCCGGTTCCGGTTCGTAGGGCTGCGCGCAAAAGGTGCAGTTGGTGCGGATGAGCCGCATTCCCAGGATGCCGGTCACGCTGGAGGCCAGAAGGAACGGTTCAATGTTCATGTTCATCAGCCGCGCGAAGACCCCGGCCGTGCTTCCGCTGTGAATCGTGCTGATGACCAGGTGTCCGGTCAGCCCCGCCTGCACGGCGATGGCGGCCGTTTCCGGGTCCCGGATTTCGCCCACCATAATGACCTGCGGATCCTGTCGCATTAACGAGCGCAGCGCCCTGGGATAAGTGAATTCCTGGGCCAGGTTGACCTGCGCCTGCGCGACCATCGGCAGGTTGAATTCGACCGGGTCCTCCACCGTTGCAATGCTGATCGCCGGCCCGGACCGTTGCACCAGCGTATAAATGGCGGAATAGATGGCCGTGGTCTTTCCCGAACCCGTCGGCCCTGTCAACAGTATCAATCCACTTGGCTTGGTAATGAGCTTGACGAATTGTTGCAGCACATCATCGTCGAATCCCAGCGTGGACAGGTTGAAGCTCCGGTTGCTCGGGTCAAAAATGCGGACGACTATCTTCTCTCCACGCGTAGTGGGAAAGATGGATATGCGCTGCTCGCATCCGCCCAATTCGGGATCGGCGGGCGCATGGCCTTCCTGCGGCAGGCCCGTTTGGTAGGTCACCATGTTGCCCAGCACCTTGAAACGGCCGGAAATCTTTTCCATCAGGTCCAGCGGCAAATGGACCAGTTCGGTCAGCACGCCGTTAAGGCGCAGCCGCACCGCAAGCGTGCTTTCCCACGGTTCGATGTGGATGTCGCTGGCCTTGGCTGCAACCGCATCCATAAGCAGGTACTTGACCAGCGTGCCGATTTCAATCCCGCTCCCGGCGGAATCCGATTGCAAGTATCGCAGTGTTTCGCTCACGGTGGAATTTGAATACGGCTTTTCCCGGTAAACCACAATCTTTTTGCCAGGTTCGCATCAGGGGCGCTTCCGTTTCCTCATCGCAGATCAGGACACCGCCTGTCGAAACTGAAAGAGCACCAGGCTCGCTGCCGCGCCAACGCAACCCAGCCGGCTTGGCTGGCGTTGTGCCCGTCGTGTGGTGGTCAACACGAAGTTTTGCCACTGCGAAATGACTTGCTAATCTGTGGAACAGGAAGAGAATCACAAAGGAGGCCCACGCTGTTTATTGGAAAGAATCCAAATGGGAAGTGTCGGATAAGGGCAAAGTTGGAGGCTGCGGATGAAATCGTCACTAAAAACCTGTCCACCCGACGGCGGGGAGGAAGCATTTTCGCGCGGCGCCCACAGCGGGCGTTGGGCCTCGGCTTTGTTTTTCGCGGCTGTTTTGTTAGAGCTGGCTTTCCCTTTTACGATCGCGGCCCAGACCACTATCTCCAACCTCGACGAAGGCGAGTTAGTCACGACTTTGGAGGCCGGAGGAACGGTGACGTTTGCGACGGATGGCACGATCGATGTGACCAATACGATCACGATTTCAACTAACGTGATTCTCGACGGCACCGGACATTCGATTACCATTTCCGGCACTAATGGGGTCCAACTGTTTAACCTGCCGGCTGGACTTGACCTGACTTTGCGCAATCTGACTCTGGCAAACGCGGTTAATCAGGCCGTAATTTCTTACTATGGGTCTATAATTCCGAGCGGGCCGACTTACGGCGGAGCGATCT
>DATKFW010000065.1:0-5350 GCA_035511075.1 Vulcanimicrobiaceae bacterium
GAGGGTTCTGGGAACAGACTCTGTGCGTGGCCCAACGGTTGGAGTCCAGCTTCGGAGTCAGGCGCGGGGATCGGGTCGGCATTTGGCTTAAGAATTGCCCGGAGTTTGTTCCGGTCCTTTTTGGCATCTGGCAGGCGGGGGCGCTGGCGGTGCCGATCAATAATTTTCTGAAACCAGCCGAAGTCCAGTTCATCCTGGCGGATGCGGGGATCGAGCTCGTTATTCTGGATGAATCCATGAAGGACGGGTTTACGAAGCTGGCCTCGGAACGGCCAGGCTTGAAAGCGTTTTTCGTGGAGTCGATGGCCGGCCACGTGGGGAAGGAGGCTGAACCGAGGGCCGACACGGCGGAAGGGGACTTGGCGGTGATCGTTTATACGTCGGGCACGACAGGGCATCCGAAAGGGGCGATGCTCTCGCATGGGAACCTGCTGGCCAACGTCGAAAGCTGCCGGCAGGTGCTCGAGGCGGTCGGGGAGGACCGGTTTGTGGTGCTGTTGCCGATGTTTCATAGTTTCATGTTCACCGTCGGGGTGGTGCTGCCGATGTTGATTGGCGGATCGATTGTGCTGATCAAGACACTGCATCCGCCCAAGAACATCCTCATGGAGATCATTCAGCATCGGGGGACGTTGTTGCCGGCGGTGCCGCAGTTCTTCCGGGCGTTGGCGCATAGTGCGGGGCCAGTGGAGTTGCCGTTGCGGGTCTGCATCAGCGGCGGGGCGCCGTTGCCGGCGGAGACGTTGCGAGAATTCACGGCGCGGTTTCCAATGCCGCTGCTGGAAGGTTATGGCTTGAGCGAGGCCAGCCCGGTGGTTTCGTTCACGCCCATCCGCGGGCCGTGGAAGGCGGGGTCCATCGGCGTGCCGATTCCGGGCGTGGAGGTGTCGATTCAAAACGAAGCGGGGGAGATGCTGCCGGCCAGGCAAACGGGGGAACTTTGCGTGCGCGGAGGCAACGTCATGCTCGGCTACTGGAACCAGCCGGCGGCAACGGCGGAAGTTATGCGCCGCGAATGGCTTTTGACGGGCGACATTGGTTACGCCGACCACGACGGATATTTTTACATCACCGACCGCAAGAAGGATATGTTGCTGGTCAACGGGATCAACGTTTATCCCCGCGAGATCGAGGAGGTTCTTTACCAATTCCCCGGCGTCAAAGAGGCGGCGATCATTGGCATCCCGGACGCGCGCAAGGGCGAACAACCACTGGCGTTCGTGGCCAGCCACGAGGGCGTCCAATTGGAGGAGAAGGGTTTGTTGGAGTATTTGCGCGAGCGATTGGCGGAGTACAAGCTGCCCCGGAAGGTGGTTTTCATGGCGGCGTTGCCGCAAAGTCCGACGGGCAAGATCCTGAAGACGGAACTGCGGAAATATGCAAATAAGCCCGTGCAGAGGCCCGGAGACGGAGGCTGAAATATGAACATAACATTCTTATTGTCAACATGTTATGATGAAAATGGACTTTTACGAGTTGACGCTGGCCGCAACCGGCCCCTAGACTGTCAGGACTGCGACACAACCGCCGGAAGCGGATTGTCCAGCGCGATTTTATGCCTGAAGGATATTGTGTTAAATGCAAAGCGAAGAAGGAAATTGCCGAGGCCGTCGAAGAGACCATGAAGAACGGACGCAAAGCGATCAAAGGCAAATGTCCGACGTGCGGCGTGGTGATGTTTAAAATTCTTGGCGGCAAGGCGGCTGTGGCGCCGGCCAGTGTTCCGAAAGGAAGCAACCAGCCGAGCTGAATTCTCTATGGCCCAACAACTGGCTTACGTCATTATTACACCCTATACGCTCCACAAGTCCCGCACGGGCGGGATTTTGGCGCGCCTGATCACGCGCACCGGCCTGGAGCTGGCGGCCGCGCGCATGTTCGCGCCCAGCGCCGAATTGGTGCAGAGGTATTCCGAAGTCGTCGTTTCCACTGCCGATCCCCAAGACCGGCGCATCCAGGAACTCATTCGCGATTACATCCTGCGCAACCTGGCGCCAGACCCGAAGACCAAACGGCCGCGCCGCGCCATGGTCCTGTTGTTTCGCGGCGAGGAAGCCGTGCGTAAGGTCCGCTCGGTGGTCGGCAACATTTCCGCCGAGCGCCGCGGCGGGGAAACGATTCGCGACACCTACGGCGATCTCGTTCTGGACGAGCACGACCAAGTGCGCTATTTCGAGCCGGCCGTCCTGGCCGCGCCGACGCCGGACGAAGCGGTGTCCAAATTGAAGCTCTGGGCCAGCTACTCGGACCGCGACGGCGGGGTGGTCGAGAGCACGACGATTTATGGGCCTGAGGAGAAGCCGCAAAGGACGTTGGTGCTCATCAAGCCAGACAATTTCCGCTTCGCCACGGGACGGCCCGGCAACGTGATTGATTTTCTCTCTCGCGCGGGCCTTTATATTGTGGGCATCAAGGTCCATCGCATGAGCGTGGCGGAGGCCTCGGAGTTTTACGGCCCAGTGCGCGAGGTGTTGCGGACCAAGCTCAAAGACGTCGTGGCGTCGCGGGCCAAAGCGGCGTTGGAGAAGGAGTTTGGGTTCAAGATTCCGGCGGCGGAAGAGAAGCATTTTGGGGAGATTTTGGGGCCGTATTTCGGCGACAACCAATTCGACAACATCGTTAAATTCATGGCGGGCCGTTTGCCGTCGGATTGCGATCCGGCGCTGGCCCGGCAACCGGGAACCGAGCGGTGCATCGCGTTGATTTACGAGGGGGTGGAGGCGATCGGCAAAATTCGCGACGTGCTGGGGCCGACCGATCCGTCCAAGGCGCCGCCGGGATCGGTGCGGCGGGAGTTCGGGTCCAACATCATGGTCAACGCCGCGCACGCGAGCGATTCGGTGGAGAGCGCGCAACGGGAGATGGCCATCGTCAACGTGGGGGAAAACAACTTCCGCGCAGTGGTGGAAGAAGTCTATGGAAAGGGTTAGGCATGGCGGAGGCAGCGCTACATCGATTCAACGTCAAGGACTACTACCGCATGGCGGAAGCGGGAGTGCTTCGGCCCGACGCGCGCGTGGAGTTGCTGGATGGAAGGATTATCGATATGTCACCGATTGGCCCATTGCACGGAGGAGTGGTTAACCGCTTAAACCGTTTTTTCCATCGCTACGCAAACGATCGCTGGTTGCAAGCGGTGCAAAACCCGCTGCATTTGGAAGATCACTCCGAGCCGCAACCCGACTTGATGCTGCTCAGGCCCGCCGCCGACGATTACGACAGCCGCCATCCCACTCCAGACGAAGTGTTCCTGCTGATCGAGGTCTCAGATTCGACGCTGGAAACCGATCGCGAAACAAAACTACCCAGTTATGGACGCGCCGGCATCGCGGAAGTTTGGATCGTGAACCTAGCCGAAGGAACGTTGGAGGTCTATCGCGAGCCGCATTCTGCCGGTTACACCAGCACCCAGATTCTGCACGACGGCGATTCTGTCGCCCCAGCCCGCTTTCCGGACGCCATCATCGAAGTGGCAAAATTGTTGCGGCATTGACAAATGGGCCGGGTGACATCAAAAGACGAAAATCTACCCCTCGCTGCCAGGCTCCGATATGCCCAGTCTGCGGCAGATACGTTTCACCAAAATAATCCGAGATGGCGTGGAACCGACTTGCGTTTCTTGGTGGCTGGATTCCAATAAATAGAGTGACTACCGCCTTCGCGTTTAAACGGACCATTTGCGCCAGGCATTTCCGGGCAGAATGCAACATTCCATTGCCCTTCACGATGGATTTTCGCCGTCAACTTTAGATCCAATCCCACAGAAGAATCCTGAATACGTTCAAGATGCTTTTTTGGCATATTTTCTCGCCGGTCTTCTTGCTCGCCCCCGGCAGGGACTTTGTCTGCCTACGCAATAAACACTTCAGCAGGGCAGAAAAGGATGCAAGGGAAAAGGGGAAAAGACAAAAGCTGAATCACGGCCCGAGTTGCACGGCCTGTCGGAGCCGATATTTGAACGTTTTTTGGCGTTCGGGATCGAGCATCTTGGATCCGTTACGCTCGGTGATGTAAAAGGTGTCGATGGCGGCGCCTTTTTCGGTGAGGATTTTCGCCAGATAAACGTTCACGTTCAACTCCGACAACGCCCGCGACACGTCATATAGCAATCCGACGCGATCCTCCCCCTGCAAGTCCACAATGGTGCGGGTGTCGGAGGTGGCATTGTCCAATTCCACCACGGCCGGAATCCGTTCGCCGTCCAGCGATTTGTAAGCGGCCGGAGAGGGGCGAACCTTGGCGATGAGCGCGGGCAAATCCAGCGGCGCTCCCGTCAGAGCCTTTTGCACCAGATGCTCGAATTTGTCCCGCTCCTCCCGGTTGGCCAATTGGCCGGTGCGGGCGTCGGCGACGTAAAAGGTATCCAGGACGATGCCATCGTAGCGGGTCAGGATTTCGGCGCCGAGGATGTTGAAGCCGGCGGCGGTCAGGCAGCCGGTGATGTGAGTGAAAAAGCCTTCGCGGTTCCACGTGCAGAGCTTGACGGTGGTGTAGCCGCGGTCCCGCTCGTTGTGCCAGGTGATGATCGGCGCCAGAGCGTTGTCCTCACTCTCGGACAACTGCAACTGGATGAAACGATGGACCTGCGTCACGTCGCCCAGAATGTCCTTGGCGTCGTTAATCTGGCAATAACGCGGCGGGACGTTGTTGAAATGGGCCTGGATTTCGGCCGGATCGAAGGTGGGCGGAGCAATGCGCTGAACTTCCTCGATCAGCAATTCCCTCTGGCGCGCCTCGGCCAGGAGGAATTCGGTGCCGCCGCTCAGGACCTGGCGGGTCTTGTGGAAGAGGCGCCACAACACCGCGTCCTTGAACCCGTTCCACAATTGGTCGCTGGTGCCCATGGAATCGGCAAAGGTGTGAAGGGTCAGCAAGACCAGATTCTCGTTGGTTTGGATTTGCCGGGCGAAGTTCTGAATGACCGCCGGGTCGTCCATGTCCCGGCGCTGGGAGATTTGAGCCATGGCCAGGTGGTTTTCGATGAGCAGGCGCAAGGTGTGGGTCTTGGCCCCGTCCAAGTCCAGGCGGCGCGACACGCTTTGGGCCACGTGGCCGCCGATTTCCTCGTGATGCCCCGTGCGAAAGGCCTTGCCGGAGTCGTGCAGCAGCAAGGCCAGATAAAGCAGATAAACATCCTCCACCTCGCGCGCGGTCTCCGCGTAGGCGCTGAAGGGAGGAGTTTTGGCGTACCAGATTTGATCGAGCTTTTCCAGGCACATCAAGGTGTGCTCGTCGGCGGTGTATTGATGATAAAACTCCAATTGCACCAGACAGGTGAGCCGGCCGAATTCCGGCAGGAACTTGCCCAAGAACCCGACCTCGTGCATGGAGCGCAACACCGGAGCGACGC
>DATKFW010000066.1:0-2892 GCA_035511075.1 Vulcanimicrobiaceae bacterium
GAGGGGATTATCAATGAACAAGAGCACGTCCTGGTTCTTTTCGTCGCGGAAATACTCCGTGACGGCCAGGGCGGACAACGCGACGCGCAGACGCGCGCCCGGCGGTTCGTTCATCTGGCCGTACACCAGGCCGATTTTGGAGCCTTCCTTGATGATGGGCAGACCGTTGCTGCCGATTTTCGGGTGGCCTTTTTCATCCTTCTCCACCTTGATGACATTGGCCTCGATCATTTCGTTATAAAGATCGTTGCCTTCGCGGGTGCGCTCGCCGACGCCGGCGAACATGGAAACGCCGCCATGCAATTTGGCGATGTTGTTGATCAGTTCCATGATGACGACGGTTTTGCCGACGCCGGCGCCGCCGAAGGCGCCGACTTTTCCACCCTTAAGAAATGGGCATATCAAATCAATGACCTTGATGCCGGTCGTCAAGACCTGCGGGCTGGGGGATTGGTCCACCAGCGCGGGCGCGGCGCGGTGGATGGGCAGATATTTGTCGGCCTTGACCGGTCCTTGCTCGTCCACCGGATCGCCGGTCACGTTGAAGACGCGGCCCATGACGGCCTCCCCGACGGGCATGGAAATGGGCGAACCGGTGTCGATGACTTCGAGGCCGCGTTTGAGGCCCTCGGTGCTGGACATGGCGACAGCGCGGACCCAATGGTCGCCCAGATGCTGTTGCACCTCGAGGGTGAGCTTGGTTTTACCCTGCCCCGGAACCTCGAAATCCACTGTGACGGCGTTGTAAATGGTTGGAGGGCCGTCGGGGAACTCGATATCGACGACCGGCCCGATGACCTGGACAATTTTGCCTTTATTCATGTTGTTATTAATCAGAGCGTATTACCTGAAAGAGCGGAAACTTTAAGAGCAGAGGGGTGGGGGTGTCAAGGGTGATTGCATGATTTTTCAGGGCAAACGCAGACAAACAGGGATGATTAGGCAGAGGAATAAGAGGCAGAGGAATAATTTCAAAAGCTTGTCTCTTCCTCATTCCCCTGCCTCTTATTCCTCTGCCGATCATTCCCTTGCCTTGCCAGTCCGGCCTCGCCACAGCCGCAGGGTATTGAGCCGTCACACCGTCACAAATATTGGCCATCAACAAGTTGCAGAAGACTCCCCCGTCACCACGCCGTCACCTTTCCAACATTCTTAAGATATTTTGCTGGCGCTGAATGAGATTGGCGCTGCCGATGAAACGGGCGGTAAATCGAATAATTAGCCGGAACCATGCAGTTGAGTTGGGGAGCGCGGGCGTCTCGCCCGCCGTTTTCGGCCTCTGGCCGAAAACATTGGCGCCGGGCGTGCAGACCCACCGAACGGTGGCTCCTATAGGGGCGGTGCGACTGGCTGGCGGGACGCCAGCCAGAGCGACCGAGACGGTCGCGCTCCCATTTTCAACTGCATGGATGCGGCTTAGTGCGTCTGCCCTGCATGATTTTTCCGACACAGATTTGGTCAGGGGAATGGGGAAAAAACATTGTTTTGCCGTTATCCCCCTTGTCCTTTCCACATTCCTCGGACCAATGAGCGCAAGTTATTGTGCAAATCCACCCATTGCATTAGGCTCCCGGCCTTTATGAATGCACTATGACATTGAGAACACTCGCGGTTTTTTTGGCCCTGCTTCCGGGGGCTGCCGTCAATGCGCAGGACCAAGCCGGCGGCGCGGAGAAGCCGTCCGAATTCATCCGCTCGAATTACACCAAGGTCGATTACCGGATTCCCATGCGTGACGGCGTCAAACTGTTCACTTCGGTCTATGCGCCCAAGGACCACAGCCGGTCCTATCCAATCCTGCTGCTGCGGACACCCTATTCGGTGGAGCCTTATGGCAGCACCAACTATCCCGATGATCTTGGCCCGTCGCATGCGTTCGCGCGGGAAGGATTTATTTTCGTCTATCAAGACGCGCGCGGCCGCTATCTTTCGGAAGGGGAATTCATCGATGAGTCTCCGCACAAGAAGCACCTGGACGGACCCAAGGATAATGATCCCAGCACCGATACCTTCGACACCATTGATTGGCTGGTCAAAAACCTGCCCGGCAACAACGGACGCGTCGGGATGTGGGGCATTTCGTATGAGGGGTTTTTCGCGGCTTACGGATTGATCAACTCCCACCCGGCGCTTAAAGCCGTTTCCCCGCAAGCAGCCATGGGCGACGTGGGCAACGGGGATGACGCCTATCATAACGGCGCGTTTTTTCTGGCGGCCAATTTTGATTTTTATACCAGTTTCTGGCCGCGAGGGCCAAAGCCCGCGCAGACGGATTCGTTCATACCCTTCCAGTATGGAACCAAGGATGCATACGATTTCTACTTGCGCCTGGGTCCGCTCTCCAACGCCGAAGACCGCTGTTTCACGCATCACAACCATTACTGGAGCGACCAGCTCGAACATCCCAATGACGATGAGTTCTGGACCTCGCGCGCCTTGGGGCCGCACATGCATCACCTCACCGCCTCCGTTTTGATGGTCGGCGGTTGGTTCGATGCCGAAGACCTGGCCGGCCCGCTCAAATTGTTCCGCGCCATCGAGGCCGACGGCAGCGCGCCCGCCCAGACTTTGGTCATGGGGCCGTGGTTGCACGGCGGCTGGTCGGACGGCGACGGCGACAAATTGGGCAACCTGAACTTTCATTCCAAAACGGGGGAATTTTTCCGCGAGCAGATCGAATATCCGTTTTTCATGCAGACCCTCAAAGGCGTGGGCCACGTGCATTTTCCCAAAGCGTGGATGTTCGAGACGGGCCAAAACGAGTGGCGCCAATTCAAAGTCTGGCCGCCCGCAAACGTCAAACGCCGCTCCCTCTATCTCCAGGCCGGCGGCAAACTTTCCTTCTCGCCTCCGCCCCGCGCGGCCGGGGAGTTCGACCAATACACCAGCGAT
>DATKFW010000067.1:0-9235 GCA_035511075.1 Vulcanimicrobiaceae bacterium
CTGGCGGGAACCAGCGACGTCTGGATTTTGAACTGATCGAGGTTCACGAAATAAAACGCTGCCGCCAACTGTAGTCCGAAATAGGAAAGACGGGGGCCCGACGTCGCGATCCATGCGGCCACAATCGTGACCGCCAGGAACAGCAGCGTGAACCCGAAAATCGAATCAACCTCGGGCAGAACGAACACTTGCGATGCGATTCCTATTGCGCCGCCAACCATGGCACCAGTAAACCGTAAAACCTGCTTTTGATGCGAGGCGCCGATGGTGGTCAGCGCGGTCAGCATGCAGGTGGTCACGGACGTGCTGATTCCCGGCCAATCCAGGGAACTGTAGATGATATAGCAAAGGCTGGCCGCCAGGCAGCCTTTCAGCGCAAATTTAACATGTTCGGGGTTGGACAACGCGTCCCGCACAAACAGCGTCTGGCCCGGGTCGCCGATGCTTGATGCAGGGGCAGAATAGGCGCCAAGCGATTGAGAACCGATAAAGACATCAGCAATCAAGGAGACGGTTTTTTCCATCTCTTGCAACATCGGCGCCTGAGACAAGGAATCCAGTTCAGGCGGGGTTTTCCTTAAGTGCGGAGTCCGGCTGGCCAGTAGATCGGCTCGAATGCCGCCGACATTCTCAGTCAATAGACGAATTCGTGCCCGAGCCTCGGTAGACATCTGGACGCTGAGATTTGACAAGCTTGCGGCGGTATCTACAAGTCTTCCTACCAGCGCCGCTATGGCCCCCATTTGTTCAGCGTAAAGCGGCGAGTAATTCGATCTTTGCAAATTGCTCCGCAACGTGGATGTGCCCAGGACCGCCATGCGTGTGATTTGTTTTGTTATCTTCTCATCAGCAGGGCGGCTCTCGGCGTAACAATCCAGCAAATTCTCAACGCAAGCCAATCGTTCTCCAATGGACCGGAGAAGGTCATCCCCAAGCCCCAACTCCTCGAACACCAAGGCAACCGTTGCGGTGATCAAACTTGCAATTGTTGCTTGACCGGCCGCCCAGAGCGTTGTTTCCACCTTCAACTCGACAGAAATATGCTGATCCCAGAGCGGAAGACTCAGGGCGATCAAAATGCCCAAGCCGCCGGCTGTGGCGAAGTCCGTTATCGTGCCGATGACGAAGAATACGAGAAACAACGTGCCAATCAACCACAGCAAGCGGAGCGTGGGGTCGTCCAAGGAAAACATCGCCCCGATTATCACGTAGCCAGCGGCGAGGGGAAAAGTAACTATGGACTTCTTCACAGCTCTGACTGTCGCTCGAGTGCTTTCGCGGGACCAGGCCAGCCCATAAACTGCCCACAAACCGTACGGAATACGAAACGTCGTATTGATGATCATGATCAGCGTGGCAGCGATGACCATGCGCGCAACCAACAAGCCTCTTCCAGGATAAGGCGCGAGTTCTTCCCGCAGCAGCTTTTCTAGCCAAACCACAGGACGAGGCCACTCCGTTGCGCTTTGAGCGGCGGCGTCCATCGTTAGTTCCCTCGAATGATGACCACTGCTGACTCGCTCACGCGAAACAACTCAGGAGCGGGATCCTCAACGCGAATCCGGACCGGAAATCTGGATGCGAGGTGGACCCAATTGAGCGTCCGCTGCACATCCGGGAGGCCGTTCTCAAAACTGCCAATCAGATCGGCATCTGGCGTGACCCCAAAGCCAATGCTCTCCACAAAGCCGGCGAAACGCCGATCGGGCTGGGACATCACGTAAACATCGGTTCGCATTCCGGGGATAATGTGCGGCAATTGCCCTTCGCGGAAATTGGCAATGACCCACCATCGGCGCGCGTCAATCAAAGTAAATATCTGCTGACCTACATGGGCGTAGGCGCCTTCCGAAATCTTGAGGTTTGTCACTCGCGCCTCGAACGGTGCGCAAATCCGGCAGTTATTGAGGTCATAGCGCGCGCGCCTTACTGCGGCTTCCCTGGCGCCTCGCTGGTTGATGAGCGGTTCAAGGGTGGTGACAGCATTAGCGGCCTGCTCGTGTTGCGCTTTGCTCTGCTCCAAGGCGGCCTTGGACTGTTGATGCTGTGCCACGGCTGACCGCTGCCCTGCCTGCGCAAGAAGCAGTTGCGATTCGGTCTGCTTGGAAGCCTCTTTCTGCGCGATTTCCAACGTCCTCGCCTTATCGACCTGGTCCACCGTGACAAACTGTTTTACTAGTAGCGGTTCCAGACGTTGCAGATTGTTGCTCGAGTATGTCCACTCTGCTGTGGCGCGCCTGACGCCCTGTTCGGCATTGGCCACGTCAGCCTGCGCCTGATCGATGGCCGCCTCGTAGCGGGCCATCTCGGCCTCCGCGCTATGAATGTTGGCCTCCGAAACAGAAACCGCGCTCTTGAGCGCTGCGATTCTTTTTGCCTCGTCCACAATTTGCCCTTCGAGGGTGGCCTGCGCAGACAATGCTGTTTCCACGGCATACTGATATGGTCGTTCATCGATCTCGAATAATAGGTCCCCCTTCTTTACCAACTGATTGTCGCGCACGTCCAGGTGGACCAACGGCCCCTCCACTTGTGGGGCAATTCCGATGTAGTTTGCGAATACGGTGGCGTCATCCGTCCGTGGATGATGGGTCGATTGGTAAAACACGATCAGACCAACGGCCAGCGTCATGGCCACAATGCCAACACTGACCCAGCGGCCGACCCGCTGAGTGGAATTTGAAGTTGTTTCAGATATCATAATCCGTTCCTCCTCAGCTAAAAAAGACGAGCCAAAGCACAAACGTGAATAACGCCGTCAGACTCGGAAAAACTAAAATTGGGTAAACGATAGAGACTTGCAGCCGCGACAGAAGCCATCGGGCTGGAACCGTCAACAAAATGCCCGCGACAAGACAGACGAGCCATGCGGGGAAAAGAGAGCCCACAATATCGAAGGAGGGATTCCGTGCGCAGCCTGTTAGCAGTCCGTAGATTAGCACAAGACCATAGCTCAAGCAACGATCGACAATATTGTGCCTCATGGTTCCTTCCTGGGCGCCCTCGACTGAATTGAAGTGCCGGTTTGGAACGCCAGTTCTGCCACAGACGAGAGAATAGCCGTCCGCGCCAGAACATCCGTTGAGCGGGCTTGCGCAAGAGTCTGTTGAGCGGCAGTCACGTCAAGCAGACTGCGAACCCCATGGCTATAGGATTCCAGTGCAGCGGCATAAGATTGACTGGCGGCGGCGAGAAGCTCGGTCGCCGCTTGCCGCTCCCGAAAAGCGGTTTGGAATTTGGAGTAAGCCGTCCAAACTTCATCCGCCACCCTATCGCGCGCAGCCTTCACTCTTGCTTCCGAGGCCAAGGCATCGGCCTTCGCTTGAGCCAGTTTGTGTTTGCGCGCGCCTCCATCAAAAAGGGACCAAGTCAAACTCAGGCCTGCCCCCCCTTCCCAATTACCCGTATGCTCCCACGGAAGCGATTGCTGCGAAGCATAAAAGGAACGCGGGCCCGCTGAAGCGTTAAAACTCAAGGTGGGATAATACGCCGCGCGAGCCTCCTTGATTTGTGCGTTGGCCGCACGCACTTCGGCCAATTGCTGCATTAGGTCCGGGCGTTGTTCAAAAGCGCGATCTATCGACTGCTCGACGGTATTTGAAAACGAATCAGGAATTACAAGTTCATCAAGCGGCTGCACTTGAATCAAAGACGTCGGGAAAATTCCAAGGGCCCTCGCCAAAGTGCCTCGCGAAATCTCTTTCACACCCTGAAGTGCTTGAAGTTCGTATTCCGCCTGCGCCGCCGCGCTTCGGGCCTCCAATACATCTGGCGAAGTGGCTAACCCTTGCTTCAAACGGTCTTCCGCTGCTCTTTGCACGGCCAGCGCATTGGTAAGGCTTGCTTCGGCAGCGCTTATCTGACCGACCGCGTTCAGAACGCTATAGTAGGCCCGTTCGACTTGGTAAATGATTTGGCGATGGGTGTCGTTGAAGGCGAAGTTTGCCGCCAGAACTCCAGCTTTGGCAGCGCCAATTCGACTGGATCGCGCGCCGAAGTCAAAGACCGTGTAGCTGAGATCCAAGCCCCCATCAACACCTGAGATCGTTTGACGATAAAAGCTGGTGCCAGAGAAAACGACTCCGCGATTGATTTCGGCGAGCGCCGTGGCGGCTAAAGTTGGGTACAACTCGCTCCGGGCGATTCCGAGCGTGTCTGCCTGGGCGCGGGCGTGTTCCCACGAATTACGAGTCTCGGGATTCTGCGTTTCGGCCAAATCAATCAGTTCCGGCAAAGTATACGTCTTCGCCGGATCGATTGGAGACACGGGGTTTCGGGGCAACCTCATCTCGTTTTTGAACTCCTGTTCCTCGTACGAATGCCAAGGATGGTCAGGAGAAGTTGGAGCCCGCTGACAGGTCCCTCGGCTCGCATATAGGAGAATCGAGAAGAAAGCGACCCAGGCGAGGTTTCTCGGTCCAATCCAACTCAATAGTATGGTCGAGAAGAGCATGCTTTACCTTGAGTCGCTTTGTTCATCAATTTTGCCATGTATGCCAGTGGGCAGAGCCTAGCTAGGCTCACCTCGATTAAAAGCCGTCGACCTCGACGATAGCTTGGGCAAAGGCCTGCGGGGCTTCCTGCGGCAGATTGTGTCCGATGCCGCCCTGGAGGATTCGGTGCGCATATCGGCCTGAGAATTTCTTGGCATAGGCGCTTCCGTCCGGATGGGGCGCCCCATTGGCGTCTCCTTCAAGGGTAATGGTGGGCACCGTAATGACCGGAGCTTCGGCCAGCCTCTTTTCCAAATCGTCATGTTTCGGATCGCCTTCCGCCAAACCGATCCGCCAGCGATAATTGTGGATCACGATGTTGACATGATCCGGGTTGTCGAACGACGCCGCCGTACGGTCGAATGTGGCATCATCGAAGTCCCACTTCGGCGAAGCGATCTGCCAAATGAGCTTCGCAAAATCACGTCGGTATTCACCGTAGCCGGCCCGTCCGCGCTCCGTGGCAAAATAGTATTGGTACCACCAGGCAAGTTCAGCCTTTGGCGGCAGCGGCAGTTTGTTGGCAGCAGGGCTGCCGATCAGATATCCACTCACCGAAACCATGGCCTTGCAACGCTCCGGCCAGAGAGCCGCCATAATGTTGGCCGTCCGCGCGCCCCAATCAAAACCGGCGACGATGGCCTTCTCGATCTTGAGCGCATCCATCAAAGCGATGATGTCCAGAGCCACGACCGATTGCTGGCCATTGCGGAACGTGTCGGTGGAAAGAAACCGCGTCGTGCCATAGCCGCGCAGATACGGGACGATCACACGGTAACCCGCCGACGCCAGCAAAGGGGCCACCCCGACAAAGCTGTAAATGTCGTAGGGCCAGCCGTGAAGCAGAACCACCACAGGACCGTCCATAGGGCCTGCTTCAGCGTATCCGGAATTGAGGACGCCGGCCTCGATCTGCTTCATGGAGGCGAAGGATGCATTGGTCCCCGGCTTGATGCTTGGCACATCCGCAGGATCGGCCTGCCTGGACTGTGCTTGCGCCGGTCGGAAGATGCCGAACTCAGCGGCGCCCACGGTCATGGCCGCAGTGCCAAGAAAACGGCGGCGATTATAGTTGACTTTATCGGACGTTTGGATCTTACGGGTATTTGTTTTCATATTTGTGTTTCTATTGCTTTTTCTATTCTGTGTTTCCTCGAACTCGATGCTTGCCTGAAGAAAAACTGTGATTGCCTCCTCGGAAACAATAGCTCTTTCCTCCTCACTATATTTTTCTTCGTTGCCACTTTGTGACTGTCCGCGACCTTCGGACAGAGATTGAGGACACCCACAAACAACAGCGAGTCGGTCCATGGCACGAACAGCGGCTTCTAACTCATGAAGGGCGCTCTTCCACTCCGGCTGCGGCTGCGGTTTCAGTTGTTCAATTCTCTTTCTTGCTGGTGAAGTTTTAACAAGTGCTGCAGCGGCGCTCATATTTTATCCTCTAGTCATGTTTGTTCTACTGCGATTTTGCCTGTGTCACTGTTATCATGTGAAAACTCTAACGCTCGCCAGCGGTTTTGTGAATTCCTCGACTAGGCTAAGGACCGATAACTCATTTGAGTTATACCTTAGACGGTCGAATGCTGGCATAGCATAGGACCCATAGGAATTTAGAAATTGCGATCTACTCAATGAGGTTTAAACTAGCGAATTATCAGATCTCTCAGCGAACGCCAAATAACTCGTAGGGGTTCGTATGATTATCCAGCCAATGCGCGGTGGTCATCCGCAATCATATTCCGCTGGTCAGCCGAGGCAGGGATCGGGGACTGACTGGTTGAAAAAGCTCATGTCAATGCTGCGTCTCGTCCAGTTTTCAGAAGCCGCGTCATTGAGCCTCAGCCTTCCCAGGTCCAGTTTCGCCATTAAGGTGGCGACGTGTGAGACGATAATCTCCTCGCACTTCGCCAGATCGTTCTCTCGTGAACGCACATTCTCGCGGACGATCGCCTCCAAATCGTCGATATTGTAGAGGTAAACACCGTTGAGGAGCTGGACATCGGCGTCGATGTTGCGCGGAACGGAAATGTCAATTAGAAGTAAGCGGTGGTTTCTTCGCTTCCCTGACAAGGTTTCCAGGTCGGTGCCGTGCAACAGTGTATTCGGGCAGCCTGTTGACGCCACTACGATGTCCACCTCGGCCAACTCCTGGTGGCAATTATCCAAAGGCAACGCCCGGGCTCCGACCTTAGCGGCCAATTCAATTGCGCGCTCCAAGGAACGATTGCAAACAAGAATCGACCCGGCACCCCTTTTGGCGAAATTGCGGGCACACGTTTCGCCCGTTTGCCCGGCGCCAATGATCATGACTTTTCGCGTGGTTAGATCAGAGCCAAAAAACTTTTCGACTAACTCAACGGCCGCACTACCAACCGAAGTTGCGCCGCGACCAATGCAAGTGTGGGTGCGTATGACCTTCGCTGTATGGAAGGCGCTTTGAAAAGTACGGTTCAAAACGCACCCTGTGAGCTGCGCTGCCCGGGCGGCGTCGTAGGCGCATTTCACTTGGCCGGTGATTTCCGTCTCCCCCAGCACCATTGAGTCTAGTCCTCCAGCAACGCGAAAAAGATGACGCGCAGCCTCCGCATTTTCATAAAGGTACACATCCAAGTCGGAGTCAAGCTGATCGTCGCTCAAAATCCGGAGAAGCCGATCCCCGAGGCCCTTCAGTTGTCGGGTGACAGCATATATTTCGACACGATTACAAGTGGAGAGTAGGACAATCTCATCGAGTTCGCCGCATAATTTGAGATGGTGCGCTTTGTCTACAAGCTGCGATGGCTTTACCGCAAGTTGCTCGCGTAACGCAATCGGCGTTGTTTTGTAGCTTACGCCCGCGGCGAATAGAGTCATGGAACTTTCTGGGTTGTGGCTTTCTTTTCAAGAGAATCCACTGGTATCGCCGCAAGGGCAAACGCTAACGCAGCAAACAGACATAGGCAAAGCACACCCAGTGTCTGAATCCAACCGGAGCCGAAGACGGTCCCAGCTGTGCCCGCAAGTAAGTTCCCAACCGTAAACGACGCCAATTTCGAACTATGGCCTTGTGGTTGGTTTGCAATTTTCGGTGTGGGAATATCCTCACTTGGACTCGCATCGAAGCGCCCTTTGAGAGACAGCCCGAACAATAAGGCGAGCGAGGGCACAAGCACAACAGCGCCAAAAGCCATGGAGACAATGATTGCGATGAGGGTGGACTGTCCGGCTGCGGCTTGGGCAACGGTAAGACCTGGAAGTAAGCATGGTTGTTGGGTCACGGCCCAGCCGGCTACGATTGTTGCGACCGCGAGCGCGGCCGACACACGGGCCAACCCAAACTTGTTGCGCCAGACAAGTATAAGCGCCACCAATCCAGAAGCGATTGAAAGGCATAACAAGCAGGCTCCAAATCCGTTCGTTAACCCATTCCAAATCGGTCGGGCATCCGCGTGCAGAACCAAAAGACCGAACATCGCCAGCGTCCCTGCGGCGATGCCCGCCCTAAGGCTCATTTTTCGGAGGACGTGTATCATATCCGTATCCGCACGCCTCCAGGCATCGGCAGCCAGATACACGGCCGAGAGATAGCTACAAGTTGTAATCGAAAGCACTCCAATCAGCACCGAAGTCGGATTTAGCCAACTAGTGACCAGATTGCCTGCGGCGTTGCCCACAGGGACGCGACCTGAGGCGATGCCGCCGATGGCAGCGCCAAGGGCAAAAGGAGTCAACACAGAAGACAAAGCGAACACCCGATCATCAATCAGCCTCTCCTTGGGCGCTGCCGCAAATTGACTTCGTAGCGCGTAAGCTGCTCCGCGCGAGATGATTCCCACCGCCGCAATCAATAGAGGCACAGAGAGTGTAGAAGTAATCGAAGCGAAAGCGACTGGATAGGCGGTCCAGCATACGACAAGTATGAAAATCAACCACACATGGTTGGCCTCCCAAACGGGGCCCATCGTGTTGTGGAGAGAATCGGCGAACTTAGCACGGTCGCCACCCTTCCTATAGAAAACAAGAGTCCAAAAACCTGTGCCGAAGTCGGCCCCCGCCAGTACGATGTAGGCGGCAAGTCCCACCAGAATAAAGATCATTGGAATATTAGCGAGCATAAATGAATCCCGAAGGTTTGCCTTCTGAAGGCGCGTTGCTGAGTTTCGTTGGCGCACGACCTAGTTTGACCAGCAGCCATGCGGCGACAGTTCCCAATCCCAGGTAAACCAAAATGAGAGTTCCATAGCCGACGGGGATGCCCTTGGCGCCAGTAACCGCCTGTGCCGTGCGCATGAATCCAAACACAACCCACGGTTGTCGTCCAACTTCAGTGGTGATCCACCCGGCGATTAATGCCACAACAGAAAGTGGCCCAGCCAGAACAACGGTTCGATAAAACCAAGGCGTGGCTGGCAGCCGTTTCAGGCGGAAGCGCACATACAGATAGCTTACGCTGACCAGCGAAAGCAATGAGGCGATCCCGACCATCGTCTGAAAGGCAAAACGAACCACATTTACGGGAGGCCGTTGATCAAATGGGACCGCATCCAAACCTTTTACCGTGGCGTTTGGATCGTGGAAGGCCAAAAGAGACAGCATGTGCGGCACGGCAATTCCATAGACAACCTCTTGCCCGTTATACCATCCGAAAAGATGCTCCGCCGCCCCCTTAGTCGTTTTGCCAACGCCTTCCATGGCGGCCAGCTTCACCGGTTGCATTTGCGCAACGTCGCGCGCCACCCAATCGCCGATTATGCCCTGTA
>DATKFW010000068.1:0-6220 GCA_035511075.1 Vulcanimicrobiaceae bacterium
GCAAGGACAACACCGAGGAGGAGATCGACTACGTTCTCGATGTTTTTCCAAAGATCATCGGCAAATTGCGGGCGATGTCGCCGTCGTGGGAAGAAAATCAAGCGAAACTACTGTCAGGTTAGCCGATGCGAGAGAGAGAAAATGGCCACCCGCCAAGCGCCGCGCGGGCCGGTGGATTTTTCGCCCGGCCCGCCATTCTGTGCGCCGCCATCATGGCGGTTACCCTGTTAGTGCGGCTGCCGCTGCTGAACATTCCGTTGGAGCGGGATGAGGGTGAATACGCGTATATCGGATGGAGGATGGGAATGCACGAACTTCCCTACCGTGATTGGGTGGACCAAAAACCGCCGGGCATCTTTTGGGTTTACCGGCTGGCACTGGAGTTGCCGTTGGAGCCGGTGCGCGCGATTCACTTGACGGGTGCTTTGGTGGCCGCCGCTTCCGCGGGGGCTCTCTTCGTGCTCGCGCGGCGGTTTCTTGGGATGTTTTGGGCGGGGGCGGCTGGGGTGACGTTAGGCCTCCTTTCCGCGGATCTGACGGTGCAGGGAAATGCCGCCAACACGGAAATTTTCATGGAATTGCCGCTCATCCTGTCCCTACTGGCGCTTTTTCGCGCGGCTACTGGCGGCGCCAACCGTGTGGGGTTCATGGTCTTGTGCGGAGCGCTTGTCGGCATTGCGTCTCTTTTCAAACAGGTGGCGGCTGTCCATTGGATATTCCTGGTTCTGGCTTTTCCGATGCTTTGCCCCGAGAAGCGCAAATCATTGGCGTTTGCCGCGTGGTCGGCTGGCGGAGCCGTTGCTGTTTGGGGCGTGGTCATGGTTTATTTCCGACTCGAAAACGGATGGAATGACTTCATCTACAATGTTTTTCTCCATAACCTGGCTTATATCGGGGCTTTGACGCCGGCAGACCGTCTGGCCAATCTCAAGGATGCGGTGGCCGATCTTTCCAAGTCGCAGGCGGTCATCTGGCTTTTTTCGATCGTCGGAGGCGCGGTTTTGCTTTTGAGACGCGAAATGAAATGGTTCCTTTTTCTGTTGCTGTGGATGGTGACCGCCGCTGTCGGGGTCAACGCCAGCGGCTATTTTTTTCCGCACTATTTCCAGGCATTGCTGCCGGTGGTTTCGCTGGCGGCGGCCATTGGCGCGTCCGGGTTGGACTCGGCGAGTTGTTGGGACGGGGTGCCCGCCTGGTGCCGGCGGGCGGCGCTGGTTTTGGCGCTGGTGATGCTGCCGGGCGTGGCGATGTGGCCGTTCTTGTTCCGACTTACGCCACGCGAGGCGGTGAGCCGGATTTATCCCAACAACTCGTTCGCGGAGATGCCCGAATTGGGCCGGCGGCTGGCGGAAGTGACGCGCCCGGAGGATCGAGTCTTTGTTTTTGGCTCGGAGCCGGAGTTGCTTTTTTATGCGCGGCGGGCGTCGGCCACGCGTTATATCATCCTGTTTCCGCTTTTTGGTCCATACGCGGACGCGCGGGAGAAGCAAGTTGCGACCTCGCTGGAAATCACGCGCGCGCGGCCCGCCGCCGCGTTAAATCTGCCCAACCGCCTCTTCTATTTGCCGGGCGCCGAGGCTTACCTGAGGGACTGGAGCAGCGACTATCTCCACCGGTATTTTCAGGTTGACCGGTGGTTGGTGGTGGATGCCGCCGGGACTCATCACGTTCAGCCCGTCACCAACGGTGCAGCGGCGCCGCCGAAAGTAGTTGGTGAGTTGTTGGTGAGAAGGGGCGTGCCATGAAGATGGAAGGGTCGGCCCTGGCGTTTCCGACACAAGTCTAGCTTTTCGGTCCCTATGCGGACGCGCGGGAGAAGCAAGTTGCGACCTCGCTGGAAATCACTCGCGCGCGGCCCGCCGCCGCGTTTAATCTGCCCAGCCGCCTCTTCTACTTGCCGGGCGCCGAGGCTTATGTAAGCCGTAACCATTCAGTTGGGAGCGAAATGCTTGCTTGATTTTTTTTCGGAAGTATAAAGATAACGCAATGGCACTATTTCAGCCATGTCGGTCCAGCGACGCCAGTGCTGAAAATGCGATGGCAGAATTCAACGAATGGGCTAGTCTTTTTTCAGGTGAATTGTTTGTGAAACTCGTTGTCTATGCCGACGAATCTGGCACCCACGATGAGGCTGGTCAACAGCCTGGATCAAGCGTGCCTGTGATCGGAGGTTACATTGCTTACAAACATGAATGGACGACATTTTGCGGCAGATGGAAGGCCGCATTGGACGGGTATAAACTTCGATATTTTCATTACATTGAATGGCGGGATGCGGTAGTCGCAATTAGTGATGGAAAGCCGGAAACGCCAGAACTTCATGTAAACCCATTTTACAAATTGAGCCTCAACGAGCTTCTGAAATTACAGTACGACTTGGCAGAAATAGCTGGAAGCCAAATTCCAATTTGCGGAATTGACTGGTTGCGAAAACGTAAAGAACTGTTTCCTGACGACAATCGATTTGCGTTTAACGCGACATTCGGGGCGTTTTTTATGGCTGTGATTGAGACGCTTGAAGAGCGCCCAAGTTTCACTGAGAAAATCGCGTTTTTCATGGATCAAAAAACGCCAGAGTGGGAGCTTGAGTTCACCAAGATACACGCGGAATGCACAAAACGTGGACTCATCCGATCTAACGAACGGGCATTTGCCGATAAAATGGATCATTTGCCATTGCAGGCTGCTGATATGTACGCATACCGCGCACGGACGCTAGCCGTCCCGCACATGGAAACACAAAGCAAACAGCCAGCAACGGTGCTCGACATTATGCTCAACCGGAAGATGCATCCGCTCACAGGGTTTAGGCCAGTAATGACCGACCAGTTGCGGGCCGAAATTGAAGAACTGGCCGCGAAATACCAATCCGTTCACCGCGCATTAAGCGAAGTTCCGAATAACGATTTCGGGTTGAAATGAGCGACGCGGCTTATAAACGCTGCGTGAAATTACAATGAAAAAGAGCTTGCAAAAGCCTTGCGTTAAGTTTAAAGTAGTGGCATGAAAAGAAACATGGAACAGTCGGAAGTGATTGAGGAAATGCCAGCGATTTGCGCCGACGAGCTTGCGGCGGTGGAGTTTTTCGAGAACAAAATCTGGAACGGCACGCCCCGATGTGCGCACTGCGAATCGACCAATGTTTACATGATGCGGGATGCGAAAATTGGCCAGCGGAATAATCGATTTTTGTGGCGCTGCCACGACTGCAAAAAGCAGTTCACTGTCCGGGTCGGGACGGTGTTTGAGGAATCGCGGATTCCGTTACGGCACTGGGCATACGCGACGTGGCGTGCGGCAACGTCCAAGAAGGGCGTTAGCGCATTGGAAATACAGCGGCAATGCCAGATTAGCTACCCGTCAGCCTTATTCCTCATGCACCGTATCCGCCATGCGATGACGCCGGAAAAGAATGGCGGCGAAAAGTTCAAAGGCATTGTCGAGGCTGACGAAACCTATATTGGCGGGAAACCGCGCCAGTTAAAGTTTGTCAGGCGTCGCCAAGGGCCGCGAGCAAAGGACGACCCGACAGCCAAGACGCCCGTATTCGCGATGGTGGAGCGCGGTGGTCGTATTCAACGGGATGTTATTGCCGATGTCAGCAGCAAGACAGTCAAGGAGGCGATTCGCCAGCGTGTTTGTCCAAGCGCAACGATTTCGACGGACGAATGCAACCATTATCGCGGCATCGGGCAATACTTCGCGGGCGGCCACGTCAGCGTTCATCACGGCATTAAGCAGTATGTGAACGGGGTCGCTTCGACGAACACGGCGGAAAGCTCGTTCGCATTGTTAAAGCGCGGACTGCATGGGATTTATCACTCGGTCAGCAAGAAACACTTGCACCGCTACGTCGGGGAATTTGATTTCCGTTGGAACACCCGCAAGATGAACGACGGCGACCGCACGGTGGCACTCGTGCAAGGTACGCAAGGCAAGCGGCTCGATTATAAAAGGTTGATACAAGGCGAGTAAGTTGTGAATTGCGATAAACGCTTGGCAAACTCTCCTCAGTGGTTTTTAATGTCACCAAAGGACATAAATATGAGGATTCCAGAATCTGTGCGGAAATGCGTAGTATATTTGGGGATCGAAATAACCGACGATGCTACAGGAGTCTCTGAAGTTAAATTTAAAGGCACAGGCTTCATCGTAAGCGTCCCGACTTCAATTCAAGGAATGAATTTTCATTATGTGGTTACGGCTAAACACGTCGCGGTCAAATTAGATAGACAGGACGCATTTTTTATTAGTGCCAATTCAAAAGATGGCGGTTCGCGTGGTATTAAGGCGGAAACAAAGAATGTTGAATGGCACTATCCCGAGGGCGGCGATTCGGCTGACGTTGCAGTGATTACTCTTGGGATAAATTTAAGCGATTTTGATATTATAGCCATGCCGATTGGAATGTTTATTAAAAACACGGATATTGAGTCGCTCGGTGTCGGGCCAGGAGACGAAGTAATTATATCCGGATTATTTTCTAAGCATCCAGGGAAATCGAAAAATATGCCAATTATACGGACAGGGAATATAGCGATGATCCCAGATGAGCCTATTCCCGTTCATCTTTTCGGGGATATGGATGCCTATTTAATTGAAGCAAGATCGATAGGTGGATTAAGCGGTTCCCCAGTCATCTTATTGAAGCCAGTTTATTTGCTTGATGATGCCAAAAAGGTGGTCACGGCTCAAATGTATCTATTGGGACTGATTCACGGACACTGGGATGTTCCACCAGAATCAATAATCGATGAATCTGACATGGAGTCTGGAATTTCTGCGCATGTAAACATGGGAATTGCAATAGTGGTTCCAGCGCAAAAAATAATAGAGATAATCGAAAAACCGAAACTGAGAGAACAACGCAACCAGATCGTGCGCGACTACAAGGCGAAGAATTATCCGACACAAGATGATCAAAAATGAAGCCCAAAAAACTCAGCATTGAGCCTGCTACGAAAGCCGCACTTATGGCAGTAATCAACAAGGCGGCCGGCTACGAGCGCACGCGTCATGGCCCGGAGCCGGAGCGGTTGAAAATAACCGGGTGCACAAAATGGGAGGACGCTGCGGCGGCATTGGTGCGTGCAAAGAAACCGCGCAAAGGCTGGCCGAAACGGTGAAAATCAACGACTCGCAACGCGGGCTGTCGTGGATTTTCGTGGTAGCAATTGTTTTGAGCATTTGCGACGCGCCTTGGGAGAAATCGATAACAACTCAAGACTTAGGTCAAATAACGGTCAAGCAGCAAACTTCGTCGATTCTGGAGCCGCCGCCGCTAGATGCCAATGGCTGCAAAATACGATTGCGAAACGAGGTGTTGGCGATGGAATGGGTTGCTGCCCTGCTCATTTATGGTGCGGCATTTGTTGCGCTGGCTGACAAGCCGCCAGTCACTTCGCCGCCGCAAAAACCTACAGCGAAATAGGCACCCATTGCGTTATCTTTATACTTCCGTTTTTTTTGCGCAAGGACTTCGTCTTTCGGCGCTTACAGATCCACTTCGGGATATTCTCGCGCCTCATTCCTCGCCTTGCGCAAAAATCTGCTGCGCAATCATTTCACTCCCAACCAAATGGATACGGCTAAGGGACTGGAGCAGCGACTATCTGCACCGGAATTTCCAGGTTGACCGGTGGCTGGTGGTGGATGCCGCCGGCACTCATCACGTTCTGCCCGTCACCAATGGCGCAGCGGCGCCCCCGAGGGTCGTTGGAGAGTTGTTGGTGAGAAGGAGCGTGCCGTGAAGGTCCAAGCCGTATCCGTGTAGTTGCCGCCGTGGGGACCGCGAAAGACAGCACAATATGCGAGATGCCCGCCTTGCGGGCTGTCCCGGTCGTTTCCAGTCGGCGTCCCGCCGACTGCATCCGGAATCAAAGCGATTCACTTTTTGGCGAGCCATCGCAAAGGCCCCGATGCCTTCGGCGGGAAGTCAGACGAGAGCGGCACAGTCAGAACAGAGGAGAGATGCACAGTCAGAACAGACGAGAGCTGCACCGCACGCGGTGCTGCTCGCGGTGCTGCCGAAGACTGCGGACGGGGACGTCCGCGCTCCCCGATCCATCTGCACGCATACGGCTAAGGGTCGGCCCTGGCGGTCAGTCCAAATTTGCGATGGCGGGATCGCCGTAGAGGGTGCAAGAAAGGGTGAGTTTATAGTTGGCGATTGTGCTCGCATTCGTGGACGGAATCGAGTCTCGTCTCTCTCTCTTCTCCC
>DATKFW010000069.1:0-32544 GCA_035511075.1 Vulcanimicrobiaceae bacterium
TTGGCGGCGGGGCCGCTGACGGCGGCCTGCCCAACAAGAAGAACGAAGTCATGCTGGCAGCCAACGTGATCTACAAGTTCTAAGCGACATAAAATCGTCTTCAACACCCCTTCCGGCAAAACCGGAAGGGGTTTTTTTTGAGAAAGATTTGGCTGCCGGGGGATTCCCTGCGATTCGCTGGCTTGAAATGCTTCGAGCCATCTTATCAATTCCCGCGCATTCATTTTATCGGGCGATATTGCTTAAATTGCAATCGGTTGCGCGAGACGGTCGAAAGTTGGGCCAAGTACGTCCGAATCAAATCCGCAATATTGTCGTCCAACTGGGGATTAGGACCTATTTAACACATCACCATTGCGAGTCGTCAAAAACCGGTAGCAAAATGGTTATTGGGCGCCGGTTAGGCGTGTTGATTCTGTTCCTCGCGATCAGTGTCACAGAGCCGATGCTCGTTCGAGGCGCCGGTCTTGATTGGCCGTCCAACCAATTGCTGGCGACCGCCTCCGCCCCGGCCCCGGTCTTGGATTGCATCGATCTGGGTTCAGCCAGCGGCGGGGAAGTGGACTTGTTCGTTTCGCTTGAAGGAATCGTCAACCGCGCGCGGCCGCAAATCGTCTGTGTCAATCGCCGGGAGGCGGAAGGGAAATTCACCTGGCTTGATTTTCACAAGCTCCATTACACCGTCGTCAAGGGCTACGACGCGCTTCTCAACTATCGAACGAACGTGACGGGGCTGGTCGTCACCGACCCCGCCCAGCCGGACACGTTGAATTTGGCGACCACGATGGCCGGAGTGAACAATGAACTGATATGCGATCCGGGCCTGCTGGCGACCTTGACCAACGCCCCCTATAATTTTGCCATTGTTGACGACTTGCGCGGCCGGTTCGCGGACCATTACGAGGTTTATCGCTATCTCTACACCAATTACTGGTCCCGATGCACGCACCGCATCTTTGCGGGTTTGGGGCCGACACTGCACGGGCACTTGCGCGATTACCTTATCGCCGTGAAATCCGCGACGGTCTGGCTGGGACCGGGGAGGGCCGAGGACGCCGAATTGTTGCGTTTATTTGTTTCCGACATGAAGCCCCTTGGGGGCGTCTATATGGGTTGGTGGCCGGGCGAAGGCGACGGCCTGGAGTGGATTGCCCATTACGGAATACCCGTCCTGGCGAGCGATTTTTTTTGCAATGCCACCGTCTTCAGCGGCGTGGCTCACGCGATCAATATTCCTGAAATTCCGCCTCCGCCCCCGCTGGAAAACAAGGTGTATGTCGCGCTGATCCTTAGCGACGGAGACAACATTCAATACATGCAGCACGCGATGGAAATGGACTGGGAAAACGGCGTTCGCGGCGACATTCCGATTGGATGGACCGCGTCTCCGCTCGCGGTGGACCTGGACCCAATGATGCTCGACCATTATTGGAGCACTGCAACCACCAACGACTGCCTTCTGTCGGGGCCGTCAGGAGCCGGCTATGCGCACATAAACCACTGGAGCCCCGCCAACCTTGCGGCGTATACCAGGGTTTCCGCACCCTACCTCCAACGAAGCGGCCTGCGCGTCATAACGGTTTGGGATAGAGTAACGGATTCTGTGGCCACGTCTTTCGCCACCAACTGTACGAATTTGTTGGGTTTGGCAGACCAGAGCGGAACCTACAGCAAGGTGAATCTGGCGCTGCGGACGATTCGATTGACACCGACTTATACTTCGACCGTCGGCGAAATGATTGCCGGCATTACCGACGCCGCCGCTGGCTGGAAAGGCGATGCCCCTCTGTTCATCGCGGCGCAATCAGACGTCTGGCATCTGGGACCGGCGGGACTGCGCAAAGTTGCCCGCGCTCTGGACGCAAACAAATACAAATTGGTGCGCCCGGACCAGTTGTTTCTGCTCTCCAATCAGGAAACTCGACGGTGAGTCGGGAATTGACCCGGCGGACGCGGGCCGCTTTATCGGGCGCCTGCGATCTGCTCCCGTTGGTCCGGCTCAATGTGGTGGCGTTATCTTTCATCGCGTCTCATGTTTCTAACCCAGCGGCTTCTGGCCGATTGCGCAGATTCTATCCAGAACGTTGGTCAACTCTTGAATGCGCGGCGGCTTGCTCAGCACCGCATCGACTTCCGGAGTGCTTTCGCCTTCCGCCTGCATCATCGCGCCCCATCCTGTCAACATGATAATAGGCGTTCGCGGCGATTCGGCCTTGATCGCGCGGGCCACGTGGTGCCCGTCCATCTCCGGCATGCCCAGGTCCGTGATGACCATATCAAAGGGATCAAGCCCGCCAAGATTTGACCGGAACAATTGAACGCCTTCCATCCCGCCGGCGGCCACAGTCACCTTGTGGTGATGGACCTCAAGAACATCGCGCAGCAGCAGCCTCAGCTCCGGATCATCGTCTATGCACAGGATGCGCAACGAACGGCTGGGTACCGGGGGCGAAGCGATGGACCGAACCGCCGAAGTGGTCCGCTTCCGGATGGGGAAAATAAGCCGCACGCAGGTCCCACGATTCGGCGCGCTCTCAAACTCGATGCAGCCGTCGTGACGCTTGACCATTCCATAAACCATCGCCAACCCCAGGCCCGTGCCGCCTGTCTTGTGCTTGGTGGAGAAAAACGGTTCCAGGCAGTGTTGTCGGACCTTTTCGTCCATGCCCACACCGTTGTCCCGAACTTCGATCTGAAGCTTTTTCTCGACAGTTCCATCCTCTGGCGGTCCCGTCTTTACATCCAGGTGTCGCGTCAGGAGCGTGATGGCGCCGCCTTGCGGGAGGGCGTCCACGGCATTAAAGATCACGTTGGTCAGCGCCTCGCGCAGTTCGCTGGAATTGCAGACCAGCACGGGTTCGCCCGGGTCCCGTTCAAATTTAACCTGGATGGAGATGCCCTGGCGCTGCGCCAAATCGCGCCACCGCGGACGGGTCAATTCAATAACATCTTCGATCGCCTTGTTGACGTTCACCTCATCCAATTCGTCGGGATCGATGTCACGACGGTAGAACTCCCTCATTCGGGCGACAATTTGCGCCACGTCCTCGCCGGCCTGGCGGATCCTCTGCAGTCGCTGGCGGGGAATATCCTCCAGGTCCGGCAGTGTGCTGAGCAGAAGCTCCGCGTAGGCCGTGATCGGGGATAAGGCATTGTTGATATCGTGGGCCATGCCGCTGGCCATTTGGCCCAGGGCACGAAGGCGCTCTTGCTGCACGACCGCTTGTTGGGCCCGGCGCAGTTCATCGTACGCCTTTTGGGTTCCCTCGGTCAGTCGCACTCGATTGTAAAGGCTCTGGCATTCTTCCTCAGCCGTAATCACTTTGACCTGCAAAGCCTCCTTTTCCCGCATGACGGCCGCGATTTCGGCCCGCACTTTTTCCGCGTTGTACCGGACCTCCTCCAAAACAAGCACGATCATGCTCACCGCGATGAAAAGTTGCAGCACGGCCGCGATAAAAAACCCCGCGCTGTAGAGGTTCCCGTATTGTTGGGAAAACGGATAGCTGCCGAGGTATAGTCCCCACAGCAAAAAACCGAGGGACAACATGCCCGCCCCGACGAAGGCCCTTTGCTTGCGCAATCGAAAGAAGCAAACTCCCGCAAATAAACTGCTCGACCCCAGCAAAATGAACACGGGCATTTCCACTTGCAGCACACTTGTCATGACTTTGGGGCTGACAAAGGTCCAGACCACCAGGAACGCCATGAACCCGCCCAACTGCCGCTCCTGAACCGGCAGACTGAGGAATCGAAGGCTGCCCCACAAGAGAAAGACCGCCGAAATGGAGACGCAACACTGCTTGATGGTGAACAAAATGCTCCCGGCGGCTGGGTTCCCGACGCGCAGGCTCAATGTCAGCCATAACGCATAAAACAGCCACGCCGCCGTCCAGATGGTGAAATACTCGCGCCGCGTGTAGCGGTTGAGGTAAAAAAAGAGTCCCACCAGAACCCACACGCTCAACAGTGAAACCATCAATGCCGCCCGCAGGTATTCCTGGGGGAACAGCAATCCCACGTCATCAAATTTTATTGCACTCATTTTTTAAGAAATCATGCCCGCGCAAGTCGTATCTTACTCCCCGCAAGCGACGTCGTTTTCGACCGTTATCCTGGCCTGCGGTCCGACGTCATTTGTTCCCTGAATCACGCATGCACGGAGCGATTATCGTGCCAATGTTGTTTTGAAAAACTGAATGCAACTCCTTTGATGTAAATGGGTTAAATTTCGTGGAACGAACCGTGACGCCAGTATGGCGTTGCAAAATTGATAGCCCTCGGGCGAATCTTCTTACAAATGCTGCGGAAAACCGGACCCAAACACACCTGTCTCCCAGCCTCTTTGCGTCGGTCTTACTGGCCCGCCTTGATGTCGTAGCACAGCAGCAAATCCTGATCGCGGATGTAGAGCTTCCCGTTCGCAATGACGGGATGGCTCCACGCTTTTTCCTCCGCGCGCCCCGGCTGGCTAAAACGGCCTTTTTCGGTGTAACCGCCCGGGGCCGCATCGACAAGGACCATCGTGCCGGTGTCTTCTTCACGGCAATACAATCTCCCGTCCGCGTAGGCCACGGAACCTTTCTTGATCGCCGCCTTTTCGGCCCACAGCGCCGCACCGGTTTCGGCATTCTGGCAGGTCAACCCTTTGCCGTCGGAATAGCCGTAAATGTAATCGCCCACACGAACGACTCCCCCATGGTGGTTGACCATAACGTGGTTTGCGTAAACCTGTTGCGCTGAAAATTTGCCGTCAGAGTCAGTCACCTTGAAGAGGCTGCAGCCCGCCCCGTACCCAGAGGTCACATAGACTTCGTTCCCAGCCACAAGGGGCGTGGGGACGACCGCGACGCTTCCCTGCCGCGGGGCTTTCCACAGCAGGCTGCCGTCTTTGGCCGAAATGCCGGCAACGTGGGCCGGGGTCAATTGAACGTATTGGCGTATTCCATTTACTTCCATCGGAATAATCGACGAATAATCCGACGGATCAGTAAACCCTCCGCTCTGCCAAATCAGTTCGCCGGTCCTTTTGTTGAGTGCTGCGAGGGCGCCTTTGTGTCCACCCGGCGTGACGACTACCTGGTCGCCATCCACCAGCGGGGATTCCGCGTAACCCCACGTCGGCTGCGTCCCGCCAAAATCCTTCACAAGGTTTCTGCGCCACTGTTCCTTGCCGTCGGCCGCGTTGAGGCAAATCAATTCGCCCCAGCCATCCAGCGCGAAAATCAGATCGCCGTCAACGGTGGGCGTGGAGCGCGGTCCGGGGAAGTCGTAACCGGGCACGCCCGGCGCACCCACCGCGCCGACTTTGGCAGACCAAAGCACCTTCCCGTCGTCGGCGCTCGCCGCGATCACCCAGCCGGCGTCGTCCTTGTCTCCCATCGTGTAGAGGCGATCGCCCACGACGGAAATGGTCGAATACCCTTTGCCGAATCCGGTGGCCTGCCACGCCAGTCTCGGGCCGGCCGCCGGCCACTCCGGCAGCAACCCGGTATCGGCGGACTTGCCATTCCGATTCCGTCCGCCCCACTGCGGCCAGTCGTCTGCCTGGACACAACTTGCGGCGGTTATGAAAATGCAGGCGGAAACAAGCCCCGCTAATCCGATCATGGGTCTCATGCCATTAAGCAAACCCCATCATGGTCCAAATATCAAGTACACCGGGCTTTCGTCGACATGCACTTCGACATGGCCACGCGCAATCTCCCTCGCCGGCGGATTGCCAGGCAATTCGGTTGCGTCGAGTGGCATCCGTTGCGCCTCGAGCAGTCTGCCGGGAGTGTCGTCGAGAATGGCGGCAAAACTTTTCCCTTCGCCAGTCGGTGACCAGGCAACCCAAATGATTCTGTTCGAGTCATCACGATATTCCTGGATTCGCAGCGTTGCCGGTTGGTTCGTGACAATTCGCTCAAATCGATAATCGCCGAGCACGCGCTGCAAATGCCCAAGGGCATAATAGGATAGTTTCGGTTTGAAGTGGCGCGTGATGCCGGAACTGGAATGGAGCCTGGGCTGGTCTTCGTCGTTGAAGAAATAAATGTAAGCCCGCTCCACTGGCATCGTGGAAAAGACCAGCAACGATCTCACCAGCCATTGGGCTTGTTGCGTGTCCGTTACGCCGACCCATTTCGAGAAGTCACCCGTGGCCTCCGTTGGTTTGGTGCTGCTGTCATAACCGAATTCCGTCACCCAGACCGCTTTGCCCGGCGCGTTGGCGTCGCGCCAACGGCAGAGATTGGACACGTCCTGGAGATAGTGCGGCAATTTCGGGTCTTCGGGGAAGCTCCTGCGCCAGGTCGGCCAGTTCTCGATTTGCGCGTAAGTGTGGATATTTAGAACATCGTACAACCCGGGAAATTTCTCGACGCATGAAACGCTCTTTTCGTAATCGCCCGGTTTGCCTGTTGTGACGTTGCATGTCACGATTTTCAGCTTCGGATCGCCCGCGCGAATGCCCTCCGCCATCGCTTTGAAAATGCGGATGTAATCCGCGTCGCTCCATTTGCCGGGTTCGTTGCCGATCTCCACCGAGTCCACCAGCCGGCGCTGTCCCGACGGCCCAAACTCGCGCGCGAACTCCCGTGCGTAGGCTCTCGCATCCGGCTCAAGATGGTCCCAGTCCCGTTCCGTTTCAAACATGAGGCACACATCAATGTCCCAGCCTGTCGCGCGCCACGAACCATAAACCTTGCTCCAGTCCACGCCATTTTTGGCCAGAGGAAAGGGCGGCGCAACCGACGTGCTCTCGCCCAGGTCCCATTCGACCGGATGATAATCCCGCACCAGCTGGCACACCGGTTGGTAGAGCTTCGGCTTGAATTGCACCGTGTGCCCGTTGATGCCGATAAAATTCCGCATCAACGGACGCGCCGGGTCCGCCTCGACCCGGAACGTGCCAACCATCAACAAAACAACGCCGCTAAATAGCCATATCAAACGGCGGCGGGACATTCTGCGGCTCAAGGTGTGATGTCTTGCGCGGTCATTTTTCATTTCGAGAAATTCGTCCCGTTCATATTGCAATAAGCGAAGAATTGCCAAAAGCGCGAACACTTGCGAACCGCAAATGACAGGATGGCGAATCGTTCCTCGAAGATATCAACCGTTCAATCCGCGGTTCTGTCAACGGAGGGGGATAATCAGACCCAATTTCTCAACCAGGCGCCCTATTGTGTGAGCACTCGATAGAATTGGGCCGAGGGAACCCCGCCAGACTCGTCTTGAAACGAGAAATCTCCACTTGCATCATCCGGCGTGGCCATTCCAATCTTCTCCCAGTTGACCAGATCATCCGAGACCTGCACCTCGTAAGTCAGGACCGGATCGGCTGTGAATTCCAAAACCACCTGTCCCGCCTGAAGCTGGACTGTAAGATTGGCCACCGGGTTTGGCAGATGGCCGTAAAGATCGGGAATTCGATGACTGCGATAAACCATGTAACCTAAGGAATTGGTGTTGGTATTACTCGGGTCGGATAATTCAAGGTCGAAGACCACCGACGGATCGGGCTGATGCGTCACTTCCTTTATTCGAATGATGGTTGCGTTGGTGGCAATCGGATCGGGGTGCGCCCCGTTCTCGTAAGAGACGTAGCCGAAAGTCACCAGAACATTGCTGGTTTTAGGCAGCCACGCGGCGTTGCCGAGGGCGCCCGCGTAGAGGCGGTCGTTATTGGTGTCCGCAAACTGCCACACCTGTGAAACCTCCATGTTGGTTTCATCGATGCTGAATTCGGCCGCGCGGCTGTAGTTGTCCTGATCGGGCACAGGCGGATCAAAGGGCTCCGCCCGGCAATTCCCGTCATCAAAGAAGAGCAGCGTACCCTGCGGGGTGAGGATGGGTGCATGTTGCGCATAATTCCACTCAAAGGGTGTGCCCACGGGCGTCAGCAAGTAGGGTTGCCATTCGGGACCCCAGTTTTCGTGCGGACCCAGGATCCATTTGATCTGCCCTGCCCGCGTGAATTTGACAACGGCATCCTGATTGCGCATGGAGACAATGAGGGAATCATCACTCGGGTCGTCGGTTACGGCGTTGGCATGCTCGGGATCGATTCCATATTCGGTGAGAAGCAGGAAACAGAGATAATCGATCCGCACCGGATCAAGCATATCGATGAGCGACCAGCTATCCAGGAGAGCCGAATTGGTGACTGAAATCTCGACGGGCCTGCCGCACGTTACGTCGGCGGTCTCCGTCGGCGCGGCTGGATTGGTCGCACTGCTCGGGAAATTGGTAACTATTTGCTTGGTGTAGTTCAGGTAAAGGATGGTTCCATGGTCAGTCAAAAAGTCCTCATGAGAATCCACCGGGAAGGGCGCCGACCACGTCGTGACCGACTGCCCGAGCATATTGAATTCGGCGAAGCCTGCCTGGTCGGTTTCGGGGAAAAAAAGATTTCCATTCGTGAGTTGCTGCACGTCCGAAGGGGTGGGAATTGGGCCTGGCACTCCCCCAACACCGCTGGACTCACCATACCAAACGATCTCGCCCGAAGAGTCTACTATCGTCACATAGGAGCCGCCGGTGGTCTCGTTCGCGACTCGAAACAGCGTGTACCCAGGCTCCATTTGTGCCAGGTTGTTTGTGAGGAGGGTGAAAGTGGGCAAGTTCGTCGGCAGCGGGCTGGTGATGAAAGTCAGCGGTTCGCCGATCGTTAGCGCATTGCGGAATTTGTCACGCACGGTGACCGTGATTTCATTGGTCCGGTTGGGCTTGAATCCGAGCAGAGTCAGGGAGTGGTTGGTGCCATAATCAAAAAAGTCCCGCGTCCATGTCGCTATTCCGTCGCTCACAGACACGCTGACCTGGGAGTCCACATCGGTGGTGACGCCCAGAACTCCTGCCAGCGGCGCGTTCGCAGCCGGGCTGAAACTCGGTCCGGATACAACCGTCAGCGCCTCGGATCGCAGCGCGACGAAAATCGCCAGGACGGTCGCCAGTCGAATTGCGTTCCGCAGGGTTAAAAATCCCGGTGGGCTAATCTTTGTTTTCACCTTGTCTCCTCCTTTTGATCCGTACAGATGTCTCTTTATGCCTCTGATAAACTTGGCCCGTAAGGCCGTAGAGCCGCGTCGCTCCTTTGGCGATCTGTCCGCCAAAACCTCGCGGCACTGTAGGGGAATCCCTCGCACGCGTCAACGATTTTTTAAAGAATTCCAAAACTTTTTTCCGAAAGTCCGCCCGTTGATCCACGCATCTTTGCGCTTTCACGGTCTTTGAACCTTAAACCTTCTTTCGCATGACAAACTCAGGCCGGTTTTCGCAGGGCTTTTCCGTTGTGTATTGCCCTCCGCGTGGTATCAATGAAATCCCGGAAATGAAATACACTTACGAAGAACTCGCCAAGTCGATTGACCACTCGCTCCTGCATCCGACAATGACCGACCAGGAGTTGGAGGACGGTTGCAAACTCGCCGTAAAATACGGCGTCGCGTCGGTTTGCATCAAACCCTACGCCGTCAAACGCGCCGCCGAACTGTTGAAAGGCACCGGCGTCCTGGTCGGGTGCGTCGTCGGCTTTCCGCACGGCAACAGTGCCACCGCAGTCAAACGGTACGAAACAGAATTGGGATGCCTGGATGGCGCCATCGAGATCGACATGGTCATCAACATCGGCAAGGCTTTGAGCGGCGATTGGGACTACGTCGAGCGCGACATCAAGGCCGTTTGCGACGAGGCCCACGCGCGCGGCGCGAAGGTCAAAGTTATCTTCGAAAACGATTTCCTGAGCCAGGGCGGCGCGGGCCTTGGCGGCAACGATTTCAAACGCAAGCTCTGCCAGATCAGCGAGCGGGCGGGCGCCGATTGGGTCAAGACTTCGACCGGCTACGGCTTCGTCAAAGGCGCGGACGGAAAGTACAGCTATCAGGGCGCGACGACCGAAGACCTGAAACTGATGCGCGCAGCCTGTTCACCAAAGGTCCAGGTCAAGGCGGCCGGAGGCGTGCGCAATCTCGACGCATTAATTCTCGTGCGCGACCTCGGGGTGACCCGTTGCGGCACCAGCGTCACGGCGGCCATACTCGACGAATACCGGAAGCGGGCAGGGAATCCCGCGGGTGAAAGCGCGCAGGGCAAGGCGGTTCTTGGCGCCGGAGGTTACTAACCCGTTGGGTTTGCGATTTGCGTTTGCGAGCGATTGGGCATATTGGAAGGTGTGTGCTTAAGAAGGCATTTTTGGCTGGTGGCAGTCCTGGCAGCGTGGCTCCCCTGCTCAGCGTTTGCCGCGCCGAAAACTCACATTCGCCTGCTGCTTTCCGCGGAGACCGCGCGTCCGGGCGATACGATTTGGGCGGGACTGGAAATGGACATGCCGCCGACCTGGCATACCTACTGGCGCAATGGCGGCGATGCCGGTGAACCGACCAAAATCGATTGGGACCTCCCGCCGGGCCTCTCCGCGGGCGAAATCAACTGGCCCATTCCCGCCAAATTGTCCGAACCCGCCGGAGACACTCCGATTATCACGTATGTTTATACCAATAAAGTCGTCCTCCTGACTCCCATTGCCCTGGCCAAAGACCTGCATCCCGGCCCGATCGAATTAAAGGCGGCCGTGCATTGGATGGAATGCTCGGATATTTGCATCTTTTCCAGCAACAGCGCCAGCGCTCCGCTGACCATTGCGGACGAGACGAAGCCATCGGCGGACGCCGCGCTCCTGGATCAATGGCGGCAAAAAGTCCCGCCGCGCGCAAGCGCCCGGGAGGCCGGCGCCTCGTGGGACGTTCTCCGCTCTTTTGCAAGCAATTCACGTCCCGTGATCATCGAGTGGAAAACAAATGCCGCGCCCGCGGATTTTTACCCCTACGCCAACAGCAATTTTGACGTGGCAGGCACGACCACGACCTTGACGTCCGGCGCCGGGGCCGTGCGGCTGGAAAAGATTATCAAAACGAACGAAACCGAATGGCCTGATCACCTTGCGGGCATTTTGGTGGGAAAATTGGATTCGTCCGAACCCGTAGCCGTGGAAGTGGACCTGGCCATCATCAACGCCCCGGCCGCGACGATTTCTCACGTGGCGCCAGGGTCGCTGGCAACGATGCTGCTGCTGGCATTTATAGGCGGATTGATACTCAACATCATGCCTTGTGTCCTGCCGATCATCGCGCTCAAGATTCTTGGGTTTGTCAAACAATCGGCGGAAGTGCCGGGGCGCGTGCGGACATTGGGAATTGTCTATGGCCTGGGAGTCATGGCGTCGTTTCTGATTCTGGCCGGCCTTGCGATTGGCGTGCAGCACGCCGGCGGCGTCGCCAACTGGGGAGACGCGTTTCGCCATCCACGATTTCAGGTCGGGCTGACGATTCTGATGACGCTCATCGCGTTGAACCTCTTCGGCGTGTTCGAGATCACGCTCAGTTCAAAAGCGGCGGGGGCTGCCAGCGGATTGGCGTCGCGTCAGGGCGCGTCCGGCGCCTTCTTCAATGGCGTTCTGGCGACCGTCCTGGCAACGCCCTGCACGGCGCCTTTTCTGGGTGCGGCGCTGGCCTTTGCGTTCACGCAATCCTCCTTCGTGATTCTGGTTGTATTCGCGGCGGCGGGGGCGGGATTTGCATTTCCGTTCGTTCTGCTTTGCGCGGAGCCGCGCTGGCTCACGCTGCTGCCCCGGCCGGGGGCGTGGATGGAAAAATTCAAGGTTGCCATGGGTTTTCCGATGCTGGCCACCGCGGTCTGGCTCATGTGGCTTTCCGCCAACGGGGCCGACGAGGTGCTGTGGCTGGGGCTGTTCCTGGTGATCCTGGCGCTGGCGGCGTGGATTTGGGGCGAATTTGTCCAACGCGGCGGGCGGGGCAAGGGGTTGGCGGCGGTTATTTGCGTTGTGCTGGTGGCGGCGGATTTTGGAGTTCTTATTGAGACCAAACCGGCCAAGCAGGCGATTGTTTGGAATGTTTGGAGTCCGCAAGCCGTGGAAGATGCGCAACGAGCGGGCCATCCCGTTCTTGTCGATTTCACCGCCAAGAGCTGCCTGACCTGTCAAGTCAATAAACGAACGAGCCTGGAAATCTCCCGGACTCGCGCCAAGCTCAAGGAAATCGGCGCCGTGGCCCTGATCGCTGATTTCACGCGCGACGACCCGGCCATTGCCGGGGAATTGCAGCAGTTCAATCGCGGCGGCGTCCCGCTGGTGCTGGTCTATTCCAGGGACCCGTCCAAACCGCCGCAGACGTTGCCGGTGATCCTGACCCCTGCCATCGTTGTTGCCGCGCTGGATCGGGCGGCGCAATAAATTTGAACTTTAACCCTTAACGCTTAAACTCACGCAAATGCCAGAAGAACAGAATCGAGCACTCGTCGGTGTGATCATGGGGAGCCAATCCGATTGGGAAACGATGCAACATGCCGCCAATCAATTGAAGGAGCTGGAAATCCCCTGCGAAGTCCAGGTCATTTCCGCCCATCGCACGCCGGACCTGTTATTTGAATGGGCGTCCAGCGCCGCGGCGCGCGGATTGGAAGTCATCATCGCGGCGGCAGGAGGCGCGGCGCATCTGGCAGGGGTGACGGCGGCCAAGACCTGCCTGCCGGTGCTGGGAGTGCCGATGGAGTCAAAGTCGCTGCACGGGATGGACTCGTTGCTTTCGATGGTGCAAATGCCGGGCGGCGTGCCCGTGGGCACCCTGGCCATCGGCAAACCCGGCGCCATCAATGCGGCGTTGCTGGCCGCCGCGATCCTTGGCAACAAGCATCCCCAATACCGGCGCGCCTACGAGGATTTCCGCAAAAAGCAAACCGAACGCGGCATGGCCAACCGCAATGTGAAGTGAGTTGCTCCGCCTTGGGGCGCGGCAATGAAGTTGGCCATTAGAACCAACGGAATTCCGAATCCCATAGATTGGCACGTGTCATGCTTTGTGAAGGCATGGTACCGATGAAACGTCGTCGTCCGATGCGCGGGCTGGAGTTTATCCAGTTCGCCGGATTAATCATGCTGATCGGTTTCATCTCCCGGTATTCAGGGCCAGGAGATCACACACCGATGACAGCTTCGGTTATTCTCGTGGTCGGGGCCAGCACCCTCGCTTTGATGTGGCTGACCAGCCTGAAAGCCCGCGAGTAACAA
The DNA here is from genome assembly GCA_035511075.1 of Vulcanimicrobiaceae bacterium. Taxonomy (GTDB): domain Bacteria; phylum Verrucomicrobiota; class Verrucomicrobiia; order Limisphaerales; family Palsa-1400; genus DATAUD01. The sequence continues at coordinate 13,070 of DATKFW010000069.1, forward strand.
GGGGTTGGGAAAATCGCGCCACGTCACTTTTGCATTTCCGCCGAGGCGTGATACTCGACGATGCTGAACAGCACCGCCGCCGCGCCGACAAAAATAAAAGGAGCCAGAACCAGAGCCAAAATAGCGGTCCAAGTCCCGCCAACATCCCAGACGAATATGCCCTCAAGTGTCCCGTTTCTGGACAACAGGGTCTCGATATGGCGCAGTAAGGACAGCGTATTGATGTTGGTCGGTATTCGGCCAATCCCCATTTCGACCACGGCTCCATAAATCAAGGCCGTGGCCATATAGCGGGATGTTATCTGGCCCAGCAGCGTGCCCAACGCGCTCCAGGCCGGGACGGCGAGGAATTGAACGCCTAGAAGCAGCGGCAACAACTCGGCAAGGCCCGGGATTTGACGTTCGACACCCGTCGCAAAAAGCAGCAGAGTTTCCACCAGCAAAAGCATTTCCAGCCAGAGCACCTGCGCGATATACTTGACAATCAGCAGCCGCGCGCGGCTGACCGGCCGGGTAATCAGGAAGCCCAGCGTGTCCGCCTGCAACTCGTCCCGGATCAGGGCGCCGCAGGCCCGCACGCACGTCAGGGGCAGAATGATGAAAAAATAGAAATTGAGCAGCCAGTGATAAAACGGCGTCGTCCTGCCCCAGGGGGTTTGGATCGCGCTAAGCCGCGCAACCGTCGTCTCGCGGGTCCTCTGTTCCCACGTTTGAAACTCGGCCATCTGCCGTTCATCCAGGAATTCCCTGGCGCGCTCAAGAATCCTCGTGCCGGTGGCATCGAGGTGGTCCTGCAACCGCTGTTTTCGGGCATCCGGACTTTGTCCCGGTTGCTCGCTCCATGAAGCCTGGGCGCGCGCATATTCGTCACGCATGATTTGACGAAGGCCGGCCTTCTGCGTGGCTTCCATGGGGATCTGGTGGCGCTCCAAACGCCTGTAAAATGAATCCAACTGAGCGTCCGGATTGCCGAAAAAGTTCTGCCTTTGCGTCCATTTTTCAGGGGAGAGCACAGTAAGGAGGACCAGCGCCGGCAATACCAGCAACGATCCAAGTTTGATTGGCAGCCGCGACGTTGCCCACTGACTCTTCCACGTCAGCAGCCAAACCGCCTTGAGGGCGTCAAGAAAGGTCGGAAGCCGCGCCGTCACATCGTCACCTTCTCATAAATATTTTGCAGCGAACGGCTCCGGCTGCGAATCCCATGGATCGTGGTTCCGCTTTGGAGAAGGAGGCTTGTCCACTGCTCATAGAACACCGCGGCGTCTTTGACCCGGATGCGCAGCAGGCCCGCCGCCGGCTCCAAATCGAAGCCAAGTAGCACGTCCGCGTCGAAGAGACGGCGGGCCAGCCGTTCGGGACTATCGCACTCGATCTCCAGCTCCTCGGACCAGTCTTTGATGTCGGCTCGAATTTCTTTTTGACTTCCCGAGGCAAGAATGCGGCCCCAATTGAGGACGAGGATGTTTTTGCAGAGGGCTTCCAGCTCGGCCAAAATGTGGCTGGAAATCAGGATGCTGACACCTCGGGAGGCCAGTTCTTTCAACGTTTGGGCGATCTCCTGGCGTCCCATTGGGTCCAGGCCGTTCATCGGTTCGTCCAGCACCAGCAACTCCGGTTCATGCAGGAGCCCCTGGGCGAGTTTGACGCGTTGTTTCATGCCTTTGGAATATTGGCCCATTCGCTTGTCCCAATGTTCCCGCGGCAACTTCACCCGGTCCAAAACAGCCTCCCCGCGCGCCGCCGCGTCGCCATCGGGAATGCCGGAAAGCAGCGCCAGGCTCCTCAACCAATCAAGCGGCCGCAATTCCTTCGGCATCGCTTCGCCTTCCGGACAATATCCAAGGCGCCGCAGCAGAGCCGGATTGTTCCACGGCCTGAGTCCGAAGACCGTCAGTTCGCCCGAACTGGGCTGAAGCTGGCCGGTGATGATTTGCAAGAGCGTGCTTTTGCCCGCGCCGTTTGGGCCGACGACGCCGGTCAATCCCGGCTCGATTTCAAAGCTGACGTTGTTGAGGCCCATGACGATGCCATACCAGCGGCTTAACTCCTCTGCTCGGATCACGGCGCTCATTCGGGTTTGACACGCTGTCGGATGATTAACGCGCCCGCCACCAGCATCAATGCCAGCGCCGCCAGAGCGCCGGCCAGCGTCGGATGGTTCAATGCGTCGCGCGTTTCGGCCTTGATGCCGCCGAGCATCTGGCCAAGGATGGGGACGTTGTCCTGGGCCGTCTTGAGATCGTCCCCGAGGCGAAATGTGGACAGGCCGATTTGTCTGAGGTCATAACTGAAGCTCAAGTGGCGCAGCCACGGCTTGGTGTGCAGGGCGATGGGTTGGATGACGCCCCCGAGTATCCACCACATGAACCACGCCGCCGGCGTCGCTTTTTCGCGACTGGACATCGCCGAAACTCCCAACGCCAGCGCGCTGAGAATAATCGTGCCGGCCACACCGAAAATCAAAACATGCTCCAACGCCGCCCGCGCATGCCAGAAAAACCGCCAGTCCGGCGCCAGAAAATTTCCCAAAAACCACGCCGCGCAGACCGGCCCCAGCCAGGTCACCGTCAGCAACCCGAACGCCGTGCAGAATTTGCCCAGCAAATAATCCCCACGTGTGACTGCCTTGGACGAATAAATGAGGATCGCGTTGCTGGCCAAATCCCGCGTAATCAGCGACGGCATCGCCAGCCCCAGCACAAAAATGCCCACCGGCATGAGATAGGTGCTGAAAAAATAAAACAGGACATTCTGGGTCGTGCCCACGGAGATTTCCGGATGGTCCTCCAGCCACTGCGTCAACATCCGGACGAAGGTTTGCAACTGCGGGTTGAATTTTTCGACCGATTGCGTGACGACGCTGTCGGTCACCAGCAACTGGCCGACCAGGAACAGCACGGCGGCCATCGTCAAAGCCAGCATCCAGCACAAAACGACCAGGTTCCGAATCGTTTTGTTTTGGACGCAGGCGGCCAGGCCGTTTTGGGCGATGACCCATCGGCGCGCCCAGATGCCCCGGTGCGTTCCGGTCCAATGCTGGTAATGGACGTCATGCAGCGGCATGAGAAATCTCCAGTGCTTGCAGAAAGGTTTCTTCCAGGGCGTTGGGGCTTGGAATGATCTCCAGCGGCGGCACTTTCAACTCGTCCATCAGTGTCAACAATGGATTGAGCGAGTCTGTCCGGTGTTCGACGCGCAAATGGCCGTTGGGCAGCATTTCGCAGAGCCAATTGCGGCTTCGGCAGGCGGCTTGCAACTCTTCGTGTCCGCGCGCCAGCACCACTTCCGCCGCGCCGCGCTTGCGCGACTTGAGGGTCTCCAAACTGTCGTGTACGAGGACCCGCCCGCGCGCGATGATGATGATCTCCCCGCAGACGCGTTCGACGTCGTGCAACAAATGCGACGAGAGAATCACCGTGATCCCGTACTTCTGCCACAAACTCTGCACCAGTTCGAGGATTTGCGCCTGTCCTTTGGGGTCCAGTCCGTTGGTCGGTTCATCCAGGAAGACGATTTCCGGGTCATGCACGATGGCCTGCGCCAGTTTGAGCCGCTGCTTCATTCCGGTGGAGTAGGTGTCGACCTTTCGATAGCGTTCCTGGCTCATTCCGACGAAGTCCAGCATTTCATGCGCGCGCTGCCGGGCCGCCTGAAATGGCAGGCCGGACAATTGCGCGCAATAGGTGACGTACTCGCAGCCGGCCATGCCGGGAATGTGGCAATTCTGCTCGGGGGCGTAGCCAACGCGCTTGCGAATCTCGCGTCCTTCCCTGCCGACCTCGCCGCCCAGCAGCCGGGCGGAGCCGGAAGTGATTGGCTGCAATTGGAGCAGGCATTTCATGAATGTGCTCTTGCCGGCGCCGTTGGGACCGAGCAAACCGATGGAACCGGGGAAGACCTTAAGGCTGACATTGTCCAGAGCGCGTTGCGGGCCGAAGACTTTGGTGAGAGCCTCCGTTTCAATGACTGGCGCTGGCGACATTTCGGGCGGGACTGTGAGGAGAAATCCGCTCTTTGGCGAGCGCAAAATTGGCGGCGCGAGAATGCGCCCCCTAATCCTGCCCCAATCTCACCGCGGGACAAAATAGCTCAAATTCTCCAGTTCGATGGCCAGGTTTACGTTGTTGACAACCACCTGTTCGGGCACGTCCAGGACCAGCGGCGCAAAATTCAAAATACCCGCGATACCGCATTGCACCAGCGTGTTGGTTACTTCCTGGGCCGCCGATGCCGGGACCGTGACAATTGCCATTTTGACATTTCGCTCCCGGACGATGGAGGCCAATTGGTCCAGTCCATGAATGGGCACCGGGATATTTTTCCCCCGCTTGCGTCCCGGCGCCACATCGAAAGCCGCGATGATTTCAAAACCCTCCTTCTGAAAACCGCGGTAGGACAACAACGCCAGCCCAAGGTTCCCCACACCCACCAGAATGACCGGACGCAAACTGGTAGTGCCCAAAACATCGGAGATCATTTCTGCCAGTTGCCCGACATCATAGCCCAAACCGCGCGTGCCGAACTGCCCGAAATAAGTGAGGTCCTTGCGCAATTGAGTCGGCTTAACGCCCGAAGCCCTGGCAAGCGCTTCGCTGGAAACGGTGCGGATCCCATTGGCCTTGAGATGTTGGAGTCCCCGGAAATAGACCGAAAGCCGATAAACGGCCTTGCGCGGAATTTCCGGTCGAGAATTATTTTTCAAGCGGGCGAAGATAGTGAAAAGTCACGAGCGAATCAAGTTTTTCACTTTTGACGCTGCTCCTGGCCTTTGCCGGGTGAATAACTTGACTATCTTGACAAGAATGATAGACATACTTCAATTGTTTGCGCCGGAATCGAAATTATGAATCAGGCAAACCGCGTTTACGACGATGTTTTTGAGTTGTTGCCATCGGAAAACAATCCGACGCCTCTGGTGCGCATTCGCAAACTCAATCCGTCGCCGGAGTTCAAACTTTATGCGAAGCTCGAATGGTACAATCCCTTCGGCTCCGTCAAGGACCGGGCGGCGTGGGCCATGATCCGGCGGCTTGAAGCCGAAGGGAAGGCCGGACATGGACGAAATATTGTGGAACCCACTTCCGGCAATACCGGATTGTCCCTGGCCAGCATGGCGAGTGTGCGCGGTTACAAACTTCGCGCCGTGGTGCCGGGCCGGATTCCGAAGGAAAAGAAGGTGCTGCTGAAAATCGCCGGGGCGGACCTGGAAGTGCTCAACGATGATGTTTGCCCGGCGCCCGGATTGGGAGACGGATCGATCAACCGCGCCAAAAGCCACGCCAAGGCGTCGCCTGACGAATTCACGATGCCCAACCAATACGAAAACGAAGAAAACGTGCGGGCGCACATGGAAACGACTGGGCCGGAAATCTGGCGGCAAACGGAAGGTAAAATCACCCATTTCTTTGCGGCGCTGGGAACGTGCGGAACCATCACCGGCGCCGGGCGATTCCTCAAGTCCAAAAACCCGGATGTCAAGATCATCGCGGTCATGCCGAGCGAAGGGCATGACGTTCCCGGCCTGCGGAATATCTCGCAATTGCACGCCACCAAACTGTTCGATTCCTCGGTGGTGGATGAACTGCTGGAGATCGATTACAAATTGGCTTACAGCCGGGCGCTGGATTTAAGCCGTCAGGAAGGCTTGCTGGCGGGCCCGAGTTCGGGTTTGATTTTCGAGGGCGCCCGCGAGGTGGTGTCCAGGACCACGAACGGCCTGGGCGTGATGATGTTCTGCGACAACATTTTTAAATACCTCTCCACCATGACCAGGCACCATCCCGAACTCGATGTCGAAGGATTTGGATTTTTTCCCACCGTCTGATAAATTGGAACAATCATCTAAAAAGGACACGTCACAGCATGAGCAATTACAGTCATCCGGAAGTGTTAGTCGATCTGGCCTGGGCCAAGGCAAACGTCGGCAAGCAGAAAATCAAATTTGTCGAAGTGGACGTTGACACAGCCTCGTACGAATCCGGCCACATCCCCGGCGCGCTGGCGTTCAACTGGCGGACCCAGCTCCAGAACCAGGTCAGCCGCGATATCATCAGCCGGGAGGATTTCGAGAAACTGGCGGGCGGCGCGGGCATCGCCAACGACGATACGGTCGTGCTGTACGGTGACAACAATAATTGGTTCGCCGCCTACGGGTTTTGGCTTTTCAAACTCTACGGGCATCAAAAAGTCCACTTGCTCAATGGCGGCCGCGTCAAATGGCTCAATGAGCCGGACGCTCCCTTGACCAAGGATGTCCCGCAAGTCACCCCCGTCAAATATGCCGTGTCAAGGGTTGACGATAAGTTGCGGGCGCTCTTGCCGGAAGTCATGCACGCATCGGCCCAGAAGGACCGCACCCTTGTCGATGTGCGGAGCGTTGACGAATTCACCGGCAAGATCATCGCCCCTCCGAACCTGCCGGAAACCGCCCAGCGCGCCGGCCACATTCCCGGGGCCAAGAGTATTCCATGGAGCACAGCCGTCAGCCAGGATGGGACCTTCAAATCCGCCGATGAGCTCAACAAGATATACATGGGCGAGAAAGGCGTGGACCCGAAAAAACCCGCCATCGCTTATTGCCGGATTGGCGAGCGCTCCAGCCACACGTGGTTCGTGCTCAAATACCTCCTTGGGATCGACGACGTGAAGAATTATGACGGAAGCTGGACCGAATACGGCAACCTCATCGGCGTGCCCATCGAAAATCCATCGGGCGGCAGCAGCGGAACCAAATAGGAAAGAACGCCTGCAAATGAACGTTTTTCACAGGGCGCCAGCGGCGGCGCTGATATTATTCATAGCGGTGCTCTGCCCGACGGCCCCGGCGCAGGAAGCCAGCGGGCTGAGGGACGCGGTGGTCCTGGTGATTCGTCACGCGGAAAAACCGGAGGTCGGAAATGATTTGTCAGCGGAAGGGGTGGAACGGGCCAAGGCTTACGTGCATTACTTTGAAACGTTCCAGGTGGACGGCAAACCATTGAAATTGGACGGCCTTTTCGCGGCCCGTGATTCCAAACACAGCGATCGGCCGCGGCTGACACTGGAACCTCTGAGCCAGGCATTGAATATTCGTCTGGACACCAGCTTCAAGGACAAAGAGCCCGAGACACTGGCGCGGGAGTTGGAGTCCAGAACGCACGGAACGAACATCCTGATTTGCTGGCATCACGACGAGATTCCCGATCTGCTTCGCGGCCTTGGCGCGGATCCGGGCGCGTTGCTGCCGGGGGGCAAGTGGCCCGGCCACGTTTACGGGTGGGTCATCGAGCTGCGCTACGACCACCAGGGGCGCCTCGATCCCGCCGCAAGCAAACGCATCGACGAAGCCCTCCGCCCCGGCGATCTACAGTAGGTTGGGGCTCCGGGGACATGTCATCTTTAGGATGGCGGTTCACGGCATCTAATCCTAAGATCAGAAGAGAATGTCAAAGTCGTTGAAAGAACGGGTCCTGGTCATCGATGACGAGCCGGACTTGCTCGAGTTGATCGAGGTCAATTTGAAGGGCGCCGGCTACGACGTGCTCGTCGCTTCCAATGGCAAGGACGGGTTGCGCGCGGCCCGTCAGATGTTGCCAGAGTTGATCGTCCTGGACGTCATGCTTCCGGAATTGAGCGGGCTGGAGGTCTGCAAGAGCCTGCGGCACGATCCGGCCACCATCGGCATTCCCATTCTGATGCTGACAGCGCGCGCCGCGGAAATTGACCGCGTCCTGGGCCTGGAACTGGGGGCCGACGATTACGTGACCAAGCCCTTTAGCACGCGCGAACTGGTCTTGCGCGTCAAGAACCTGCTTCGCCGGAAAACCGGTGGCGAGGCCGACGACAGCCAGATCCAAATTGGCGGGCTCTCGATCGATCGCGCGCGCCATCGGATTTGTTTCAAAGGCCGTCCGTTGGATTTGACGCTGACGGAATTCAAACTGGTGACGGTGCTGGCCCAGCGGCGTGGCCGGGTGCAATCGCGTGACCAGCTTTTGAAGGACGTCTGGGGTTATAGCAGTTTGATTGACACGCGGACGGTTGATACCCACATGCGCCGATTGCGCCACAAACTGGGCGGAGCCGCCAGGTATCTCGATACTGTCCGGGGTGTTGGATACCGCTTTGTCGAGTTTCAACCCTGAACCAAACTCCCATGTGGTGGTGGATTGCGTTTGTCGTGGCGGCGGCGCTGGCCGCGGCCGCGGTAATGGCGCGGCGGCAGTGGATGCGCCATCAACGGGAACTGGACCAAAGCGCCCTTGCTCACACGGAGGCGCTGGCCCGGCAACGGGCGGAACTCGTCGGCCAATTCCAGGCGCGCCAGCAGGCGCTATTCAACAGCATGATCGAGGGCATACTGCTGCTGGACCGTTCGGGGCGCATCCAGATGATTAACGAATCCCTGCGCAAATATTTCGACGTTTCCACTGACGTTCACGGGCTTACCATCATGGAAGCCTTCCGGTGGCATGAACTGGCCGCTCTGGCCGCCCGACTGCAAGGGGACAAGAAAATCTCCGACGCCGAATTGGAGATTCATCGGGCCCGCCGCCGTTTCTGGCAGGTCAACGCGGCAATGGTCGCCGACCACGATGGGGTCGAACAAGGCCAGTTGCTGGTGTTCCACGAGGTCACGCGTTTGAAGGAACTGGAAAATGTGCAGTCCGAATTTGTCGGCAATGTCAGCCACGAATTGCGCACCCCGCTCTCGCTCATTAAGGGTTTCACCGAGACGCTGCTCGATGGCGCCATGAACGATCCGCAGCAGGCGGCGCGCTTCCTCCAGAAAATCGACAAACATTCGGACCGTCTGCTGTTTTTAATCGAAGATTTGCTGGCCATTTCCCGTTTGGAATCCGGCCAGGTCGCCTTGAATGTGCAACCCCTCGATTTGCATGACGTTGCCCAACGGGTGCTGGACGATCTGGCCGCGCGCGCCACGGCGCGCAAGACGGCCCTGGATAACCAAATCCCGGCGCGCACAACCGTCTGGGCCGATGCCGAGCGCCTCCAACAAGTCCTCTTCAATCTCGCCGACAACGCCATTAAGTACGGCAAGGGCGAAGGAAGCGTCGCCGTCGGAGCGCGCGCCGTCGGGAGCGACAAAATGGAAGTTTTCGTGTCCGATGACGGTCCCGGAATTCCACCCGACGCCATTGGCCGGGTTTTCGAGCGGTTCTACCGGGTCGATCGCGCGCGGTCGCGCGAGAGCGGGGGGACCGGGCTTGGCCTGGCGATTGTCAAGCATATCGTCCAGGCGCACGGCGGCGAGGCCTGGGTCCGCAGCGAATTGCAGAAGGGCTCCACGTTCTATTTCACCCTTCCCAGGAAAGCCGCTCCCCCCATGCAAGCCGTCGGCTGAAATTATTTTTTTGGCCGGAACCCGGGCGGCAGATTCGGCTTGGGCGGTTCGGGCGGGGGAGGCGCCTCCGGCTCATCCTGGACATCGTGGATATCCTGAAGCTGCGGCGCGATAGGTTCCTGGGAGGTTTCCACCGTTTCCTCGGTCACCGGCTCCTCTTCCGCCTCCGCCAACCCAAGGCGCACGCGCGCTTTCCGCGCCGCGGCGGTCTGCGGGTACTCATTGACAATGCGATGCAGGAGGTCGCGCGTCTTGTCTTGATGGTTGAGTTTTGAATAAAGATTGCAAAGATGGATGGCCGCCCATCCCCAGCGTTCCGCGGGAAGTTTGTGCTTGAGCACTTCTTCGTATTCCAGCGCGGAGGCCAGGTAGTTCTTGAGGTCCTTCTCGTAAATCTCCGCGATGCGCAGCGACGCATGCAACTCGCGCGGGTTTTTCTTGAGGTAATCGCGCAAAAGTTGGACGGCTTCGAGATACGTGCCGTTGGCCCACTCCGCTTCGGCCCGTTCATAAAGTGGATCGCGCATGGCGTCTCCGACGTCGAAAAACAAATAATCCCCCGCCTGGCCGCCGAAGTATTGCGTCACGTCCACGGCGACAAGCGCTCCCAATCCGATGACCACTACGACAAAACCAGCCAGATAGCGGATCATCGCGCCCCGCGCCGAACTCATATCCGCCGCGGCCGGCGCGGCGGGCGGATTCGCGCTGGCGGCGCGGGGGGCGGGCTCCGCGGCGGTGGCATTGGTTGGCGCAGCCGGGGCGTTTGTGGCGTCGCCGGACGCATTGGTGGTTAGCGCGGCGAGGTTGGTCACGCCATTGGTGGAAGGCGGTGCGGGGGCCTGAGAGTTTGTGGGCTGGGGCGCCGCGGGGCTGCTCTGGGCCGCGTCGGACCCCTCCGCCGCGGCGGCACTGGTGACGGCGGCGTAGTATGAACGGAAAGCCAAACCAAACCATGCCGCCAGAATCAGCAGCACGGCGTACGCAGCGAGTTTGACTTTCGGATTCATGTAAATTTCACCAACCCCGTCAATGTGACCGATGCACCGGCATTTTTCAATCCGCTTGCGAGAAACGCCCGATGCGGGATACTCACAGTGATGAACGGCGATCGGCAATCCAATTCCGACAGCGATCCGACCTTCCACGCGCGCTCCCGCTCGACGTGGGAGGTGGTTCGGCGAGTCGCCGTGTATTTGCGCCCATACCGTCTGATGGCCGCGGGCAATATCCTTTGCGCGTTGATCTCGCTGGGCTTTTCGATCGTCTTTCCCCAACTGGTCCAAACCATCATCAACGACGTTACCGTCGGCAGGCGAATAAGCTATTTCTGGTGGGCGGCGGCCCTGGTGGGGGCATTTCTTTTCCGCGATTTGTTCAACAGCCTCAGAATCATCATCAACAATGTCTTCGAGCAGAATGTCATCTTCGATATTCGCCGCGACGTCTTTGCGCGTCTGCAACGCCTGCCAGTCGGCTACTTCGACCAGCGGGCTTCCGGCGATTTGATGACGCGCGTCATTGACGACGTCAACGCCGTCGAGCGGGTGCTGATCGACGGCACCGAACAGGGAACCGTCAGCTTATTGAGCGTGGCGACCGTCGGGATCATTCTTTTCTACAAGAATCCAATGCTGGCGGCGGTCGCGCTGACGCCGATACCATTGCTGACCGGCGCCACACTCTGGTACACCCTCACAGCCCATCGCCGCTACCGCGCGCAACGCAAGGCGGCCGGCGCGATGAGCGCGTACCTGATGGACAGCCTGCAAGGCGTGCGCCAGATCAAGGCATTTGGCCGGCAGCAACACGAGGATGAGCGTTTCGCGCAACGGGCCGATGATTTGCGCAACAGCACCCTGGGTGTGATGAAAGTCTGGGCGATCTACCTGCCGGCGGTGACGTTCATGGCTTCGCTGGGCATGGCTTTGGTGCTGGGCGTTGGCGCCCGCCTGGTGGTTACCGGCAACCTGACCGTCGGCGCATTGGTCGGCTTTGTCCTTTACGTGTCCATGTTTTACGAACCGCTCCGCAGCCTTCACGGTCTGAATCAAATGTTGCAGGCGGCCCGCGCCGCCGGAGAACGGGTGTTCGACATCCTGGACGCCACCCAGGAGCGGCGCGAGGCGCCCGGGCGCCGTGAGCGCGCGCTGAAGGAACCCGTGCGCGGCGCGGTTCGTTACCAAAACATCCACTTTGGTTACGGCAACGGCCGGGCCGCTCTCAAAGATATTTCGCTCCAGGCCGAGCCCGGACAGATGATCGCCCTGGTGGGGCCGACCGGGTCCGGCAAATCAACATTGGTCAATCTGCTGCCGGCGTTTTACGAGCCCGTTTCCGGCACGATCACGATCGACGGCCAGGACATTGCGGAGGTTTCCCTCGAATCGTTGCGCTCGCAAATCAGCGTGGTCAGCCAGGAGGCCTTCCTGTTCAACGGCACCGTGCGCGAAAATATTCTTTACGGCCGCCTCGACGCGACGGAGGAGGAGCTTCTGGCCGCCTCCCGCGCCGCCAACTGCCACGATTTCATTGTCCGCCTGCCGGAGGGGTACGATTCCCGCGTCGGCGAGCGCGGCGTCAAATTGAGTGTCGGGGAAAAGCAGCGGGTGAGCATCGCGCGCGCGCTGCTCAAGAACGCGCCGATTCTGATTCTTGACGAGGCCACCGCCAGCGTCGATACCGCCACTGAAAAGCTCATCCAGGAAGCCCTCGAACGGCTGATGGCCAATCGCACGAGCTTTGTCATCGCCCATCGCCTGAGCACCATCGCCAACGCCGACCAGATACTTGTCCTTCGGCACGGCGAGATCGTCGAGAGCGGCACGCGCCAGGAGTTGTTGGAGCAAAATGGATTGTATGCCCGGCTTTCCAGGATTCAAAATACGACCTTCATCGAGGAGAGTTTCGAAAAAATCTCCGTGGCCGAGTGAATTGCAGATGAACGACCTGGGAAAACTGCTGGTGGTTGGCGGCGTGGTAATGGCGGCCATTGGGGCGCTGCTGTGGTCGGGCGTGGGCCGCGGCTGGCTGGGACGGCTTCCCGGCGATATCCATTACACCAGAAACAATGTCAGCTTCCATTTTCCAATCGTGACCTGCCTGCTCTTCAGCGTCGTCCTGAGCCTCATTTTTTGGCTTCTCCGGAAAATGTGACGCGTTTCTGAAGGAACCACGGCGTCAACAATGTCAAACTGACGGCTGTCACGCAAAACCGGACGGCGGCCCTCTCCGGTGAGTCCAGGATCAACGGCGGACCGGCCGTAACGCCACTGGGCAGGGCGATCAGAAGCAGGCCGTAATTGCGCCTCTGTCGCCACGGCTTCAGGAGGATTTGTCCCGCTCTCCGCATCAAGATGATCGCCCCCGGCCAAAACATCGCGGCTTCCGCCAGATGCCCGGCCCCGTTCCAGTAGTCGAATGCCACCTCGACGGCGACCAGCAACAGGATGATAAACGCGGCATTTTGCGCCGGCAAAAAGCGGACCAGCGCCACCGCCGCCGCCAGCAGGCAGGCCAGACTGGCGATGAAGAGGGCGTCATTCACGCCGGTCTAGCGATTTTCCAAAGCACTTTTCACCGCTGCGGCAATCGCATCTCCGCGCAAGTCCCGCTCGATGATTTTTCCCTCCGGGTCAATTAGAAAGATCGACGGGATGGCATCGACCCCGTACAACGCCGTCACAGCCGAGGTCGACCACGGCCCCAGAAAACCCTGGATCCATTTGATACTGTTTTTCTGTGCATAAGCCGTGGGCGCGGACACGTTGTTGTCCAGGCTCAGTCCGATCATGACAAAATGATCGCTGCCGCCGAAGGCGTCGTAGGTGGCTTTAAGGTGCGGAGTTTCGCCGACGCACGGGCCGCACCATGTGGCCCAGAAATCGAGCAGGACATATTTTCCGTGAAAATCAGAGAGGCGCAATGGCTGGCCATCGACGGTTTTCGTTTCAAATGTCGGCGCGATGTCGCCGGGTTCAAGCGACTTTTTTTGCGGGGCATCGGTGTCCGCCAAATCGAATTCCGAATTTGCCCCGCCGGTCGTTTGACCGGCGCTGACATCAAGGAATTGCGGCGCGATTTGGTTGGTGGTGACCACTCGGAAAAGCACAACATTGCCCGGTGGCACATTGGAGAACACAAAGCCCCCGTCCACGCCGGTCTTGAGGCTGAAATCGTCAGGGTCCAGGGAAACTCCGTCCTGTCCCGATCCCCGAATCAATCCAACCCGTTCGCCCTGCAATAACTCGCCGCCGGCGGTGGCGACGCCTTCAACGGTTCCCCAGGGGACAAGAGAGATTCGGAAAGGTCCTTTGACGCCGTCGATGTTCGTTTCCGCAAAACCGGCTTCGTTAACGGCGCAAATCGCCTCCGCGCCGTCCGTCGGCTGAATAAGAAAATCTCCGTTGTCATCCGCCGCCACGATGGTCTTTTGGAACCGGTCATTGATGTGAGCGTGTCCAAGTGCCGCGCCCGCGTCCTCCGTGCAAACGGCGACTTCCGCTCCGGCCGCCGGTTTTCCATCCGGCAGATAAACCGTTCCCGATATCCCCTCGCCCTGGACCAGCGCAAAATCCAGCCGCTGATCGCCGTCGCGGCACGATTTCCTCTCCGACATTTGAGGCGCGAAACCCGGAGCGGCGATTTGAATCATGCAGCCGATGGACGCGGGATCGACGGCGACGCTGTAATCGCCGTTGGTGGCGCAAACGGTGCGTCGAGTATGCGCGACCATGCGGCCTTTGAACTCTTTGAGATAAATGGAGAAATTCGTCACAGGCATTTTCGTTCCGGCGTCCGTGACGCGTCCGTCGATAATTGTTTTGTCTCCCTCTTCCGCGCGGCGCAGGGAGACGATGTTGTCGCGGCCATCGGCAACCAGTTCCGGTTCCGACCTCGCTCGATAGCCGCTGGCGGAAAAATAGTAAGGATGGCTGCCCCCGGGGGCGGAGTCCCAAAGGAAACGCCCCTGATCATCGGTAACGGCGCTCCAGTCGTACTCCAGCGGCCCCATATCCAGCCGGTCCATTTGAACGAGCGCGCCGGCAATCGGTTTGCCGGTGTCATCGAGGACCTTGCCCTTAAAGAGATTTCCCGGCGTCATTTCGATTTTCAATTCGGGCATTCCATTGCTCAAAGTCAAATCGCGGGTTTGCGCCGCCAGACCCCTTGCCTGGAAAGTGAGGATCAGTTCATCGGGACGCAGGTTGGCGATCTTAAAACGGCCATCGTCGCCGGTGGTCAGCGTGGCGGCTGGATTGCGCCATTGGTGATCGCGCGTAATCGTCGTTTCCGCCACCGGTTTGCCCGACGAATCCAGGACGACGCCCGAAAGCTCGATTCCATGCGTCAGAAGCATCACGGCTGAGCGGGACAGCAAATTGCTCTCCGCCAACTGGACAATGGCCGGGTCCGCAACGGCCCCTCCCTTGCATGCGAAATCCGCCGGAACGTAATCCGAATGGATCACGCGGAACGTGAATTGACTGAAATCCTTTGGCACCTCGCTGTTTTGCCAGTGTCCGTTGTCGTCCGTCCGTTCCGAGTGGTAATTGGGGGCGACGGCGCTTTGCTCCCGTTGACCGGGGGTCGCCGGTGGCGGACCGGAGAAAAGGACGCGAGCGCCCGGGATCGGCTCGCCGTTTTCATTCTTGACAAAGCCGCCGATGGTGGCCCCCGGGTCCATCCGGGCGGAGTATTGGGACGGAATGTCCTGGACTTTATCGTTTTGGGATTGGGACCAGGTGATGTATTTGGCCACATAGCCCGGCCTGGCCAGCGTAATGCGATAGGAAAAGCGCCCCGCCCCGGCCACCGGCAATGGAAACGCGCAGTTTCCCGATTCATCCGTGACCAATCCCGACCCGGCCCACGCGCGGACTTTGACGCCGGCCAGGGGCTGCCCGGTCTGCGCATCCACGACGCGCAGCCGCATCAGGCCGTCGTTCGTTTGCCCAAGCGCCCCAAGAACAACAAGGCTCGCGACCAGAGTCAGTAATGTTATCCTCATAACAACCTATTTCGCAGCCGCCAGAAAGATCGGCACACGCGATTTATGCCGGACGTGGTGGATGGTGCTTCCCAGGACCAGGTCCGCCAGGAAACGGTGCCCGTGCATCGTCATGGCGATCATGTCGCAATGTTCGCTCGCGGCGGTCTTGAGAATTTCCGCCGGGGGATCGCCCAAGGCCAGATGAATGGAAACCCGCGCCCCTTTCTTGCGCAACTCCGCCGCTATTCGCTCCAGATAATCGCGATCCTCCTTCATCTCTTCGGATTCCGCCAGGAGCATCTTCTCGAAATTGCGCGCGACCCAGCCGTCGGCTACGTGGACCAGCAGCAGTTCTGCCTTGAATTGGCGCGCGAATTCCGTCACGTGCGGAATCAGGGCCTGATCCGCGCGGCTGTTTTCCAGGGCGACGAGAATTTTCTTATACATGTCCGTCCATGCTGAAACTGCGGTTCCACCAGAATAATGCCTGTTGCGGCCCGGTTCAATAAATCTGTGGTTTCTTTTGCCGGCGGCTTTGGCATAGATTGCCCGATGCGTCCGGCGGACCTGCAAATCATTGGCGCGGAACTGGCCATCAAGTGGGAGGATGGAGCGGAGAGTTTTGTCGGCCTGGAAACCTTGCGGCGCGCCTGCCCCTGTGCCGGGTGCCTTGGGGAACGGGACGTGATGGGGCAACTCCACAAAGGGCCGGACAAGCCGCTTTCTCCACGCTCTTTCCAGTTGACACGCATCGCCAACGTGGGCGGCTACGGCATCACCCCGGTTTGGGCCGACGGACACGCCACCGGAATCTATTCGTTCGAGTATCTGGCGCGTCTTGCGCCCGCGGCAACCTGACGGCTACTTCTCCGCGGCCAGGATCCCTTCGAGTTGGGGGCTTTTGGCGTGGCCCAAATCGACCGCGCGTTTGTAATGCCACCGCGCCAATTCCGGCGACGGTGGTTTCTCGGTAGCATAAATAAAGGCAAGGTTGTAGTGGGCGTCGGGATAGTCGGGCTCAATGACCAGCGCTTTACGCAGAGCGCTTTCGGCCGCCGGGCGCTGGCCCTTGTCCGCAAGGACGCAGCCGAGATAATTCTGGGTGCCGGGATTGGTGGAATTGAGTTGCGCCGAGCGGCTCAACGCATCCAGCGCGTCGTCGAGTCTCTCCTGGCGGTAGCGCAAAATGCCCAGCAAATACAGGCTGGCAGGATCATCCGGGTCCGCCGCCAGCGCCTTGTTCACGGTCGTGCCGCACTCCTCAAGATGGCCCTCGGCAAACTGCGCATTGGCCAGGTACGCCAGCACGTAAACATTGTTTTCGTCCTGACGCAGAATTTCCTTGTAGATTTCTTCCGCGTGGGTGAAATCGTGCTCCATCGAATCCCGCAACGCATCGGCCATCAGCGGGCCGGCCCCGGGCGGCAGGTCCTTGGCGGAATGCGCGACGTGCGGGCGTTTGAGAGGCGCCGCGGCCGCGTCCGGCAATTGCGCGGGCGGTCGTGAGGGCGCCGAATGCAGCGCCGCCAATTCCTCCGGCGTGTACGGCGTCGCTTTGGCTTCCAATACGGCCAGGCGCGCCCGCAGTCGGTCTATTTCCGCGTTGCCGGCAGCGGTCGTCGTGGCGGCGGCGTCCATTTTCTTCTGCAACTCATCCCGTTGCGCCAGCGCCTCCTTGAGCTGCGCCTGGGCGGTCAAACCAGCTTGATCGCCTCGCGCCTCCGCATCAGCCAAATCCTTGGTGCGAGCGGCCAGTTCCTCCTTCAACTGATCGCGTTGCGCCTGCGTTTCCTTGAGCTGCGCTTGAGCGGTCAGGACAGCTTGATCGCCACGCGCCTCGGCATCGGCCAAATCCTTGGTGCGAGCGGCCAGCTCCTCCTTCAACTGATCGCGCTCCTGGGCGATCCGCGCGGTCTCGGGCGACACGGTTTGAATTGGCGGGGCCGCCTTCAATGCCGCCAACTCGCGGCTGGCGTCCTCCAATTTCTTATTTGCCTCGCCGGCTTGATGTTGTGCCGCGGCCAATTCCTCGGCCAGCTTGGAGTTCGAGGCCTCGGCGCCCGCGGCCTGGGCCCCCTTTGCCTGATCGAGAGCGACGTTGAGCAAGTCTCGTTCCTTGGTGAGCGCGACAACCTCCTGCTCGCGCTTTGCCAATTCAACCGGGCTGACGGCTGCCGGCTGCACGCTCAGAGCCTCTTTCAGCTTGTTTTCCAATTCACCATTTTCCGCCGTCAACGCGCGCACTTGCTCCTGCAACCCCGCGATCTGCGGCTCGAGGGCGCTCCCGGAAGGGCCAGGCGCGGCCACCTCGGTGGGAGCGGTGGCCGCTGGCAACGCACTTCCGAGCGCCTGCATTTTGTCCGCCAGGTACTCCAGCCTAAACGCGACCACGTCCGGGTTCCAGTCCGGGTAATCGGCCTTGAACGATTGCAAGCGCTTCTGCGCCTCAAGATATTTGACCGCGGCGGCGCGCACCTGTCCGTCTTTTTGCAGGGTGTCCCCCTGCAGAAGCTCATTGTAGATACCCAAATATTGATCGTCCGGACCGGTCGCGCGCACGGCGCCCGTCAAAAGCAGAACAAGCGAAAGGGATGCAATCCATCTCATAGGTTGGTCATCCTAATCAAAGCGACATGCGATTGGCAAATCATTCCCGCGTCCCTGGCGCATGGACAAGGGGCCGTTGACACTTCAAGCGGCCTCATGTTAGGTTGCGCAAAGTTGTTCGATATGAGTTCCTTTCTCAATCAACACGTTCTGGTGCTCAACCGCCTCTGGCAGGCGGTTAACGTATGCACCGCCCGGCGCGCGCTGACTCTTGTCTTCGAAGGTCATGCCCAGGTCGTTTTTGCGGATTCCGAAGGCGCTTTTCAAACTTTCAGCTTCCATCAGTGGCGCGATCTCTCCGAGCAGGAGCCCCATCCGGAAACCATCGCCACCGTTTCCTTCAAGATTCGGGTGCCGCGCGTCATCCTGCTGCTGATGTTCGACCGTTTGCCGAAAAAGGAGGTCAAATTCACGCGGCACAACATTTTCGAGCGGGACCGCAATACCTGCCAGTACTGCGGCGAGATATTTGAACGCAAGGATTTGAACCTCGATCACGTCATCCCGCGGGACCGCGGCGGCCCCACAACCTGGGAGAACATCGTTTGCTCCTGCATCCGGTGCAATACGCAAAAGGCCAATCAAACGCCTCAGGAAGCCGGCATGCACCTGGTGCGAAAACCAAAACGTCCGAAATGGCGCCCATTCGTCCAGGTCAACTTTGGCGTCCAGCACGACAGTTGGAAGCATTTCCTGGATTTGGCGTACTGGAACGTCGAATTGGGCGAAGAAACGGGATAGACGTCACGCGTTTTCCAGGCGTGCGCGTTAAACCACTCTGCCATCTCTCCACCGCGAAAATAGGCCGCGCGAACGCGCCCCGAGGCAAGCCGATTCGACGTGACCGTCGTTCTTAATTTCCTTGCTTGATGAAGGCGCGCACTTGTTCATGGTTGCCGACAAAGCAGAGGAACAAATCCCCCCTCTCGTTCAAGACCAGGACACGCAACCCAAGTCCGGCCCGAACCTCGTAGTAGCGCCCGAATGCTCGCAATCCAAGGCCGGAATCTTCGTGTGGCCTGCCAAAAGCCGCCTCCAACCGGGCCACCGCGGCGTTTACCGCGGCCTGCTGAGCGACAGTCAGATTGCGCCAGGCTCGTGCATAGCGCGGCCGCGCGTAAATCATGGTTTCCAGGCTTTCAACCGTCCGGCTTTGCGATCACGCTGGATGGCAGCCAGGTCGCGCGCGGCAGCCCTGTCCACATCCTCCGCTTTCACACCGTACTCTTCAAAGACCGAGGATTGTCCGACAAAGTAATGCCAGGCGGCGTCTTGAATGGCAGCGGAAAAGTCCTTGTAACGTCCGCTTTTGACCTGCGCGCGCAACGCCTTGCTGACGGGCTCCGAAAGAGTTACATGATGGCGTTTCATATGACCACAGTGTGACACGCTGTGCCAAAAAACTCAACCCTTTTCGCGCGGTATGAGCCGGGCGAAGAGACCGGCTAGGCGCGCGCTGGCGCAGGGAACCGAAAAACCATTCTGCGTTGATTCTCCGGGATATTGATAAAATCATTCTCCTCTCTTTCC
>DATKFW010000070.1:0-17512 GCA_035511075.1 Vulcanimicrobiaceae bacterium
CACCGGCCAGTTCGTCAAGCTGGGCGAAGCCGTTGGCATCATCGCCGCGCAGAGCATTGGCGAACCCGGCACCCAGTTGACCATGCGCACGTTCCACATCGGCGGCACGGCTTCGCAGGTTTTCAAGCAGCCCCATATCAAGGCCAAGTTCGACGGCATCGTTCAATACAACGAACTCCGCCTGGTTGAGTTGGAGGATGGCAACAACATCGTCTTGAACAAAAACGGCTCCATTTCCATCATGGCCGAAGATAGCGGACGCGAATTGGAAACGCACAACCTTGTCATCGGCTCGGTCATCTCCGTGATGAACGGCAAGAAGGTCAAGAAAGGCGACCCATTCGTCCAGTGGGATCCCTACAACGTCCCCATTCTCTCCGAGAAGGGCGGCAAGGTGAAGTTTGTCGATATTATCGAAGGCGTCACCATGAAACAGGAGTTGGATCAAGCCACCGCCCAGGAGGCGATGGTCATCATCGAACACAAGGAAGACCTCCACCCGCAAATCGTCATTCTTAGCGACAAGGGCGAACCGCCCGCCAGCTATCCGATTCCCTCCGGCGCGCACATCGTCGTGGGCGAAGGCGACAAGATTGTGGCCGGCACGTTGATGGCCAAGACGCCGCGCAAATCCTCCAAGACCAAGGACATCACCGGCGGTCTGCCGCGCGTGGCCGAATTGTTCGAGGCCCGCCGTCCCAAGGACGCCGCTGAAATTTCCAAGATTGACGGCGTGGTTGATTTTGGACCCAGCGTTCGCGGCAAGCGCACCATCCTGATTAAGGACCCGCAAACCTCGGTGGAAGAGGAGCATCTGATCCCGATCGGCAAGCACGTCATCGTCTTCAAGGGCGACTTTGTCAAGAAAGGCCAGCAATTGACCGAAGGCCCCGTCGATCCGCACGAAATCCTCGACATTTGCGGCCCCCAGGAGTTGCAGGAACACCTCGTCAACGAGGTCCAGGAGGTCTATCGCCTCCAGGGTGTGACCATCAATGACAAACACATTGAGATCATTGTCCGCCAGATGTTGCGCAAAGTCCGTGTCACGGAGCCGGGCGATACGGTCTTCCTATGGGGCGAACAAATCGACAAGATCGAGTTCGAGAAGGAGAATTTACGCGTCGAGAAAATGGGCGGCAAGCCAGCCGAAGCGCAACCGGTATTGTTGGGCATCACCAAAGCCTCTCTGGAAACCGAGAGTTTCCTCAGCGCGGCCTCGTTCCAGGACACCACGCGTGTGCTGACGGAAGCGGCCACGATGGGCAAGGTCGATTACCTGCGAGGTTTCAAGGAGAACGTGATCATGGGTCACATTATCCCGGCCGGCACCGGCTACATGACCCATCGCCGGGTGGACCTCAAGCCATTGGTTGAACCGCTCCCTGTGGAGGAGCCGGAACCCGTGGCCGTCCTCGAAACCCCGCTGGCCGTTTAACGTCCCGGGAGAATCTATTCGCCACAATGGCCGGCGCACCGCGCCGGCCATTCGTGTTTGGACATTTTTGGAGGGTTGCTACGGCGCCCAGGCCAGGCCATCCACACCGCGACCGGCGTCGATGAGCTTGCTGACCGTCCAATCTCTGGTATCGATAACGGCAACCTTCCGGCTAGCGTCGCAAGAGACATAGGCTTCAGCGCCATCGGGACGAACCAGCACTTCCTGCGGCGATTTTGGCACGTCGATTGTGCTTGCCACTTTCATCGACCGCAAATCGATCACGGCCACTTTGGACGCTCCCGGTAGAGCCGCCACCAGCCATTGGCCATCCGGCGTTGGCGCCGTGCCGTAGGCCACGGCGGGCAGCGGAATCCAATGATCCACCGCGTTGCGCACAGTGTCGATGACGGCGAGGCGGGGACTGTCTTGATCGGCGGTGAAAACCCACCGGTCGTCCACAGAGAGCGCGATGCGTTGCGTCGTTTTGCAAACAGGAATGCTGCTCATGAATTTGTCGGCCACAAGGTCAAGCACGGAAACGGTGCCCGAACTGACATTGGCGGTGTAACCGCGAAGGCCGTCATGGGTGATGGCCAGCATGTGCGATTCGGGAGTGTCTGTGGGCACACGACCGACGATTTTGAGGGTGGCCGGATCGATCACGGTCACGGATTGGTCCAATTCCGTGGTGACGTAGAGCAAACCGTTCTTGGGGCCGATCACCGCGCAGTGTGGGCGCACGCCCTTGCCAAAATCGACCGTGCCGACGATTTGTCGCGAAGCCAGATCGATCACTCGGAGCAAGCTTCCATCGGTGCCTGGCTTGCCCACGCCGGAATTGCCGTAAATGGGCACAAAGGCGCGCTTGCCGTCCGGCGAGGCGGCCAGTTCATGCCCCGTGACTCCGTCTTCGGGCACAGTGGCCAACTGCCGGCCCGCGACTGGATCGATGATTCCCATCGTCTGCTCTCCTTTATTGGCGACCAGCAAGAGTCCGTCAGCGTGTAATTGGGAAATAGCCGAGACCAGGGCGAGGCCGACGGCAAACGGGCGAGTAAATGGGTTTATCATGCCGCCAAGCTTACGGGGTCGCGCCCGCCAACGTCAACTCGGTCTGCAACACCGTCACACCGTCCACCGTTGCGGTGACGGAGGCCTGGACCATGTTTCCCATGCGCGCCAGGACGGTGGCCGTCAGGCAAATGGTCTGGCCGGGGCGGGCGGTCCCGGTGATTTTTGCGTTGCGAATCGCTGTCAACTTCAAATCGCGCAACGGGGGAACGTCAGGATCGCTTTGCGCGACGCATCCGGCCAGTTGCGCGGCGGCTTCAACGAGCAGCACGCCCGGAAAAATCGGCTGGCCGGGGAAATGGCCGCGCAAAAACGGCTCGTCGCCGCGCACGGTGTATTGGCCCGCGCCGCTCTTGCCCGGTTCCAGCGCGGGCACATTGTCCAAAAAACGGAATTCCGGGCCGTGAGGCAGCCGGTTCAATGCGGCATTCATTGGGCGGTGGCCGAAAGGGGTTCGGTGATTTTGTAATCCGCCCCAAGCGCCGGATGAAACAAAGCGTCGTCGATCGGGGGATTTTTTTGAGGATTGCTAAATTCATTCTTCAACACCGATCCGTCCACGAAAGTCATGCTTGTCGCAAGAAGGGTCAGCTCCGGCGTGCTGATGTCGATGTCGATTTCCGGCATGTATTTTTGCACCAGAGCGGACCTGGGTTGAATGACGAGGCGCTGGCCGCCGGGAATGGGAACGACGTCGCGGACATGGAATTGCCGTTCGAAGTCGGCGCGGCTCCGGGGAAAGCCCGTGTCAAGCAATCCCATCAAATCCTTCCACGGCCCCTGCCTGATCCTGGCGAGGGAATATTTTTCGGCGCGTTTCAGTTTTGGGAACACAATGAGGAGTTCATCCTGTTCGCGCACGGCAAGGGTCGGGGCGGGTTTCATGGCTTCCCAACGAAAGCGGTCCGGTGCGGCGAACCAGAGTTTGCCGGTCGCCACGAGAGGCTCCGTGAGGGCCTTCAATTGCCGGGTCTGTTTGAAATCCGCCTCCCACGCGCGGACGGACGATTGCGCCGCAATCCAGTCATCCACCAGTTGGTCATTGGTCGCGGCGGCTGCCACGCGCGCCATCAGCAACAGCAGGAGTACTTGTTTCTTCATACGTTTTTGCAGAGGGCCAAATCGGAATAAAATGATACCATTGGTCGGGGTATTGTCGCACAAAAGGCTCGAAGGCGCGAAAAATCCGCTGGGTCAGCCGTTGGCGAGCCTCGCGGCCGCCCAATTCATTGCGCTCATAGGCGATTTCGGGCAGAAGTTCAATTCGATAGCCGCGTCCGGCGCGAGGCAAAAAAACCGGCAAAATCAGGCAGCCCGAAGCGCGCGCCAAATCCGCGGCCGCGACGGCAGCGTGGAACGGGCGTCCAAAAAAATCGACAGTCACGCGGGACGCTTCGCGGGGGCGATCCAGCAGGATGGCCATAACCGCGCCGTCCTGAAGACGTTTGATGATTTGCACAAAACCGAACGGATCGTCCCCCACGACGATTGTTTCGATCCCATTTAGCGCCCGTGCATGGGCCCGGGTTTCCGTGAGACCCGGCGCCGGCTCGCTCAAGGTGACGACATACAGTTTGATGCCCCGCGCCGCCAGGGCGTAGCCGCCCACTTCCCAGTTGCCCAGATGCGGCGTGACCAACAAAACGCCCTGTTTGCGGCGATGCGCCTCAAATAGCGCCTCGGCGCCGACGAATTCGGTGATGAGCGGCGCGACCGGCAGTCCCGCTTCGCAACGCCACAGATCAACCAGTTTGTGGCCGAAATTGCGGAAGAGCCGCCGGCAGGCTCTTTGCGCCTCCGGCCGGCGGCCGCCGGTGGTGGGCAGCAAATTGGCGATGACGGTTTCGCGCCGGTTTTGGCGCATCCAACAGTAACAGACGGAGAGGAATTCCGCCGCGCCATAAAGCAGCCGTTGCGGGATGACGCGCGCGATCGTCAAGCCGAATTTCCAGGACGTTGCGCAGTAGATTCCGGGGGGCGCCGTGGGCGGGGCGCCGGAGTATTCGTGACCGCGCCTCCAAAATGGCAGAAGGAAAATGGCGACAAAACCGGTTGCCAGAATTCCGACGGCGCAGACGCGGCCCAGGCCGGCCAGGCCGGCATTGGAGGCCCATGACAAGGACCCAAAGCCGGCGGCCGCGGTGGCGCAACTCAAGACCAGGGCAACTCCGATTTCGCGGTGCGCCGCGTCCAGATCGCCGCGATGACGCCGCAAAGCCAGTTGCATCAGAATGGTGTAATCAACGCCCGCGCCCAGGAGCAGGGGGAGCGCCATGACGTTGAGCAAATTCCATGACCATCCCATGATTTGCATGAACGCGCACAGCCAGAGTCCGCTCAACCCCAGCGCGCACGCGCTCAACAGGACGTCGATCCATAGTCCCAGCGCCAGCCGCAGAGCGATGACCAGGAACACAAGGACGCCGCCCAGCATCCAGGCCAGCCTGCCGCCGATCATGCGCAATAATTGGCCCGCCAGCGGCTGCCATCCGGCCAGCCACGTGTCATCGGCGGGAAGTTGTCGCGTGAGTTCCGCCGCGGCGGCGGCGGACGCGCCTTTGTTCGGGTAAACGGGTCCCATCGCCAGATAGCCATTGGTATTCCGGGCTACGACCCGCTGCAAAATCCAGCGGCTCATTTCGTTGGTAGGCCAAAAGACCCCCGGCGATTGCGCGGCTTGATGCCAGGTCGTCAGGAGCGCGTCGGTCAACACGAGCGCATTGGTGGAAAACCCGTTGGTCAACGCGGCCTCGCGCAAGGCGGCCCGGTTGTCCCACAATTGCTGAGCTGTTTGCCGATTGGCGGATTGCGCTTCCGGGCGGGGCCAGAGCAACAGCGGAAGCATGAACGACGCGATTTCCCGATGGGCCACGGCGTTGGTCAGCGCGGCGTTCAGAGCGGTCAGCCGGCGGAGAACGTCCTGCTCGGTTTTCCCGCGGACTAGAGCGATATAAGGTTCCTCGGAGCGATCCAATTCGTGTTCCATTTCCTTTAACGCGGCGTAGGGGCGGCTGTTGACGGGTTGGAGGGCCTCTCCGCCATAATCGATGAGAGGTCGTCTCCACGCCCAGCCCGCAATGACAAAAGCAATCACGCTCGCGGTGCCCAGGACGGCGAAGGTCCTGGTCCGGGTGAAAGGGGGCAGACGCGGAGTCTTGCGCTGGCTTCCCGCGAACTTGAAAGCCATCGGAAAGAACGTCAAGATGAGAATTGCCCCGAAGACCAACCCGAGCGCCGCCAGGGTTGCCAGTTGCGCCAACCCCGGAAAACCGCTTACGCGCAGAAATAAAAAGGCCCCGGCCGTCGTGACGGCCGACCACATGATCCCCGCCGCGACCTTGCCCCGCGCACCTCCCGGGTCCGTCTCGCGGTTTGCCAGGGAGGACTGGTAACTCACCAACGCGTAATCGGCCGTAATGCCCAGGAGAATGCCCGCAAATCCAAGGCTGACCACGTTGAGGGTGCCCATGAGCAACCCGCCCAGGGCAAGCGCCACAGCGACGATCAAACTAAGCAGCGCGACGATCAAGATCAACGGCCGCCAATCACGGTAGGCGATCCAAAAGAGCAATCCGATGAACACAAGTGTGCCCAGGACGGACGCGGTCAGATCGTGACGCATGCCGGCCGCGGCTTCAGCGACGAAGGCGGGCGGGCCCGTGAAGGCCAGACGCGCTCCAGCAAATCTGGGGTTGTCCCGCTGCCATTGACCGGCCACCCGTTGCATGGCATCGACCCACTCGATGGTCTCCGCGTAATTGGCCAGATCAGAACGGGCCTGGACGAAAAGGACGTGATACGTTCCATCCTCGGAGGCAAACCAATTTTGATCGCGCATCGATTGCGGAATTTGCGCCATTGTGCTTTCCGGCAGCGCGGTCATGCCGTACGGATCGTAAGCCATTCGCGCCAGATCCGCCGGGGAGAACGAAACGGTGAGGTTTTCCTTGGTGGACTGAAGGACGTTGACCAGGTTGGTTTCAGCGAGTCGATCCGCCAGCGCTCGAAAATCCGGTGGCGCCTGATTAAACCAGATGTAAGCCAGCAATTCGGCGGACAGCGCCGGATCTTCCAGCCAGATGGGCCGCCACCGGACCGATTCGACCAGATTGCTTTGCGCGCGAAACGCCGCCGCGAGCGATTCAGCCGCCGCGTCAGCGGTCGGGGCGTCGGCCACGCGCAGAGAAACGATTAACTCGCGGTTGTTGGCGAAATTTTCCTCATACAGCTTGAGACCTTCAACGGGCTTGAGATGGGGCGGCAACAGGTCCAGAACCTGAACATCGAAGTGCAATCGGAAACAGCCCGCGACAATTGCCAGAAGCAAGACAGCTACAAACCAGCGGCGCGCGATACTCATGGGGCGCTCAAGTAACCGCGCAATGTCTCGCCAGCGCCGCCGTTGACAATCTGCCATTGATCCAGAGTTCCTGTTTCGGCCCAAGGCTTTGAGAGCGGCATTCCCTCTGCCAGGGCTGGCAATTGCAGCCACGCGAAATGGGATGGGAGCGGATACCGGCCCGAGTAGAGGCGGTTTCCGGCGGGGAATTCGATTTGCCAGCGGAGTCGGTCGAGGCGCGCCGTGGCGAAGGGAATGGTTTTCGAGAACTGGACGATGGCGTTGCCGTTGGAATTTACCGCTACCATCACGTCGCCCGCCAGTTCGGGAATTGATTTTCCCGGTTTCCAGACGGCCTGTCCGTTCCAGATTCGCCATCCCGGCTTGGAGAGATCGGAGGGAGACCATGAATAGCCCCTGTGACTGTAACATCCGCACAGGGACAGAAGGGTCAATAAAGCCAAGAAATTACGCATCGAGAGCCGGGGCTAAAAAGCGGATGCGGGGCAGGAATGGCCGGCGGCCCTGTAGTTTGACCAGGAGGAAGAACAGGCGCATGCGCCACCGCAGCGGCCAGTTGCCCCGGAGTTCGCCGGCCAGCGCCGCGTTGACGGCGGCGGGAAGGTTCCATTTTTCGCGCGGCTCCATGAATACTTCCATGAAGGGCGTGGTGTAAAAGCCATCGATCATCTCCGAGTAAAATTTCAACGCGCCGAAGAATTTTTTCTCGTATCGCTCCAGCGGACGCGCGTCGCAGCCGTTGCCCAATGATTCAAGGATCGCCTCCGCCGCCAATTTTCCCGAGATCATCGCCATGTAGACACCCGAAGAAAAGATCGGGTCCAGGAATCCCGCCGCGTCGCCGACGCGAAGCAAACGCTGGCCGGCGAGGCGGCGGTTGTGGTAGGAAAAATCCGCCGTGGTTTGCAGCGGTTCGGCAATGCGGGCGTTTTTCATCCGTCTGCTGGCAGGCGGACTGGATTCGATGAGCCGCCGGAACAATTCGTCGGGCGGCGCGTTCAGGCGGCCATACTCGTCGGTGTCCAGGACGCAGCCGACGCTTGTCTTGACAGGTGAAACGGGAATGAACCAGAACCACTTATTGGCCAGCCGCGTGATGACCGTGTCGCCCCGGCGGTCGCCCGGATCCAGATCGACATCATAAAAATGGCCGAAGAGGGCAAGCTTTTTTAGGCCCGGATGCATGACGCGAAGGCCCTCCTGATTCCCCGTCAGGTTGCCACGACCACTGGCATCGATCAGAAAAGACGCGGAAAAGGCCACGGTTTTTCCCGACGGATCGGCGGTCTCGACTGTGGCGCCATTCTGGTTGGTTTGTGTTCGGCGGACCGTCCAGCCCTCGCGCGCGTCCACGCCGAGCCTTCGGGCATTTTTGAGCAGGAGATGGTCGAAGGTCGAGCGTTCGACCTGAAAAGCCTGGGTCTCCTTTGTGAATTTTCCATCCCGGAAAACGAATGCGACGCATTTGGAGCCGTCTCCCAGTTCAAATTGGGCGCCGAGTTTTTTGGGGAAGCCGGCGGCCTCCAAGTCCGGAACGACCCCCAGCTCCCTGAAGATGCGCATGTTATACGGCAAGAGCGATTCGCCGATGTGAAAACGGGGAAAGACCTCCTTTTCCAGCAGGAGAACCTTTTTGCCGGCGCGGGCGAGAAAAGCGGCGGCCGTGCTGCCTCCGGGTCCGCCACCAATGACCAGCGCGTCGTAATTGTCCTGGCTCATCAATCAGCTATGGCCAGGTTGGCAAAGACCCGAAGGCCCATGCTTGACTGGCTGCAAATCGAAGCGTGAAAGAACGCTTGCAAGTCCGCTTGCGTACAAGTCTTTGAGGTCAAAAACCGCAGGTTCCATGGGGAAAAGCCTACCCCGGCCCGGACGCAATGTCGAGTGCGGTTACCGCATGTGCCACCAAAGAGCCAGCAGACTCAAGACGGTCAGACCGCCCAACGGAACCCAAATATAATCCAGCGGAAGCCAGCGACGGCGGAAACCCATGTTGTCTTTGCGGAACATCAGGCCGACTGCGATGCAATATATCATCAGGCAGACAATCAAGATTGCCACCGGCACTGTTGGATGAGTCATTTGCACGTTGGGATTGCTGAAATTCTTTCCAGCAATCTAGCGAAAATGTCACTGGTTGTCTGTGAGGTGCAATCGGTTTTCATTGTAAGGGAAACCCCTACAGCGCCGCCATTCCAGACCGCTCTGATTCCAATTCAGGGCACAGCGCCAGCGTGATCTGCGCCAGTAATCCGCTGGAATTGAGCGACGCGCGTTCGGCTTCGGTTATTCGTGAGTCTTGCGGCTCCAGCGGTTTTAGCAATAACGCCCGCAAATCCGCCGTGGAAGGCAGCCGACCCAGGATATCAACCACGGTGGTGCCTTCCATGTCCGGCAATATCGCATCGACTAAAATCAAATCGGGCAACAATTCGCGCGCCTTTTTGATAGCCTCCAAGCCGCTATCGGCGATAAGAACCCTGTGGCCAGCCAGTCTGAGCATAAGCGGAACGGCCTTGAGGATATCGCTGTCCACTGACACCAACAGAATTCGCTTTTTCATAGCCTTCAACTACACCAAGGCCGCGCCGTCCGGCAATAACGGGAAGGCTAAAATCAGGTTACGTTTCGGAGTCGGGCGAACCGAGACTTGGCGGCTTCTGCTTGTCTTCTTGCGTGGCCAACAGGCGAAATAAAAACTCGACTTTAGTCGGCGGAAGTCAGAGTGTTGTGCCCGTTCTGCACAACAAATAACCGACAATGAAAACGATCGCTTCGCTGCTTCTCGCGTTAACACTGCTCTCTATTACTAATAGCGTGCGTGCCCAAGGCACGGCGTTTACTTATAACGGCCAACTTCAAAACGAAGGCAGCCCGGCCAACGGGTTTTACGACTTCCAGTTCTCCCTGTACGATGCGTCCAGCGGTGGCAGCCAGATCGGCAGTACCGAAACCAATCTCGCCGTGGGCGTGACCAACGGACTATTCACCAGAGCGCTCGATTTTGGGCCCGTCTTCACCGGCGACCCAATCTGGCTGGCAATCAGTGTGCGCAGCAACGGGGTCGGCAGCTATGCGGCGCTTAGCCCGCTCCAGCCATTGACACCTGTGCCCTACGCGATCTTCGCCAATACGGCCAGCAACTTGTCAGGCACATTGCCTGCCGGCCAATTGAGCGGCACCGTGGGCAATAGCCAACTGGCAAGCAATTCCATCACTGTGACTGCCGGGACCGGTCTTACTGGTGGCGGCACGGTGGCTTTGGGCGCTGCAACGACATTGAATAACGCCGGGGTGCTTTCGGTGACTGGCAACACGGACATCACCGCTTCCACTGTCGGCGGCGCAGTGGCCCTGGGGGATACGGCCACCAGCGCCAACAGTGCCAGCACAATGGTCAAGCGTGATGCCAGCGGAAACTTCGCCGCCGGGACCATCACGGCGAACCTTGCGGGCAACGCCACGACGGCGACCACGGCGACAAATTTGATCGGCACTGTCTCCGACGCGCAGCTTTCGGCCAATGTTCCTTTGCTCAATGGCACAAACGCTTTCGCCGGCACGAACACCTTTGCAGGGGTGACGATTGCGACCAACGGCAATAACGTCATCGCCGGCGCCTTCACCGGGAATCTGGTTGGCAATGTTACCGGCAACGCCACGACCGCCACGACCGCGAATTCGGCCGCGACGGCGACAACGGCGACAACCGCCAATAACTTTTCCGGCTCGCTGACGGGCGATGTGACCGGAACCCAAAGCGCCACGGTGGTTTCGACAGTTAACGGCGTAACTGCCGGGAATGTCGCCAGTGGCGCCAATGCCGCAAATGCGGCCACCAGCGCAAACACGCCCAGCACCATTGTGGCGCGCGACGTCAGCGGAAACTTCGCCGCCGGGACCATTACGGCGAACCTGGCCGGCAACGCCACAACGGCGACCACTGCGACAACGTTCTCCGGCAGTGTCTCCGACGCGCAGCTTTCGGCTAACATTCCTCGGCTCAACGGCACAAACGATTTCACCGGCACGAACAACTTTGCCGGGGTGACGATTGCGACCAACGGCAATAACGTCATCGCCGGCGCGTTCACTGGAAATTTAGTTGGCAATGTCACCGGCAACGCCACAACCGCCACCACCGCGAATTCGGCCGCGACCGCGACAACGGCAACAACCGCCAATAACTTTTCCGGCTCGCTGACGGGCAACGTGACTGGAACTCAAGGCGCGACGGTTGTTTCAACCGTGGGCGGCGTGCCCGCCGCCAATGTGGCCAGCGGCGTCAACGCCGCCAATGCCGCCACAAGCGCGAACACCGCCAGCACCATTGTGGCGCGTGATGCCAGCGGAAACTTCTCCGCCGGGATCATCACGGCGAACCTGTCCGGCAACGCCGCGACGGCGACGACGGCGACCACTGCGACAACATTCTCCGGCAGTGTCTCCGATTCGCAGCTTTCGGCTAATATCGCCCGGCTCAACGGCACAAACGATTTCACTGGCACGAACAACTTCGCCGGGGTGTCGATCGTCACGAATGTCAACAATGTCATCGCCGGCGCGTTCACTGGAAATTTGGTTGGCAATGTCACCGGCAACGCCACGACTGCGACAACAGCGACTTCGGCCACGACTGCGACAACTGCCAACAACTTTTCCGGCTCACTGACGGGCAACGTGACTGGAACTCAAAGCGCGACGGTTGTTTCAACCGTGGGCGGCGTGACTGCCATCAATGTGGCCAATGGCGCCAACGCCGCCAATGCCGCCACGAGCGCGGACACCGCCAGCACCATTGTGGCGCGCGATGGCAGCGGAAACTTCTCCGCCGGGACCATCACGGCGAACCTGGCCGGCAATGCGGCGACGGCGACGACGGCGACCACCGCGACAACGTTCTCCGGCAGCGTCTCCGATTCACAGCTTTCGGCCAACATCGCCCGGCTCAACGGCACAAATGATTTCACTGGCACCAACAACTTTGCGGGGGTGTCGATCGTCACGAATGTCAATAACGTCATCGCCGGCGCAATCAGCGGCACAGGCGCCGGATTGACCGGTCTCAATGCCTCGCATCTGACCACCGGGACGGTGCCGGTGGCGCAATTGCCGGTTGCCACCACGACCACTTTGGGCGTCGTCCAACCGGACGGCACTTCCATTAACGTCAACAGCGGTGTGATCAGCGTAAGCCCAGGCGGCGGCGTAACAACCACTTACATCACAAATAATATGATCGACGGTACCGCACTAAATATCACATACCCCCACGGTCTGGGCACGTTTCCGGGCTTCGTTCATCCGATACTTCTTTGCACGACCACTGATCGTGACGCTGGAATGGTTGCAGGACAAATGACCGAGTTTAGCTCCGTATGCTTCAATAATAACTTCGACGTACCCATTGGCGTTTTCGCGTCGGTCTCGTATGACACAACGAATATCTACATTCAGACGACAGCCGAGGGCTCGTTTTATTACTACATGTTCCCCACAGGAGGTTCTCCAGCCAGTTGGAACGATTTCGCCATCGTTGTTGGCTTTCACCAATGAACGAGCGCATCAAAACGAAATCACCCGGCGAAACAGGGCAGGCCGGTGTTTTTGGAACGCGCTCTCAGTCCTCTTTCCTGGCTTTGACCGGGGCTTTTCTCTTGTAGGGCGAGTGCAAATTGAAATAAATCCCGCACAGGGGAAGGTCCTGTTCGGTCTGGCTGAGAATGATTGTCACCTGTTTGTCCAAGGCGATGCCGTGTCGCAAATGCGGTCCGCGGCTGACATAGGCGCGGATGGCTTTGTCCATTAACGTCAGCAAGGCCTGCTTGCAGTCGTCCGGCGTCTTGTCGATGCATACGACGTGTTTGTCGTAAGCCTTCAAGGCTTCCGTGATCTCGGCCTGAAATGTTTCCACTGTCAAATCCATAGCTACTGGTCTGCCGGCTGCGTTTTGGGCGCGGAGCGCGGGCCCAAAATGGCGCTGCCGAGCCGTATAATAGTCGCTCCTTCCTCCACCGCCACTTCAAAATCACCGCTCATCCCCATGCTCAAATGCGACAGGGGAACGCCAAGGATGCCTTCGCATTGCCCTTTGAGTTCGCGCAGCGCCCGGAATACGGGACGGACCCTGTCGGAATCCTTCGAGAACGGCGCCACCGTCATCAATCCATGCACTTCAATCTTAGGCAGCGCGTTGATTTCTTTCAACTCCGCCAGCACTTTTTCCGGTGGGTAGCCGAACTTGCTGGATTCGCCGGCGACATTGACCTCGATGAGCACCGTCATGGTTTTGGCGAATTTCTCAGCCCATTTGTTGATCTCACACGCCAGCGAAAGGCTATCGACGCTCTGGATCATCTCAAAAAAGTGAACGGCATCGCGGCACTTGTTGGATTGCAAATGACCGATGAGATGCCAGCGCAGGCGGCCGGGGCAGAGGCCGATTTTCGCCCGGGCTTCCTGGACGCGATTTTCCCCGAAAAGGACCAGACCCAGGTCCGCGGCGGCGCGCACGATTTCCGCCGAGTGCCCTTTGGAAACGGTCAGCAAAGTGACCCCGGCGGGGTCCCGGCCCGCTCGGTCAGAGGCCTGGGCAATTCGCTGGCGGACGGCGGCGAGATTAGCGGCGATGTCCATGGCGAATTAAGGTTCGATCTCACGCGGCCAAAGGCGTGCATTAATGCAATCCGGCGGTTTCCGGGAATCCGCGCAGGATGTTCATGCTTTGCACGGCCTGGCCGCTGGCGCCCTTGGTGATATTGTCAAGCGCGCTCATGACGATCAGCCGCCCCGTCCGGGGGTCCAGACGCCACGCGATTTCGATGACGTTGGTGCCGGTGACGTTCTTGGTGTCCGGCAGCGCTTTTCCCTCTAACAGTCGCACAAACGGTTCCTGGCCATACGCGTCCTGGTAACACCGCGCGACGGCCTCCTGCAAATCCGCCATACCTTTCTCGTCGCCGAAGTTTTTGGCTGGAGCAAGGTAGAGCGTCGTCAAAATCCCGCGATTGACCGGGATCAAGTGCGGGGAAAACTGAATGATGACCGGTTGGCCCGCCATCGCGCTCAATTGTTCCTCGATCTCCGACAAATGGCGGTGTTTCGGAATCCCATAGGGGCGAATGCTCTCATTGCATTCGGCGAACAGGTAGTCCGCCTCGACCTTCCGCCCGGCGCCGGTGACGCCGCTCAGGGAATCCGCGATGATTCCGGCGCTCTTGATCAAACCCGCTTTGAGCAACGGCATCACCGGCAGCAAGATGCTGGTCGGATAGCATCCGGGCGAGGCGACGAGCGACGCCGTCTTGATCTCCGCCCGGTAAAATTCCGGCAGGCCATAGACGGATTTTTGAAGCAAATCGGGAGCCGGATGTTCGTGACCGTAAAACTCCTTATAAGCAGCGGGACTTTTGAGCCGGAAATCGGCGCTCAGGTCGATGACCTGGCAGCCCAGATCCAGCAGGGGTGCGGCAAACTCGGCCGCCACGCCGTGCGGCAAGGCGAGGAAAACGATTTCCGCCGCCTTGGCCAAAAGCCCGGCTTTCGGCTCGCTAAACCGCAATGTCCGGGCGCGCGGAGCATTGGCGTATTTAGGGAAAACCTGCGCCAGGGATTGGCCGGCGTATTGGCGCGAGGTCACCGCGGCCAATTCCACGAGCGGATGCCAGAGCAGCAGTCTGACCAATTCCTCGCCCGAATAGCCGGACGCGCCTACGATGGCGACCTTCGCCTGATGTGTCATAAGTATTCTTCGTTCAGCATCACGCCAACGCCGAGCCACGGGCATGAGCGATCTCGCGCTCCCCAACAGGCGCCATCAAGACCACTCGCCTGCGTTCTTTTATCATGTTCGTCCTTCATTCTTCACACGGTTACGCTGTTACCAAACATGGCATGTCGAGTCCCACGTCAACAATCCAAATTGCACGCGCCAAGAGCGTCCTGCCGCCGGGAGTTTCGATGCGGCCATCGAGAATATACTGGGTTCCATGCGAGGATGCCATAATCTTTGAAACGGAGTGATTCTCGGCCGATTTGCGAAGTGGGTCTGCCAAGGGTTTCCAGTCCTCCTCGTTGAAGCCCAAGCCCGGAAAGAACCGGGCCTTCCCATCATTGTCGGGGTGCGCCGCATTCGTCCCAAACGGCGAATGCGCCATTTTGCTGTGCCCGTCGCGATTAACGCTTGCTGTACTGGAAGCGTTTGCGCGCGCCGGGCTGGCCGTATTTCTCGCGTTCCCTCATGCGGGGGTCGCGTGTCAACAGCCCCGCCGATTTCAAGGCCGGGCGCAACGCCGCATCGACGTGCAACAAGGCCCGCGCGATTCCGTGCCGGACGGCGCCAGCCTGGCCGGACGGCCCGCCTCCCTCGACGCTCACGCGGATATCATACTTGCTGACGCTTTCGGTCACCGTCAGCGGCGCGGTAGCCATCGTGCGCAATGTGTCGGTGGCGAAATAATTCTCGAAGGTGCGTCCATTGATAACGATTTTGCCCGAGCCGGCGGCCATGCGAACTCGCGCGACGGCGGTCTTGCGGCGTCCGGTGCCAAGAAATTCTTTGCTCTCTGCCATAAGTGTAGAAGGTGGCGTTGGAAGTGGTTACTTTACCGCGACCAGGCTCGCGGGCTGTTGGGCGGCGTGAGGGTGCTGGCTGCCTTTATAAACTTTAAGCTTGGTCATCAGGACGCGGCCAAGCCGATTCTTGGGAACCATGCCGCGGACGGCGTGCGTGATGAGTTTTTCAGGATGCCGGGCGCGGATTTGTGAGACGGTGGCGTACTTCTCGCCGCCCTTCCAGCCGGAATAAGTCATGAACTCCTTGTCCAGCTCCTTCTTGCCGGTGACTTTCACTTTTTCCGCGTTGATCACAACGACAAAATCGCCCGTGTCCAAATGGGGCGTGTAAACGGGTTTGTTCTTGCCGCGCAAAATATTGGCAACCTGGACGGCCAGGCGGCCCAGGATCGCTCCGTCGGCGTTCACTACGTGCCATTTACGCTGCTCCAAATGATTCTTAGGCAAATACGTCTTCATCAAAACCCTCTTTCAAGGAGGGGTGAAGCTACCAAAGCCCCGCCTTAAGTCAATAGGCAAAAGCAATAGTTCGACACCAAACCGCGAATTGACGAACCCGGCCGGGCTGCCTATATTCTTGAAACGACTTTGCCCCATGCAAATTACACGCGCAGGCGAATATGGAGTTCTGGGGTTGATGCATTTGGCCCGGCGCAACCCGGGCCAGCGCGCCATGATCGACGAGGTCAGCCGCGAGGAACACATCCCAAAAAGTTTCCTCGCCAAAATATTCCAGCATCTGGCCAGGGCAGGACTGGTCCGTTCGGTTCGGGGATCTCGTGGTGGATTTGCGCTGCTCAAGAGCCCCGCGGAAATTTCCGTTCTTCAGATCATCGAGGCGGTTGAAGGGGAAATCGTCTTCCAACGATGCAGAATGGACAAACCCGATTGCGAACACGCCGGCGGTTGCGCTCTTTGCGGGCTCTTCGAGCGGGCGCAGGACAGAATCAAGGACGTGCTGACCCAGACAACATTGCGCGACTTGCTTGACCAGCAGGAAACGATCGAATCCACGCGCGCCGGCGGCCACAAATAAGGGCGATGCGGCACGTCTATCTCGACCATCAATCCGCCACGCCGGTCCTGCCGGAAGTGTTGGATGCCATGAAGCCGTTTTTCACCGAGGCATTCGGCAACCCCTCCTCGCTTCATCAGTTCGGATTGCGCGCGCGGGACGCGATGACCGACGCCCGCGGGCAAATCGGCCGACTGATCAACGCCGAATCCCCCGAGGACATCGTTTTCACGTCTGACGGCACGGAGTCGGCCAACCTTGCCATCAAAGGGACGGCGTGGGCCAATCAACGCAAGGGGAATCACATCGTGTTGAGCAATATCGAACATCCGTCGGTGCTCAATTCTGTCGCCTTTCTTGAAAAGCACGGTTTTACCAGCACACGGGTTGAAGTAGATGGCGAAGGAAAGATCGACCCCGCGAATGTCCGGGCGGCGATTACTGACAAGACAATTTTAGTGGCGATCCATCATGTAAATCATGATATCGGAACTATTCAACCGATCCGCGAGATCGCGGATGCGGCGCATGTCGCGGGCGTTCCGCTGTATGTCGATGCCGATGCGAGCGCGGGGTGGGTGGGGGTGGATGTGCGGGAATTGTGTGCGGATATCGTCTCTTTTTCCCCCCATCGGTTTTATGGGCCGAAGGGAGTTGGGATTTTGTACAGGCAGCGACGGGCGCGGGTGGAGGGGATTCTCCATGGCGGGGACCAGGAGGGCGGACGGCGCGCCGGGGTCGAAAACGTGGCAGCGATTGTCGGCGCGGGGGTCGCGGCGGAAATCGCGCGGCGCGACTTGGCGCAGCGCGCGGCCCATTGCGCCGGGTTGCAGAAGCGGTTGTGGGACGGATTGCGCGCCCGCGTCCCGCGCATCAGGCTCAATGGTCCGGAACCGGGGCGAGGGCGCAGTCCGGTCAATCTGAATATCTCCGTTGAAGGAACGGAGGGGGAAGGACAGCTTTTGTTGTGTGACATGCGGGGCATCGCGGTGGCCAGTGGAACGGGCTGCGTGAGCAAGTCGCTCAAAGCGTCGCACGTGCTGGAGGCCAT
>DATKFW010000071.1:0-57639 GCA_035511075.1 Vulcanimicrobiaceae bacterium
CATGGCTTCCGATCCCGCGGCAATATCCGTTTCAGGACGACTTCCAAATGTCGCACGCGTCGCCGCCCGCAAAATCGGTCGCGCCTGAGAACAGCGCGATTCGTTCCGCGTACATGGAACAACGGGCGTCGGCGGACGGCAGGGCGACTTTCGAGATCGCGTACACCTACACGGCGCGCGGTGTTCACTTTGACTTGAATCCGGAAAGAATCCGGCGTCCGGATTTGACCGATCCGGCCCTGGCGCCCTTTGTCAAGGAAGGGCCTCACGTCGTTTTTACGGAGAAAATCACGAGTCTGGCCCATCAGATCATCGGGGAGGAAACCAATCCGATGCGGCAGGCGAAGGACTTTTACGATTGGATCGGCAAGAACGTCAAATATAGTTTTGCGCGGGAGTACTCGACGCTGACCAACATCAGCGATTATTGCCTCACGCACCGCTACGGGGATTGCGGCCAGGAGTCGCTGTTGTTTATCACGCTGTGCCGGTCGGAAGGCATTCCGGCCCGGTGGCAGACGGGCTGGGACATATTTCCCGGCGCCAAGGACATTCACGACTGGACGGAGATTTACCTGGAGCCGTACGGCTGGGTGCCGGTGGATCCGTGGGCCGGGTTGTTTGCCACGCAATACTGCACGGCGTTGACCGCGGCGCAACGGCAGGAGTTGCACGATTTCTATTTCGGCGGGCTGGATTATTACCGGATGGCCGCCAACAGCGACCACAGCCAGAGATTGGACCCCCCCAAGAACACCCTGCGCTCCGACGACGTGGATTTTCAGCGCGGCGAATTGGAATGGAGCGGGGGCAATATTTATTTTGACAAGTATTCCTACAGTCTGAGCGTTCAAGAACTGAAATGAAATTTGAAAAAACGAGGGCGCTGGACTGCGCCGTGGACGCCACGCGGCGGGCGGGCGGATTGATGCGCCAGAACCGCTCCCGCCGCAAGATCATCAATCAAGAATCCCAGCACGACATCAAACTGGAGCTGGATGTCCGCTGCCAGAAGCTCATTGAGCGGACCTTGCTGGCGGCTTTTCCGGACTCGGCGATTTTGGGCGAGGAGGGGGTCGCGGGCAACAGCGCCAGCGCGTTGCGCTGGGTGGTCGATCCGATCGATGGCACGGTCAATTTCGCTTACGGGGTTCCGCACGCCTGCGTCTCGATCGCGTTGCAGCGGCAGGCAGAGGCGGAATTCCAGACAATTCTTGGAGTGGTGTATGACCCATTTTGCGACGAACTTTGGACGGCCACGGCCGGAGCGCCGGCGCGGTTGAACGGACGGATTATTCGGGCCAGCCGGCGTAGCGCGCTGGAAGAATCGATTGTGGCCATTGGTTTTTCCAAAACCGAGAAAAGCCTCAACGAAAATCTGCCGGTCTTCAACGCCCTTGTTCGTCGCGTGCGCAAAATCCGCATGATGGGCGCCGCGGCGCTTTCGTTGGCGTATGTGGCGACCGGCCGGTTCGACGCGTATATTGAGTCCGGCGTTTCATTGTGGGACATTGCGGCGGCGGGTTTGATTCTGGAATGTGCCGGCGGGGAATTCTAGCGCCAGGCCATCGGCCAAACCGGCCAATACCGGATGTTGGCAAACAACGGCCTGCTGCGCGGAAAACTTGAGAAGATAGCCCGGGCCGCGCGGCGGAACGCCGCGTAGTTGCTCAAACCGTTGCGAAGAAGACGGGTTGTGAAGCCACGCTTGCCCCGCGGAGGAATCGAAGTAGCTCCAACCGATGAAAAAGATGGAGTTGGACCAGGTATTTCATAGTGATCGTGAGATCATGGGAGGAACGCCCGTGTTCACTGGCACTCGGGTGCCGGTCCAAAACCTCGTCGATTATCTTGAGGGTGGCGAATCGATTGACGATTTCCTTGGCAGTTTTCCCGGTGTGAGGAGGGAACAGGTCATCGCATTAATCGAGGCTGCCAAGGACAAGCTGCTGCTGCCTGTCTGACGTGAACGTAAAATATCAGGACTCGATCTCGTACATCTTGATCTTGTTGTAGAGCGTCTGGCGTCCGATCCCCAGGCGTTTGGCGGTTTCGAGTTTGTTTCCGCCGGTGTCTTTGAGCATTTGCAAGATGGCGTTTCGTTCCATGGCTTCCATCAACGTCAGGTCCGTCACTTCCGCGGCGCCGGTGCCGGGCCTGATGGAAAGGTCGCGCGCGTCAACCATGTTGCCTTCGCACATCAGGACGGCGCGCTGAATTTCATTTTGCAGTTGACGCACGTTGCCCGGCCACTCGAAACCGCGCAAGACCTCCGACGCGGCCGGTGTAAAGTCGCTGATGTTCCTGCCCGACTGCGCGTCGAACCGCTTCAGAAAGGCCGTCGCCAGCGGAATGATGTCCTCCCGGCGTTCGCGCAAGGGCGGCAGATCAACGGTAATGGCGCTGATCCGGTAGTAGAGGTCCTCGCGCAATTTGCCCGATTTAATGGCGTCCTCGGTCTGCCGGTTGGTGGCGGCGATGATGCGGCAATTGGTCTTGTAAGTGGCGCGCCCGCCGACCGGCCGCACTTCCTTTTCCTGCAAGACGCGCAGGAGCTTGCTTTGAGTGTCGATCGGCATTTCGGAAATTTCATCCAGGAGCAGCGTTCCTCCCTCGGCCTGGCGGAACAGACCTTCGCGGTCCACGTTGGCGCCAGTGAACGCGCCTTTGACCGATCCGAACAATTCGCTTTCGATCAATTCCCTCGGCAACGCGGCGCAGTTGATCTTGATCATCGGTCCGGTGTTGCGCGGGCTGAATTGATGGATCAGGTCGGCCACGACTTCCTTGCCGGTGCCGCTCTCGCCGGTGATCAAAATGGAGACATCGCTGGGGGCCACGCGTTTGATGGTGCGCAAGACCGCCTGCATGGACGGGCTTTGAAAAATGGGCGAAGCGCCGCCGCTCATGGTGACGAGCGCCTTGTGGAGGGAATTGGCTTGAAGATTGAGCCGTCGGTGCTCCAGCGCCCGTTCCAGGGACAGCAGCAAAGTTTTTGCATCGAAGGGTTTGCTTTGGAAATGGTAAGCGCCGCGTTTGGTGGCTTCGACCGCAACATCGAAGGTCGCATGCCCGGTGAGCATAATGACTTCAGCGTCGGGCCATTGCTTCTTGATTTGCGGGAGCAGCTCGAGGCCGTTGCCGTCCGGCAGTTGCAGGTCCAGAAGAATGGCATCGGGCTGAACATCTGCGAAAGAGGCGAGCAATTCCGCGGCGTTGGCTTTGGGCAGCGCTTCGTAGCCGTTGCCCTTCAAAATCGTGGCGATGAGGTATCGCACTTCTTCGGCATCATCGACGACCATGACCTTTGCTTTCATATGTTTTTATCGCGCGGGCGCGCGCAAGCCTCAATAAAACTCCTAAATAATTGTAAGAAGACCGCGTTGTTGTCAATAAGGCGCTCTGGATGAAATTGCACCGCCAGGAGGAAGGGCGACAGCTCCGTCTCCTTTAATTCAACGGCCTCAATGATTCCGTCCGAGCTTGTGGCCACAGCGCGCAATGGCTGGGCCAATCGGCCAATGGCTTGATGATGCGTGCTATTAACGCCCAAGGTTTCCCGGCCGGTGATCTGGCGCAGCATCGAATCCGCCGCGATGGTTACCTCATGCACCGGCTCCATTTTTCGATTCATCTGTCTATGGTTTAACGCCTTATGCATTTGGGTTGGAATATCGACAAGCAGCGTTCCGCCCAGGGCGACGTTGAGCATC
This sequence comes from Vulcanimicrobiaceae bacterium, assembly GCA_035511075.1. Lineage (GTDB taxonomy): Bacteria > Verrucomicrobiota > Verrucomicrobiia > Limisphaerales > Palsa-1400 > DATAUD01. The sequence goes on from DATKFW010000071.1 coordinate 3,714, forward strand.
TGGTGGCCGCGGCAAATGCCAAAAAGCGGTTTTTGGCGCAGGAGAATCTCACCGATCATCTCCTTTTCCCAAGTGTCGCGGTCCGGTTCCAGCGGCCCGACGGTTTTGGCCAGGGCTTCCGGGAGGTCTTTGGCGTAAAGTTTGGGGTCAATGTCATCCCCGCCAGTCATCAGTACCCCGTCGCTCCGTTCCACTGCCTCGGCGATGACGGCCTTCGAGGTCGTCGCCGGGAAAATCTGGGGCAGCCCCCCGGCGGCGATGACTGCGTCGGTATAACGATTGGACAGGCTGATCGACGAATCGGCAAACTCCGCGCCTTTGTGTTCGGTGCTCGGCGTGACTAAAATGACCGGCCTATGTTTCATCAAAACATTGTCGATGACTCAAACCTTCGTTCCCGGAAAACGCTCTGAAATAATCTTGAGCAATCTGTCCTCCTCTTCGGGACGCTGCAAACGGCGTGTGATTCTGCGGCGCACTGAGTCCAGCAACGCCAGCCAATCCTCAACTGGCGGGTTTTTGACCGCCTGCCATTGGTCGAACCGTTTCTCCCGGCGATAGAAAAGCCACTGCCTGCCCACGTGCTGGGCATAGCACTGAAACCTGCCGCCCTCCGGCATATCGCGTTTCCAACTAATCTCGGCCTTTGGCATGGGAGGGAAATTTAGTGTGGATTGGGAACATCGACGCTGGCCACCGCCATGGCCGCAATGCCTTCTTCCCGGCCAACGAAGCCCAGGTGCTCGTTGGTGGTGGCTTTAATGCCGATCTTCGCCGGATGGATGCCCAGCGCCGCGGCAATATTGAACTTCATCGCCGCGGAATGAGGCATCACTTTGGGTTCCTGCGCGACAACGGTGGCGTCCACGTTGACGATCGTGCCGTTGCGGAATGAAACCTGGCGCGCCGCCTCCTGCAAAAAGAGTTTGCTCGCGGCGCCTTTCCAACGCGGGTCGCTATTGGGAAAGAATTGCCCGATGTCGCCTTCTCCCAGCGCCCCGAGCACGGCGTCGCAGATGGCGTGCATGAGCGCATCGGCGTCGGAATGCCCGTCGAGCCCCAGGCGATGGGGAATTTCCACGCCGCCGAGGATCAATTTGCGTCCCGGCGCCAGCGGATGCACATCATAACCGATTCCAACATGAACCATTGACAAACTATAAGCCCGTCAGGATTGGCAACCAAGCAATTTGTCGCCCAAGATCAGACCTTTCCAATCCAGTTCCAGTTTTCCCACACCGCGCGGAGCGATGCGAGGTTGCGGCGATCAAGAACGTTTCTTGCCGCCGCGCCCAGATTGCCCTTTTTGAGGTTGTGATAGGCGTCGCTCGCGCTGATGGCGATGAATTGCAGCACGCTCGGGTCCCGGTAGCAGTCAATCATGCATTTGGTGCAGCCGTCGCGGATGAGCTTGGTCTGGTCGAATTCGTAAATGCTGCACATCGGCTTATCCCAGGCGTGGCACCGGTAGAGGTTGAGGTTCCAATCCAGGTAAAAATATTTATGGCCGCCCAGGCAGCCGAACCGTTCGGCCTGGCCGCGCAGGTGGCGCTGCATCTCCGTAAGGGATTCGCGCGGGTTGACCACCGCGAAACCGCTGCGCGCCTTCATCTGCTTGATCTTTTCAAAGACGCCGATGAGCTCTTCTGTTTTGTAATTGACAAGCGACGAATCGCTGAAGCTCAGATAACTCGAAGCCAGGCTCGTCAGCGGATAGCTGAACGTGCAACTGGCAAAACCCATCGAGCGCAGGAAATCGGGCAATTTCCCATAATCCTCGATCAGGCGGCTGGCCGTCACGCTGGCCGTGGTTTGCACGCCCAGTTCGCGGAAAACTTCATTTGCCCGTTTGATCTTTCGGCAAACCTCCGGCAGGCCCCGGTTCTTCTCGTGGCGTTTCACGTCGTGCGCGTCGATGGACATGATGACGCTGCTCAACCCGTCCGCGGCAACGCCCCGCATGTTTTGATCCGTCCATAGCGAGCCGTTGGTGCAAATCATGGGATTAATACCTCGCTCGGCCGCATAGCGGACCATTTGGCGAAGGTTCCTGTGAACGAGAGGCTCCCCGCCTACAAATAGGAGGTAGCCGATATGATTCCTGACACAAATATCGATGGCGTCCTGCGCTTCTTCCAAGGTGACGGAACGACGCTGGCGCGGATCGAACCGATCCACGGCGAACCCGCAGAAATCACACCTGGCGTTGCAAATATTGGTGATTGCGAATTGGAGATAACCGGGGCCGCCGTGCGAAAGGATTTCGGCCACCAGGCGCGGGAATTTTTTCTTCGGCTTGCATACCGGCGGCAGCGATTCAACGCGACCGGCCGGCGGCGAGATTTCTACCCGTGTTTGCTCCGTAGTATCGGAATAGTGTTCCATAGGACGACATTCGGTTAATGACACTTACGGAGTGGGGGCGCCCAATCTTGCTACAAAAACTATCGCGGTCGGCCGATAAGTCAAGTGGCTCGTCCCGCGCAGGGGTCCTTTGGGGCGTGACATTCCGCGGGGCAATGGTTGAATAAGAACCGCCAACGAATGGGTGGCCAAATCCAGTGAAAACCGATGCCATTGGAAATCGTCCTGCGCCGGGACTGAACCCGGATACACGGCTGCCCGACGCATTCACGCTCATTGAACTGCTGGTCGTAATCGCCATTATCGCGATATTGGCGGCGATGCTGTTGCCCTCGCTGGCACGCGCCAAGGACAACGCCAAGACTGCCCAGTGCGTAAGCAATCAGAGGCAATTGCTCATCGCGTCGCTTTCGTACTCGGCGGATAATGGGGGTTTTTTCCCGTGGACGTTTACATTGACCGGGGACCAAGTGCATAACGCGAACTGGCAAGTCTATCTCAAATCCGAGGGAGTTACTCAAGCAGTGCTGCTGGACCCCGTCCGGCCAGTCAAGAACGGGAATTATTTTCACATGGCTGGATTTTGGGCCTTTGCGCCCGACGGCGAGACGATCTACAACGTTGACAGTCAGGGTGATCACAGCACCAACGCCATTTATGGCGACTATGCGGCGAACTTCGCGCTCGGTGGGTGTTGGTATCCCCCGGGCTGGGAGGTGCCGGGCATAAAGCTGGCGTCGGTCATCAAGCCTGCGGGGTGCGTTTACACAACGGACGGCGGCATGGCGGCGAACCACACGACCAATCCAAACACGTGCATCACCCCCGCCTGCATGATCAAGTACGGCGCCTGGCTTTTTGACGACCCCGGCGATGACGACCCGATCTCTCCCGACCCGGACGCGCCGGATCAAACGACCGATCCCAACTGGTGCGGGCCATTCCCGCGCCACGGGAATTTCCAGAGCAACAACGGGTTTGTCGATGGACACGTGGAATTGATGAAACCTTCACAGTGGTATTATGCAGGTTCGCCCTGGCTGGACCCGGAGCCTGGCCGATAGCCGATTGATTTCCAGCTTCTGAACCGCTTTTTGGTCCGCCCAAATATATTTTCTCTGAACCCCTATTTTCCCGGTCCGCGTTTTACGTAATCCTCGTAGGCCAAACGGATGCCTGTGCCCAAATCGATGTCCGGTTTCCAACCTAAACCAAAGATGCGGGAGCTGTCCATCCACTTGCGCGGCGTGCCGTCGGGCTTCGATTTGTCCCAAACGATCCGCCCCTCAAAACCGATGGTTTGTTGCACCAAGTCGGCCAGCGATTTGATGTCGAGATCGGTGCCGGAGCCTATGTTGATGATTTGTTCGTCGCTGTAACGGCGCATCAGGAAGACGCAGGCGGAAGCAAGGTCATCGGCGAAAAGAAATTCGCGCTTGGGAGCGCCCGTGCCCCAGCAGGTGACCGTCTTGGCGCCGGCGATTTTCGCTTCGTGAAATTTCCGGATCAACGCGGGCAGGACGTGTGAAGTATTCAAGTCGTAATTGTCGTTCAGCCCGTAAAGGTTTGTGGGCATCGCGCAGATATAATCGCAACCATATTGGCGTCGAAAAGCCTGACAAAGTTTGATGCCGGCGATTTTGGCGATGGCATACCACTGGTTGGTGGGTTCCAGCGGGCCGGTCAGGAGGTATTCCTCTTTGAGCGGCTGCGGGGCCATTTTGGGGTAGATGCACGAACTGCCCAGAAAGAGAAGCTTTTTGACGCCGGTCCGCCACGCGTTCTCGATGATATGGTTTTGAATCTGAAGGTTCTTGAACAGAAATTCTGCCGGGAAGTTGTCGTTGGCCAGGATGCCTCCGACCTTGGCCGCCGCCATGAAAACGTATTCGGGTCTTTCCTGATCGAAAAAAGATTTAACAGCCGCCGCGTCAAGCAGGTCCAATTCGCCGTGGGTCTTGACGATCAAACGGGTGAAGCCCTGCCGGCGCAATTCGCGAAAGATTGCGCTTCCAGCTAACCCCCGATGTCCCGCGACGTAGATTCGCGCGTCGGACTGCATTCGGCTCCATGTTGGGCGGCGCGCGGGGAAAAGCCTAGCAAATTTTTTTTTGTTTCGTATCCTCACCGAAATGAGCGCTGTTTTGGAGATCCATGATCTGAGGGTTGAGTTTCCGAACCGCGAATTGGGCAAGGGTAAAGGTCCCAAGCTGGCCGTCGATGGGCTGAACTTGCGCGTCAATTCCGGCGAAGTTTTCGGTTTCCTCGGTCCCAACGGCGCGGGCAAGACCACGACCATGAACGTCCTCCTGGGTTTCGTCAACGCCACCGCCGGCACGGCGTCCATTTTTGGGGTCGATGTCCGGCAGCCGATCGCGCGGCAGCGGATTGGTTATCTGCCGGAATTGACGTATTACTACAAGTTTCTCAATACGGAGGAATTGCTGCGGTTTTACGCCCGCATTTTTCGTATTCCCCCCAGGGAACGGGACCAGCGCATCGACGCGGTGCTCGATTTGGTCGAATTGAAAGACGCCCGGAAACGGTTGATCAAGACCTATTCCAAGGGGATGCAGCAACGGGTCGGGCTGGCCCAGGCGCTGATCAACAATCCGGACCTTCTGATCCTGGACGAGCCGACCAGCGGGTTGGACCCATTGGGGCGGATGAAGGTGCGCGAAATCATTCAGCGTTTGAAGGAGGAGGGGAAGACTGTGTTTTTCTCATCACACGAATTGGGGGAGGTTGAAACCGTTTGTGATCGCGTCGCCATCCTGCACGAAGGCAAATTGCGCGTGGAAGGTTCGGTGGCCGACTTGGTCAAGGAGTACCAGTGCGATTTGGAACACGCGTTCCTCAAAATCGTTGGTTACCAGCCCAAATCCCGCGTATGAACAACATTTTTGCCGTGGCCGGAGTTGTGATCAAGGAAATGTATAGACGCAAGGATTTTTACGTGCTGTTCGTTCTTACGGTGCTGATCACGATGCTCATGGGTTCGGTCAATTTTTTTAACGACAACCGCATCGTCCGCTACCTCAAGGATTTATGCCTGCTGTTAATCTGGATTTCATCGCTCATCATCGCCGTGACCACGGCGGCCCGTCAAATCCCGGCGGAACGGGAAAGCCGCACGATTTTCCCATTGTTGGCCAAACCGATGGGGCGGGGCGAGTTTGTTGTCGGAAAGTTTGTCGGCTGCTGGGCCGCGTGCGGCATGGCTTTGATGGTGTTTTATTTCTTTTTTGGGGTCATCGTGGCCTCGCGGGAACACACTCTCCCGGTGGGGCCGTACTTCCAGGCGATCTGGCTGCACTGGATTTGCCTGGGAATCGTTGTCGCCTTGGCCTTGTTGGGTTCGATTGTGTTCGCCGCTCCGTCTTCCAACGCGACGATTTGCCTCATTGTCGTGGCCGGCATCATGTTCGCGGGGGGACACCTCAACGGCGTGGCACTTGGGATGCGGGGCATCGGCGGCACGATTGTCTATGCAATCTACTATCTTATCCCGCACCTGGAATGGTACGATGTGAGGGATTTGGTGGTGCATGATTGGGGCGCGATCGATTGGTTGATCTGGGCCGGCGCGACGGTTTACGGCGTGCTCTACGCCGGATTTCTTCTGGGAATGACGTGGCTGCTGTTTCGCCGGAAGGCGTTCGCGTAATGATCCGGCTCACCGTCATCTTTCTGCTGGTTTGCTGCTTTACACTGGCGACGATTCTGGACGCGCCTTTTAGCCGGCTGCGCGCCAGCACCGATAGCTCCGAAGGCGTGCTCACAGCGTTGATGGGGGACAGCCGGCGGATGTTTGCCAACCACTTTTTTGCGATGGCGGACGCCTATTTCCACAGCGGGTTTTATCCAACGATATTCGACACGGCAAGAGCGGAGGAGCATTCGCATCTGAGCGAGGAAGCGCATGAGGAGGAAGGCGCCAATGGACACGACGAGCACCACGAGGAAACTTTCCTCAGGACGCCCAATGATTGGATCGAGCGTTTTGGACGCCATTTTTATCCCACGGTCCACACGCACTTGCACAACGGCAACGAGCGCGAAATTCTCCCGTGGCTCAAGCTCTCGGCGGAAATGGACCCCAAGCGGATCGATACTTACGTCACCGCCGCTTATTGGTTGCGCACGAGTTTGCACAAGCCCGAAGAAGCGGAGCAATTTCTCCGCGAGGGCCTGCGCGCCAACCCCGACAGCTACGAGATAATGTTGGAATTGGGCCGGGTCTATTTTTATAACAAGAAGGACGCGCGCGTGGGCCGCAACATTTTCGTGCTTGCCCAAGACCAATGGCTCAAACAGGACGCCGCCGGAGAGAAACCTGACCCGGGCGTTTACGAGGAAATCCTGGGCGAATTATTGCGCGTCGACCGCAAGCAGGAGGACCTCAAAGGCGAAGTGACCGATTTGGAGGAATTGATAAAGTATTCCCACAGCAAGGAAACGCTGGAAGCTTACCTGAAGGAACTGAAGGCAAAAATGGCCAATCAGAAATAGAACCCATCCGGGTTCTTTCATCGATTCTCCAACGCCTGCCGCGCCAATTTTACCGGGCGGCCGCATCCCTGCTGGTGCTGATTCGGCGAACATTAATTGAGCCGAAAGAAGGTGATTGGCCGCCGCCTGTCTGCTATCGTGGGCCGGCCGAATGAAATCCATTGCAGCGCCAAGTCAAATCAGCGATCCGGTCAACGCCCGCATCCTGGCCGTTTCCGAGGACAAAATCCAAGGCTTCCAACGCCAGCCCCTCCAGGAAATCGCCCGTCAAACTGGCGTCGAACTGGACACGGTGATCGATCGCATTCGCTCGATGCTCGAGGCGGGCACAATCCGGCGCGTCCGTCAAACGCTGCTTGGCACGAACCTGGCCCAGGGGGCGCTGGTCGCCTGGCAAGTCCCGGCCGAGCGGCTCGAGGCCGCGTTCGATTATATGTTCGAACGAGACCCGTTTTCCGGGCACGTCGTTCTGCGCTCGACCGATTCGGCGACCGCCGGCTCCAATTACAAATTATGGACGACGCTCAAGGTGCCGCAGGGTTTTTCGATGGAGGCCCATTGCCAGTTCCTGGCCCGGCAGACTGGCGCGGAACACTTTCACATTATGCCGGCCAAGAGACTCTTTGCCCTGGGCGTCGGGCACATGCGCCGTCGCGGCATGGAACCCGGGGCCAAGGCGGATGTGCCGGCCGAAGTGACAGAAGTCGCCGTCGTCCAGCTCAACGAGGTCCAATGGCGGGTCTTGACAGCGCTCAAGCGGGAATTCGAACCTGAGGAAATTGTGCCGGACATCTGGCGCGCGCGCGCGTTGGAGGCCGGGGTCGCGCTGGAGGATTTTTGTCAAATGGGGGAATACTTCGACCGGCGCAAAATCATCGGGCGCTTTTCGACTTTTCTCGAACACGTCAAAACCCTCAAAGACGGAGATCGCGTGACTCGTTTCAACGGGCTGTTTCACTGGGCGGTGCCGCCCGGGCGGGAAATTGAGACGGGCCGGGAGGTCGGGCGTCATTTTATTATGACGCACGCGTATTGGCGCGAGGGTGGCCCTGAATTTCACAACGTCAACGTCATGGGAGTCGCGCACGGAATGGAAAAGACGCTGTTGCTGGCCCACAAAGCCGCGATCGACCGGCACCTGGCGCAGTGCGGAATCCCCGTCACCTACACCAACGTCTTCTGGGGCGGACGCAGCGAAATTAAGCCCTCGGAAATCGTCCCCTCCGCCTACCGCCAATGGTGCAAGGAAGTCGGGCTGGCGTCAGACGAGGCATTCAAGGCTTATTCCGCCTGAGCGCGATTCAGACCGGGGATCTTCACTGTCGCAGGAATTTGGCGACCGCTTCGGTCCGGGTGCGGACCTGGAGTTTTTCGTAGATGCGGCGAATGTAGGTATGGACGGTTTCGTAGCTGATTCCCAGTTTTTCCGCGATTTCCTTGTAGAGAAATCCCTGGCTCAAGAAATCCAATACTTCCTGCTCGCGCGCGGAAAGGGCGTCGCCGATTTGCGGTGAAGCGGGGGCTTTTTGAAACGATTGCACCACTTTCCGGGCAATATGGGTCGTCATCGGCGAGCCGCCGCGCTGCACCTCGCGCATGGCGTCCAGGAGTTCGGCGCGCGGGGCGCGTTTGAGCAGGTAACCGGTGGCGCCGGCGGCCAGCGCATTGAAAATGCTCTCGGTGTCCTCATACGCTGTCAACATGACGGCGGCGATTTCGGGCGCGATTTGCTTCAGGCGCCGCACGCACTCGACGCCGTTGATTCCGGGCAGATTGATGTCCATGAGAACAACCTCGGGGCGGTCCTTGGGCAAGCCCTCCAGGGCCGCTTCCGCAGTGGGGTATTGGCTGACGCAGTGGAAACCCTCGGCCCTGTTGATCAAGCGGGCCAGCGTGGCGCGCAATTGATCGTTGTCCTCGACGATGGAAACATTGATCGGCATGGATCAGCTCGTGGCCAGGGGGACGGTCAGGCGCACGAGTGTGCCGCCGTGGGGTCCGGTGTCGATGGAAAATTCGCCGCCAACGTCCTCCATTCTCTTGCGCATGTTTCGCATTCCGTTTCGTGACTCCGCCGCCTTTTCCTTCAGGCCGGCGGGTCCGCGGCCGTTGTCTTCGATCTCGAGCGTGAAACTTCGCGGCTCCAGCCGCAGATGAATCCACGCTTCCGACGCGCGCGCGTGTTTGACAATGTTGGTCACCGCCTCCTTGGACGCAAGGAAAACGTTGTGCCGTGTCTCGGGCGAAATCCCGGCGGCGGGCAGTTGTGCGGGGACATCGACGCGGAAGCGCAGGCCGGCCACCGATAGGTATTCCTGGGCGTGTTTGCAAATATAATTAACAAGGCCGTCCAGGCTGTCGTTGGAGGGGTTGACCGTCCAAACGATTTCGTCCAGGGCGCGCGTGGTTTCGCGCGCGGTGTGGGAGATCTGGCGGGCATGCGCCTCGGCTTCGTCCGGGGACTCCTTGTCGGTTTCCACCATTTCGCCCAGGAGCGCCAATTGGGTCAGGCTGGCGCCGACCTGGTCGTGGATGTCGCGTGCGATGCGGGCGCGTTCTTTCTCCAGCGCCTGTTGTTGGCGCAGGCCGGCCAGTTGCCGCTGAAGCTTTTCCGTCGCAATAGAATAGACCGTGGCGATCACGATGGCCAGAATCGCGGCGACCTCCGCCGCGCGAAACCAGCCTGTTTGCCAGAAGAACGGGAGCACGGTGACAGAGAGGCTTGCGCCGGTTTTATTCCACACGCCGTCCTCGTTGCAGGCCTGCACCTGGAACTCATACTGGCCCGGCGACAACGCCGGATAACGCGCAAAACGCTGGCCGCCCGCCTCGTGCCACTTGGTTTCACGCCCAACAAGCCGGTAGTGGAACCGGGCGCGATCGGCGCCGCCGAGGTTGAGGCTGGTGTATTGAATCTCCAAGTCTTCCTTTCCGGGCGGAACGATTGCGCTGGCCGGCGGCGCCGCGTGCGGGCCGTTGGTGCTGGTTTCCTGCTCCCCCACGAGGACGGATTCGATCACGACCGGCGGCGGATTGGTGTTGAGATGAATCTGGTTCGGATCCACCCAGACAACTCCCGCGACGGTGGGAAACCATAATTTTCCGTCCGGCGTCCGGCACGCCGCCGGCTGCGAGCCGAACGTGCATTCGGTGGCGGGCAAGCCATCGCGTTTGTCGTAGCCGCGGCATGGGATGAAATTGGTCGGCGCGGCGGCAAAATCATCGAGGTCCTTTTTCCGCACCCGCATCAGCCCCGAATTGGAGCCAATCCACAGGAAGCCGTCGCCATCCTCGATCACGTAGTCAAGACTATTGGCGATCAGGCCGTTTTGGGTCGTGTAATGCGTCCAGGTTCCGTTGCTGAACCGAATCAGACCGTTGCCCGACGTCCCGATCCACAGGACATCGTCGGCATCGGCGTAGATGGCCGAAATGTTGTCGCTCGGGAAGCCGGTCTCTCGCTGAAAGGAAGTAAAGTGACCGTCGTGAAAACGGTTGAGTCCGCCGCCTTCAGTGCCAATCCACAAATTACCGGCGCGGTCTTCGGCGATGGCATGGACGATGTTGGCGGAAAGGCCGTCGTTGGTGGTGAACAAGCGGGACTCGGTCCCATTCCACCGGCCCAAACCGCCGGAAGTCGCCACCCAGAGAGCCCCTGCGCGGTCTTCGTACAGGCCGGAAATCCCAGTGCTGCCAATGTCCGGCACCGGACGGAAAAGACCCTTCTCCAACTGGAAGAGAGGGGGGCCGTACGCAGGGCGCGTCGCTGCCCAGACTCGCTGCTCGCGGTCCACCAGGATGGCCGTGGGATTGAACTGGCTTAGGGAGCCGAAGAAGGCGTCATATTTTCGCCAGACTCCGTTCTTCCAATAGCTGAAATCCTGAAACTTCGAGCTGAGCCACAATCCGCTTTGATCGTCCGGGCACAACGATTGGGCGACAGTTCCGGAGGTTCCATCCAGCACTCGAAAAATCTGGCGTTTGACCCGGTTCAATCCGCCGCCGTCCAGGCCGACCCACAAATTGCCATCGGCATCGGCATCAAGGGCCAGCACGGAATTATTGGAGAGATGGTCCTTGGTGGAAATGTGCGCGGCTTGGCCCTGGTCGTCAAACCAGAACACGCCCTCGCCGTAAAGTCCGCCCGTGCCCACAATAAGATTGCCGTCCATGTCCTCGCACGCGGCCTTGACCACGTCCCGTTGCGTCTGCATCCACGGATACCGCGCAAGAACGCGAACAACGTTGGTGCCGGAACATTTGCAAATGGCGCCGTCCGCCAGGCGCCAATAACCACCGGAACGGCTGGCCAGCAGTAAATCGCATTGACTGATCGGCGGCCCCTGGATCACCGGCAGTGGCGCCCTTGAGCGCACGGCGGCCGCATCCACGCCGAATATTTGATCGTCCATCGCAACCCACACGGGTCCGCCTTTTTCGGCAATGACGGACCGGCCCCGGCCCTGGCCCAGATTCCAGACATCGACGTTTTCATTGGCGTAACGCGCCAACTGGGCGTCCTCGGTCAAGAGCCAGACCGCGCCCGATGAATCCTCGCAAATGGAGACCAGGTGCCCGGCGCGCCGTCCGCGGCCAATGTTCAAAGGATGAACGTGTCCGTTCTGGATGAGGGCGGCGCCGGCGGTTTCCGTGCCGACCCACAGGTTGCTGCGGCTGTCTTCGAACAATCGAACGACGCGAACGCTTTCCAGCTTGGGCGTGTTGCTTTCGTCAAAGACGGAGAAGTGAAAGCCGTCGAAACGAACCAAACCGTTGAGCGTTCCGAGCCAGAGATAGCCGTCGCGCGTCTGGACGATGGCCAGGACCGAACTTTGCGGCAGCAACCCTTGCTCGGTTCCCCAGGCATCGACGCTGTAGCGGTCATCCGGGCCGGCGGCGTGAAGGGCGGCGGCGCCGAGAGCCACGCCCAGCGCCACGGCCAACCCCCGGTTAAAACACGCTCTGAGCATGGGTGATTGTCGCGGGGGGCAAGCCGCCTCGCCAAGCGTTTTCTTGCTCTGAAAGCGGGCCAACAACCTCTTGCCACTGTGGAACAGGTCTAATTCTCTTCCTGAATGTCGATGAGCTTGGCAGCCGCGGCAGTCCGATCTGTGACCAATGCTCTAAACTTCCATTCCTTGCCGGGTTCCATGACTTGGGTGTAATCGGTGGCGGTACCGAGCTTGTCGCCTTGCGGGTCCAATACGTCCAACTCGACTTTCACCCCGAAACGCTGGCGATTGGACGTGTTGCGCACGGTCCCGATCGCATAGATCAAACGCCCATCGCCGGATTTTTCCAGCGAAACCTTCCCAGCTTTTAATCCGTGCCACGGATCGGGAGGGGGAACGGGTTTCGGAGAAGGGGCCATGGCACCGGCCGGGTTTGTGATGGCCCCGGCGGTTTGCGGGGGCGGCTGCATCTCGAGGTCCGTGTGTTTGAGCCAGAGCAAAACTCCAACCCCCGCCGCAGCCACGGCAACCGCAGCCCCGCCAAACCCCAGGAAAACGCGCTTGCGCAAACCTGCGCCGCCTCCCACCTCAACGGAGGGCGCATGGCTGATTGTCAGCACGGTATTCCATTGGCAATGCGGGCAGGGGATTGTCTGGCCGGCTCCTTCTGTCGGGAATTCGAGATGGCCCCCGCAATGCTGGCATACTCCTTTGGAATAACTCACGCCATTTGAAAAGCAGAAAATCGCCGCTGCAACAAGGCTTTTCGCGGGGCGGTTGAGTCAAGCCAACTTGCTTGTCATTCCCGCAAATTATCCAGGTATTTCAGGCTCTCAGGAATTTGCTGTTCCGAGACGGGGGATTCGTCCTCGATGAAATACCACTTGACGCCAACGTGTTTGGCTTCATGTATAATGGCGGGCAAATCAAGCTGGCCTGTGCCAAATGCCACGTCGTTGTTGACGTCCGAACTTCCAGTCAGGAGACCCGTGGGCGTGCCTTTTTTCATGTCTTTGAGATGCATGAGCGAAAAGCGCTTCGGGTATTTTGCCAGCAATTTCACCGGGTCCTGGCCGGAGTGGGCGATCCAAAAAATATCCATCTCGAACTTCACGTTTTTCCGATCGGTTCCCTGCACCAGGAGATCGAACAAGGTGCCGTCGCCGAAGGGTTGAAATTCGTAGCCGTGCGTATGATAGAAAAACTGCATCTTATGTTTTGCCGCCGCCGCGCCGGCCCGATTGAACACTTCGATCGCGTTGCGGCAAGTCGCTTCGTCGAACGGGCCGTCGTGCGGGATCCACGCGCATCCGACATACTTCAAACCCAGAGTGTCGGCCTCGGTCAAGACCGCTTCCGGGTCTTTTGCCCACTGGTCGAAACTGAAATGACCGCTGAGGGGCACAAGGCCGTGCGCGTCCAATTGCGCCTTGAAATCCGCGGGTGAAAGCCCGTAGGTGCCGGCCAGTTCCACATATTTGATGCCCCAGCCTTGCACTTCGGCCAGGGTGCCGGGCACGTCCTTGCCCAGTTGCGCGCGAACACTGTAGAGTTGCAGGCCCACGGAATCTTTGATCGGCCGCGCATCCAGCGCGAGGCATCCCGCAAGAAGGCCGCCCGTAACAAGGGCGACTGTGGATCCCGGCAAGAGTTGACGAATAGCGTTACGAAAAATGTGTTGAGCTTTCATTAGCGCATATCATGGGAGGGAGGGCGGCGTCTGTCGATACCAATCATTTCTTCATGGCGTAAAACGGGTGGATTCCACATGCTGGATTTTCCGATTGAAGAAACGCCGTCATAACCCAAAGCCCCGGACCGTCCCCTCCGGGCCGACCGCGCGTCAGCGCGTCATTTTCCGGCTCGTCGCGCTTGTGCTTGTGCCGGCGCTGGCGTTGGGTTTGCTGGAAGGAGGGCTGCGCCTTGCCGGGTACGGGTACGACACGGCCTTCTTCAAAAAAATTCGGATCGGGAACAGTGACTTTCTTGTCAATAATGATGATTTCGTCCGCCGCTTTTTTCCCCCGCAATTGATGAGGCTGCCGGGCGTCCTTCGCATGGAACCGGAGAAGCCGGCGGGCGTGTGCCGGATTTTCATTCTGGGCGAATCCGCCGCGCTGGGCGATCCCAGCCCGGCTTACGGCGCGGGGCGTTATTTGGGGGCGTTGCTTTCTGAGCGATTTCCGGGGCGCCGGTTTGAAGTGATCAACGTGGCCATCACCGCGATCAATTCCCACGCCATTTTGCCCATCGCCCGCGAATGCGCCCGGCATCAGGGAGATTTTTGGATCATTTACATGGGCAACAACGAAATGGTCGGGCCTTTTGGCGCGGCCACCGTGTTCGGGGCGCAAGCGCCGCCGCGATGGATCGTGCGCCTTGGGTTGGCGCTCCAGCAATGGCGCAGCGGCCAGTTGCTGATGGCTTTGACGCGCGATATCAAGGGCAATCGCTCGGGGGCGGCGTCGTGGGGCGGAATGGAGATGTTTTTGGGCAATCAAATCGCGCCGGAGGACCCGCGCAAGGAGACGGTTTATCGCAATTTCCGGGATAACCTGCGCGATATTCTCCGCGCCGGCCTGGATTCCGGGGCGCGCGTGGTTCTCAACACCGTTGCTGTCAATCTTAAGGATTGTCCGCCGTTTGCGTCGGTTTCCGCCACCAACACACCCCGGGGCCGGTCGCACTCGGCCGAGGCGGAATATCGCCACGCGCAGAGCCTGCTGGCGCAGGGCGGCGTTGCCGCGGCGCGTGACGAATTTCAAAAGGCGTGCGACGACGACACGCTGCCGTTCCGCGCCGATTCGCGCGTCAACGGTTTGATCCGCCAGGCCGCCGGCGAATTTGCGGGGCCGGGCCTGGTTTTTTGCGACGCCGCCTCGCCCGCGACGCTTGGCGAGCCGCCCTCGGCAATTCCCGGCGGGGAAATCTTTTATGAGCACGTCCATTTCAATTTCGAGGGCAACTATCGCTTGGGGCGCGCCTGGGCGGAGAAAATCGGGCCGCTGTTGCCCGCGGAATTTCGCGCCGCGGCCGCCAACGATTGGGCTTCGCAAGAGATCTGCGACCGGCGCCTGGGTTTGACCGATTGGAACCGCCTGATCACTGTCAACGAGATCATTCGGCGCCGGCGCCAGCCGCCGCTGGACAGCCAGACTAATAACCAAAGCCAGTTGGAGCAGTTGGGCCACCAGTTGACGGGTTTGCGCCGGCGCATGGACGCGGCGGATGCCGCCGACGCGCGCGCCATTTATATCCAGGACATTGAGCGGGACCCGGACGATTACCTGTTGCGCTTCAACTACGGGGATTTTCTCGAAGGCATCGGCGGCGCCCGCGAGGCAGTGGCGCAATGGCGTCAAGTCGAGGAATTGCTGCCGCAGTATTATTTGCCATACCTGGAGCAGGGCAGGATGTTGGAGCGGGAAGGGCAGTTGGACGACGCGGCGGAAAATTTTCGGCGGGCGCTCTCGTTGTATCCGAGGGCGACGGTGGCGTGGTATGAATTGGCCAACATCGACGCCAGCCAGGGCAGGTATGCCGACGCCCTCGACGAAGGCGAGCGCGCGCGCCGCCTGGAACCGAACCAGCCGGCCTTTTGCGCCTGCATGGGCCGCGTGCTCTCCAGAATGAACCGTCACGCCGATGCCGTGGAGAAATACCGCGAGTCAATACAAATTCAGCCCGGCTACTTCGACGGCCGCATGGGCCTGGCGGAGGAATTGCTGGCCTTGGGACGGGACGTCGAGGCGGAAGCTCAATTCAACGAAGCCGTGCGTTTGCAGCCCAACTCCGCGCGCGCGCATCTGGAGCTTGGTCAGGCGCTGCTCAAAGAGGGCCGGCGCGACGATGCCCGCCGGCAATTCGAGCAGACGTTGCGCCTTGACCCGGCAAACGCCGCCGCGCGCCAGGGCTTGAATCAATGAACCGGCCCGGCAACACCGCCGGCCCCGAATGAGGCCGTTCTGGTTCGGGGGTTTGCGGGATCAGGGCTGCGTGGCTTTTTCGGTTTTGCCGTTTTTCCCGCACAGGAAGCGATTGACGGCGTTCAAATAGGCCCGAGCGCTGGCTTCGATGACGTCCGTGCTGGCGCCTTTGCCGGTAAGAATTTTGCCATCGCCAAAGTTGACTTTGACCGTCACTTCCCCCATCGCGTCCTTGCCCTGCGAAACGGCGCGCAGCGAGTAATCGAGCAACTTGCCCGGTGTCCTGGTCAGGCGGTCGATCGCCTTCAACGCCGCGTCCACCGGGCCGTCGCCGATGCCCGCGTCCTGCACGCCCTCGGACTTCTTGCCGGCGGCCTTGTGGAGTCGCACCGTGGCCGTCGGCACCGTGCGGTTGCCGCTGGTGACGCTCAAATAATCCAGCGTCCAGGTTTCGGGAACTTCGGTGATCTGGCCTTCGACGAGCGCGGAAAGATCGTCGTCATAGACGAATTTCTTCTTGTCGCCAATTTCCTTGAAACGGGCAAAAATGGCCGCGACGTCCGGCTCGCTCATCTTGAAGCCGAGATGTTTCAATCTTGCGGACACCGCCGCCCGGCCGCTGTGCTTGGTCAACGGCAGTTCCGTTTGCCCCCAGCCGACGGTTTGGGGGTCGATGATTTCGTAGGTCTCGCGCTTCTTCAAGATGCCGTCCTGATGGATTCCGGCGGAGTGCGCGAAAGCGTTTTCGCCGACAATGGCCTTGCTCCGCTGCACCGACAGACCGCTCATGCGCGAGACCAGGCGCGACGATTTGACGATTTCGCCGGCGATCAATCCGCAGTCAAATCCGGCAAAAAAATCGGCGCGGGTTCTGATGGCCATGACGATTTCCTCCAAAGCGGCGTTGCCCGCCCGTTCACCGATGCCGTTGACCGTGCATTCGACCTGGCGGGCGCCGTGGTGGATGGCGGCAAGGGAATTGGCGACGGCCAATCCAAGATCATTATGGCAATGGACGCTGATGACGGCCCGGCCCGATTGGAACTCCGGCACCGCGTCGTAAAGGTCCCCAATCAAGGCCCCGAATTGGTCGGGGACGGCCCAGCCGACGGTGTCCGGGATGTTGACCGTCGTGGCGCCCGCCGCCACCACGGCGCGGCAGACCTCCGCCAGGAAATCAGGTTCGGTGCGCGACCCGTCCTCGGGCGAGAACTCGACATTGTCAACAAACGATTTGGCCCGTTTGACGCCGTCCACGGCCAGGCGGAGAATCTCGTCCCGGGCCTTGTTCAATTTGAATTCGCGGTGGATTTTCGAGGTTGCCAGGAAGACGTGAATGCGCCCGCGTTTTCCGGCCGGTTTGATCGCCTCGCCGGCGGCGTCGATATCGCCGGGCACGCAGCGGGCCAGCCCGCAAATCACCGGGCCTTTGACCTCGCGGGCGATGGCACGGACGGCGGCGAAATCCCCATCGCTGATGACGGGGAAGCCGGCCTCGATGACATCGACATTGAGGCGGCCGAGCTGGCGCGCGACTTCCAATTTCTCGCGCAAATTCATGGAAGCGCCCGGGCACTGTTCGCCGTCGCGCAATGTCGTGTCGAAGATGATAATGCGGTTGTTTTTCATAATGTTGTTTCTGTAAAAGCAAAAACCCCATCGCCGGCCTGGCGATGGGGTTTGAAAATTCCTGTCAACGAATATTAAACCTCGACCGCCGCGCGGCTTGGCAGCAGCGCGTTGAGCGACAGTCGGAGATTCAAATTAGCATTCACACTGGGTTGATAATGCCAAAGGCCCTGGGCGTCAAACGTTTTTTTCACTTTTTTACGGAAAAAGGCGCGTCCCGCCTCCTTGTGACGGCTCCCGATCGTGCTCACGGGGCGCCGTAGTCCCCGTTTCAAGCGAATTGTCGGCGGTTTTGTCCCAAGACCGGACACTGTGTCATGGACACTGTCTGACGACACGACGGCTTACTAGTGGAAAACCCTCATTGCAACAGGGGCTGTCCGGGTGTACCTTATAAAAAGGAGGGCTTGGCATTACGACTGCTATGAAGATTGTCATGGATAATAACATAAATAAAGCCTCTGTATCGCTCCTTGCGATGGCAGCTCTGGTCATCGCGGCAATCGCCGCCAAAGTTCGTGCCACTGTTGAATCGCAAGCCCCTGTGGGATATGAAGATGAGACGGGCTTTCATTTCGGCACACCCCGCGGAGAATAGGCCCGCCGGGCCTGATTTCGCCGGGTTCACCCGCATGAGATGTATCCTGTAGTGTCCCATTAAGTAGCATCAGTGTCCTAGCTGTGGACACAATTTTGCCGATCAAAAGGCAAAAAACCTTTCCCTCTTCGCAGTTTTTCAATAAGTCAACGGCCCATCATCCGAATCCCAGCAGCCGACCGCCTTGATACGTTACAAAGGCAAAAATCCACGCCAGCGCGCCCATGTAGAGCCATTGGAATAGGGGCCATTTCCAGGAGTTGGTTTCGCGCCGCACCACCGCCACGGTGCTTACACATTGCAAGGCCAGAACGTAAAAAACCATCAGCGTGATCGCTGTCAATGTCGTGTAAACGGGCCGTCCATCCGGCCGCTTTTGTTGACGCATCACCTGCGCCAAGTCCCGCGTGTGGGTATCCTCGTCAGTGCCCTCAGCCACGTTATAAACAATGGACATGGTGCTGACGAAGACCTCCCGGGCGGCAAATGAGGAGACGATGCCGATGCCGATCTTCCAATCGAACCCGAGCGGGGCGATGACGGGTTCGATGAAATGGCCAGCCATTCCGGCGAAACTGCCGCGCAAACGCTGCCCAGCCTGCGCAGGATCGGTCTTTGCGATGTTCCCGACGTCCGCATGGCGCGGATAGCTGGCCAGGAACCAGAGCAAAATGTTGATGCCCAATATCACGGTCCCGGCCCGGCGCAGAAATAGTTTTGACCGATCCCACATGTGGCGCAGAACGACGGTTGCCAGCGGACGCTTGTACGGCGGCAATTCCATCACGAGCATCGGCGTCTCGCCTTTGAGCAGCGTTTTCTTGAAAATCCAGGCCATGCCCAGCGCCACCACGATGCCCAGGAGGTACATGGACAGCATCGTCGCGCTTTCCAGAGCGATTCGTCCCGGCATGCAGGCCGCGATTAACAGCGTATACACCGGCAGCCGCGCCGAACAACTCATCAAAGGCGCCACCAGGATCGTCACGAGGCGGTCTTTGGGAGTTTCGATGGTGCGCGTTGCCATGATGCCGGGGATCGCGCAGGCAAACGAACTGAGCATCGGTATGAAGCTCTTTCCGTGCAAACCCACCTTGCTCATCAGGCGGTCCATCAAAAACGCAGCGCGCGCCATGTAGCCCGTGTCCTCAAGCAACCCGATGAACAGAAAGAGCAGGCAAATCTGCGGAAGAAACACAACCACCGAGCCGACTCCTTGAATCACTCCCTTGACCAGCAACCCCTGCAAATCCCCCGGCGGAATGAGCCGGCCCACGACATCGCCCGCGTTGCGGAAGAGGCCCTGCAACAGGTCCATTGGCAATTGCGCGAAGCTGAAAATCGTCAGGAACATCACCGCCATGATCCCCACAAAAATCACCATGCCCCAGACTTTATGCGTGACAATCCGGTCCAGTTTGTCGCTCCGTGTCTCCTCGGGCGTGGCAGGCTCTGTGGTCACGGCCCGTTGAATGGCGCCGATCCGCGCGTAGCGCGCTTCTATAGGGGCGCTGCGCCAATCCAATCCCGCCCGCGTCAGCCGTTCCCGAGCGGCGACAACCGCCGTGCGCGCCTCCATCGGGGCGGCGGAGAGCGATTTGGCATCGGTCAATATTAAAAGCGCCCTGGCGCCGGCTCCGACGCCGGCTCCCGGCAGCGTGGCGGCCAGGGCGTCGATCTCAGCTTCAAACGCCGGCGGCAGGTCACAAAAGGTTTCAGGCGCCATCATTAGAGCGCCGGCGCGCACCACATGGATGATCTCTTGTTGCAGTTCCCTGAGACCTTCGCCGGTGCTGGCGACCATTGGAACTACCGGCGTCCGCAAGGCCGCAGCCAGCTTGCCCACGTCGATTCGATGCCCGATCTTTTCGGCGACATCGACCATGTTCAACGCGATGACCGTCGGATGGCCCAATTCGATCACCTGGCTGGCGAAGTACAGGTTCCGCTCGAGGTTCGACGCATCCACGACCACCACGACCACCGAGGGCGGCGGAACATCTGGCAGCCGTTGAAGCAGGACATCGCGGGCTATTTGTTCGTCGAGGGATTGGGGACTCAGGCTGTAGGTCCCCGGCAGGTCCAGCACGATTATGGGAAGGTCGGACGGACTGCCCTGAAAGCGGCCTTCCTTGCGCTCGACGGTCACCCCGGCGTAATTGCCGACGCGCGCCCGCAGCCCGGTCAGTCCATTGAAAACGGTCGTCTTGCCGGAATTCGGATTGCCAGTCAGCACGGCATAGGCGGCGGAAACTGGTTTCCGGGGTGAAAGAGAAGCCGGCGGATGGGAGGAGGTCCCAATGGCGGCGACTGGCTGCGCGTTGGACTTTGTATCCATTCGACCCTCAACTGACGGGCCGGACCAGGATTTGTTCGGCGTCCTGCCTGCGAAGGGTCAGGTGATAACCGCGCACTTTGATTTCGACCGGGTCGCCCAGGGGCGCGAAACGCACCAGTTGGACGGAAGTGCCGACCAGAAGGCCCATTTCCAGGAGGCGTCCGCGGTGTTCGGGGCGCAGTTTGATTTCACAAACGGTTGCCGCGCCGCCGATTTTCAACGAGGTCAATGGCAGACTCTCCGCGGACATACTAAGCGACCTTCTTGCGCGGGAGGGGTTCGACGAGAATTTTTTCGGCCAGACGGGAGCTGATGCCAAGCCGAGCGTTGCAGACCTGGCAGATAAGGTTTGTATGGCGGCTGAGGAGCTTGATTTTTTGTTCCTCGCAAAAGCCCATCTCCCGGAGCCGATGCGCGACTTCCGGGGGCGTCGAAAGCTGTTTGATGCGCACTGCGACGCCGGTATTGACCCGGCTTAGCGGACAGAGGAACGGCTGAGGACAATGTCCATCTTCATTCCCAGTGTTCGGTTGCGACTCAATCACACCATGAAGCTAGGGCAATTGCCGGGGAGTTGCAAGAGACATTTCGGCCGGCCCCGCGCCGGAGGGGATGCCCGCGATTCGCCGCCTTGGCTGCGCCAAAATCAAGCGCCGCAGAGGGCTTTTTAATTTGCGGATAAGCTCTTAATCTCCCGGCTTGTATTCGATATTCGCCGGCGGTATTTTGCCGGTCAGTCATGTCAGGCTGGGACAGATTCAAACCCGGAAATCGCCGGCGCGTGCTGTTGGTATTTCCGCGCTACGCCAAATCGTTCGGCACCTTTGATCATGCGTTTGCGTTGCTGGGTGTGCGCGCCTTTATGCCGCCGCAGGGCATACTGCTGATTGCCGCTCTGCTGTCGCGCGAATGGGACGTCACGTTCGTCGATGAGAACGTGCGGCCTGTGCGGGGGGATGAACTGGAGCGGGCTGATGTGGTGTTCCTTTCCGGCATGCACGTGCAGCGGGCGCGAATCAATGAGTTGAACCAGCGCGCGCACCGGGCGGGCAAGCTCACGGTGCTGGGAGGGCCCTCGGTTTCGGCCGCCCCGGAGTTTTACCCGGAGGTGGACGTGTTGCACTGCGGCGAAGTGGGAGACGCGACATGGAGCCTCTTCGAGCACCTGGACCAAACGGTGGAACGCCCGCCGAAACAACTGGTGTTTCGCACCGGAGAGCGCCTGCCGCTTAACGAATTTCCTTCTCCCGCTTACCAACTGCTCGACGCTGACCATTACCTGATGGGCAGCATCCAATTCTCCAGCGGATGCCCTTTCACCTGCGAGTTCTGCGATATTCCTGGGCTGTATGGACGCAAGCCGAGGGCCAAGATGCCGGCGCAGGTGATCGGTGAATTGGAACGCCTGCGGATCGCCGGGATGTCAGCGGTTTATTTTGTGGATGACAACTTTATCGCCAATCCGCACGCGGCGCTTGAACTCCTGCCGCATCTGGTCGAGTGGCAGAAGCGACATGGCCGCCCGCTGCGTCTGGCCTGCGAGGCCACGCTTAACATCTCGATGTATCCGCAAATCCTCGAACTCATGCGGCAGGCCGGATTCATTACGGTTTTTTGCGGCACTGAAACCCCGGAACCGGCGGCGTTGCGGGCGATGAAAAAGACGCAAAACCTGCGCCGGCCGATTCTGGAAAGCGTCCAGACGCTGAACAGCTACGGCCTGGAAGTCGCCTCGGGCATCATACTTGGATTGGACACCGACACGCCTGAGACGCCCGGGGCGATACTCGACTTCGCGCACGAATCACAGATCCCCTTGATGACCGTGAACCTGCTTTATGCGTTGCCCAAGACGCCGCTGTATGAGCGGCTCGAACGGGACGGAAGAATCCTGAGCGATCCGGAAGGCGATTCCAATATCGCGTTCCTCGAACCCAGGGAAACAGTGCTGGAGCGATGGCGCCGGGTCATCGCGCATCTTTATGAGCCGGCCAATGTTTATGGCCGTTTTTTGACGCAAACGCGCAACACCTATGCCAACCGCCCCGCCCCGGAGAACGCGTTGCGACAATTGACCTGGCGCAATGCCCGGCGCGCCGCGCGGATTTCCAGCCGCATTGTCTGGCACGTCGGCTTGCGCAGCAATTACCGGCGGCATTTCTGGAAGATGTTTTGGACCCTGATTTGGCGGGGACAAGTCGAGACGATATTCCACATCACGATCGTCGCTCATCATCTCATATCCTACACCCGTGACGCTCTTCAGGGCCGGGGGCAGGCGTCAAACTACTCGCTCCAAACGGTGGAGGATTGAGAAACGGCTGTCGACGAGGGTTCGATGCGTTTGCCGGGATTTCGGCCGCGCCTAGTCGTGACGCTCCGGCTTAAGATGGTGGGCGTATTGAGGATAGAGGCGCTCCATGCATTCCGGGCAGATCGAATGGGAGAATTCCGCGCCTGAACGTTCGCGCACGAAAGTTTCCAATTTCTGCCAGTAACCGTGGTCATCCCGGATTTTTTTGCACGAGGCGCAGATCGGCAGCAACCCGCTCAAGGTTTTTACTTTTGCGAGCGTTTCGTTGAGGTGCGCAATCAGTTGCGTCCGCTCCGCCTCCATTTTCTTGCGCTCGGTGACATCGCACGCAATGGACGATGCCCCGATAATCCTGCCTTCGCTGTCGCGGATGGCGGAAATCGTGAGCGAAATGTCCAGGAGAATGCCGTTCTTGCCGACGCGCACCGTCTCCAATTGTTCCACCACCTGGCCCTGCTGAAGCCTGAACAAAAGTTCGGAGGCTTCCTGACGGCGATCCTCCGGCACGATGATCCCGGCCGATTGCCCGACCGCCTCCCGCGCCGAAAAGCCATAAAGGCGTTCCGCGCCGGAATTCCAGGTGGTAATTATTCCCTCCATCGTTTGGCCAATGATGGCCTCTTCCGCCGAATCGACAATGGCTGCAAGGTAAGAGAGCTTTTCCCGTGATAAGGCTTGTTGCCGCCTGGCTTCCGCGTCGCGCACTTCCCGTTCAATTGCCGGAAGAAGCCGGCTCAACCGGCCTTTGACAATAAAATCATGCGCTCCGGCCTTCATCAGATCGACGGCCAATTCCTCGCCAATGACGCCTGAAACGACGATAAAGGGCAGATCGAGACCTCTCCGGCGCAAGAGTTCCAGGGCGGGCAAAACGCCAAATCCGGGCATCTGGTAATCGCACAGAACCAGGTCCCAGTGCTCGCGGTCCAGGGCCGCCTCCATGGTCGCCTGATTCCACACGCGGAGATGAGTTGGGTGACAGCCGTTGCTTTCCAGGTAACGAATCAGGAAGAGGGCGTCGAACTCGGAATCTTCAACGAGTAAGACCCGGAGGGTTGGTTCTTGCGGCAGACCCACTGAACACGCTTCGATTGAATCGGAACTCATAGTTCTTCCCTCTCAATGAGGTAGCATTGTTTGTGCCACTGGATTGACAAGGCGCCGGACACGGATGAACCTGTTCAAGCCGAGTAAAATGTGCGGCCTTTTTAGAAGAATGCAACCATTTGAGTCTATTCAATGCCCATTTTGTGGGCAAAGCTTTGATCTGGCGATCGAGACAAACGACGGTTCGCAACGGCTTATAGTCGATTGCGAGATTTGTTGCAGGCCGCTGGAAATATCGGTTGAATGCGAGGCCGGAGAAATACTCAGCGTCGATGTGCGCGCAAATTAACGAAGGATGATATGACGTCTAACATACCCGTAACGGTCTTGTGGGTTTACATTGCACTGCTGCTGGCCGGCGGTGTGATGGGATGGGTCAAGGCGGGAAGCAAGATTTCGCTGGTTACCTCGGCGATTTTTGCCCTGTTGCTGGCGCTTTGCGCCCTGGGGATCATCAGGCCCTTCTATGTGGCGGACGTGCTGGTGGGACTTCTGCTGATAGTTTTCGGCATGCGCTTTGCCAAGGGGAGGAAGTTCATGCCGTCGGGCCTGATGGTGGGATTGTCGGCGGTGGTTCTGGCGGTGCTGCTACTGGTGAAGTAAGTGCAAATGTCCCTTCCGATCTGGCAAGTTCACGACTCGATCGTGAACATCATGCGGGCCGGCAACCGATTGGTTCTGGTGGCGCCCACCGGCTCGGGCAAAACCACCCAGGTCCCGCAAATGCTTCTGGACACCGGCCTTTTCCAGGGACGAATCGTCGTGCTGCAACCGCGCCGTGTGGCCGCCCGGACCGTAGCGGCGCGGGTGGCCTGGGAACGCCAGGTTAAACTGGGCGCGGAGGTCGGCTATCAAATTCGGTTCGAAGACCGCACCAGCCTGGGCACGCGGATTTGCTTCGTCACGGAAGGCATTCTGCTGCGCTGGTTGCAAGATGACCGCGATCTGAGCGGGATCGACGCCATTCTTTTTGATGAATTTCACGAGCGAAATTTGTTGAGCGACGTCGCCCTGGCGCTGGCGAAACGATTGCAGGAGACACGCCGGCAGGCCCTTCGCCTTGTTGTGATGTCAGCCACGCTCGAAGCCGAACCGGTTGCCAAATATCTGGGTGATTGCCCGGTCCTGATTTCCGAAGGAAAGGCCTTTCCGGTGGAAATCCGCCACATCGCGTTGCACGACGAACGCCCCGCTTCCGACCAGGCAGCCGACATCGTCGCCGAGATCGTCCGCTCCGGCGAACCGGGCGACATCCTGATTTTCATGCCCGGCATGGGCGAGATCAACGCCACGATCCGCGCCTGCCGCGCGACCACCGGCGGCGAACGGATCGCGCTCATTCCCTTGCACGGGGAATTGCCGCCGGAAGAGCAGGACATCGCTTTTGCGCCCAATCCATTGCGAAAAGTCGTCGTGGCCACCAACGTGGCGGAAACATCCGTGACCATCGACGGCATTGTCCATGTGATTGACAGCGGACTGGCGCGAGTGGCGCGTTATGACGCCGAACGCGGGATCGGCACGTTGAGCATCGAGCCGATCAGCCGCGCCTCCGCCGAGCAGCGCGCGGGAAGGGCGGGACGAACGGCGCCCGGCGTCTGCCACCGCCTTTGGACGGAAAGTGCCCATCTGAATCGGGCGGAACGAAACACGCCGGAAATTCAACGGAGCGATCTGGCGGAGGTGGTCCTGCTGCTGCATTCCCTCGGCATCACCGATGCCGCACATTTTGACTGGTTGGATCGTCCCGATCCGCAGGCGGTGGAGCGGGCGGAACAATTGCTGCGCACCCTGGGCGCGCTTGACTCCGCCGGCGGCGGCCACGGCGAGCGGTCGGACATGACGGCCATTGGCTGGAAGATGCTGCGGCTGCCGATGCACCCGCGCTATTCGCGGATGCTGGTGGAGGCCGCCAGGCGCCACTGCGCGCCTGCGGCGGCCTTGTGCGCCGCTCTGGTCAGCGGACGCGATCTGCTGGTTCGCCTGTCCCGCGAGGACAAACATATTGCCGAGGCGCGGGAGTTGTTCGAGGCGAGCGCGGAGTCGGACTTTTACACGCTGATGCGGGCCCATCAGTTCGCCAGGAACAATCATTTCAACACGGAGCAATGCCGCCGCTATGGCGTTCACGCCCAAATCGCGCGCCAAGTACAGCAAACATTCGAGCAAATCGCGCAAATGGCAGGCGGCCAGGAGACCACGCAGCCGGCGGCGGAGGACGCGCTGGCGCGTTGCATCGCCGCCGGGTTTATCGACCAGCTTTGCCGGCGGCGCGACCAGGGGACGCTGGAGTGTGACGTGGCGGGTAGGCGGGCCGGGACGCTGGCGCGCGAAAGCGTGGTGCAAAACGCCCCGTTGTTTGTGGCGGCGAGCATCCGCGAGGTAGCGGGGCGGACGGGCAATCTGACCCTGCTTGGGCTGGCAACGGCGGTGAAACGGGAATGGATTCAGGAGATGTTCCCTTCCCAAATTTCCGTAACAATCGAACATCTTTATGATCGGGCGCACAAGAGAGTCAGCGCGGTCAAGCTGGAGCGATTCCATGACTTGCTGATCCACCACGAACATCAGCGCGAGGTGGACCCGGCGGCTTCCGGCCGCTGCCTGGCGGAAGCTTATGCCGCGCAATATTTTGAATTGCCGCTGTTCGATCATCAGCTTAAGCAGACAATTGCACGGCTCAACCTCGTTTGCGCCGTCATGCCGGAGCTGGATTTGCCGGCGGGCGACCGCCAATGGGTCGCCGGATTTCTCGCCCGCGCTTTTGCCGGACTTACCCTGGCCAAAGAGGCGCAGGCCACGCCGCTGCGCAATTTGTTCCTCGAATACTATGGAAGGGACCGGGTCGAATGGCTGGACGAACTGGCGCCGCTGACAGTGGCATGGCCGGACGGGCGGAAGCTCAAATTGCTCTATCCCGAGGAGACGCTGGACGACGATGGCAAGCCCAACTTACCGGAGTTGCAGATCAAACTGCACGAGTGTTTTGCGTTGAAAGAGCATCCGCGCGTTTGCGACGGCAGATTGCCGGTCAAACTCTGGCTGGCCACGCCGGACGGAAAACGACTTGAATCGACCTCCAACTGGCCCGCTTTCAAGACCAACGCCTATCCAAAACTCAAGTCTGCCCTGCAAAAAAAATTTCCGGCCTTCGTCTGGCTATAAACTGCCTGCAGGAAAGGCTTTATGGCGATGCCGAAGCTTCGGGAGGACTCTTTCTTGGAGCGGGAGCGGTGGTTGCCGGGGGAGGAAGCTTCAAAACGGCCTCACGCATTTCCTTGCCAGGCTTGAATTTTACGACTGAACGCCGGGGTATCGGTACGTCGGTTTCCGGGCGGTTCGGATTGCGGCCGATGCGGGCCTTGCGAACCTTGACCTCAAAGACGCCGAAATTGCGCAGCTCGACGGTCGCGCCCGCGGCGACAGCCTCGGAGATGTGATCGAGCGTTCGTTGCACCACCGTGAGCACTTGCTGTTGCACGATGCCTGTTTCTTCGCTAATGCGGACTACCAGATCACGTTTCGTCATAGGTTTTGCAAGGTCATCCTGCCCCCCCGGGCTTACGCCCGAATAATTTTAGCTGACAAGAACAATGAAGCTGTATCGCATTGGAAGATGAGGGTCAAGTGTGGATTAGAAAAAATGACGAGAATTTTGTAGGGGAAAACCTTAGCAAAGTCAATACTAAAAACAAGGCCTTTTTCAGCTTTCGATCACGCCGATTTCCACCGGCTCGACCTTGATCCCAAGCTTTTCGAGCCAGCGGATTGCCTCCTTCAAATCAGGCCGCCGCCCGCTAAGTTCCAGGCAGACCACGCCAATCTCATCGGTCACACTGGCTTGACGAACATTGGTGACAACGGGGAACTTCCGGGCCAATTCCCAAATAACGGGATTGGTGATCAATTTCGGGGGATACATCAACCATAGACGCATCTGGCTGCGTTCCGTGACGGCTGCTTTCCTGCTGGATTTCTTTGGTGGCATGTCTGCTCTTTTTGCTTAGCCGCCGGCGATGGCGGGAATGATGCTGATCTCATCACCATCCTTCAATGATGTTTCCTGGTTTTGCAGAAAGCGAATGTCTTCCTCGTTGACATACACATTGACGAACCGGCGGACGCTGCCCGCATCGTCGGTCAGGCGTTCCTGGATGCCGGGATAGCGACCCTGCAACTCGGCAATGGCGCCGCCGACGGTGGTGGCGTTGACGTGGACGATTTCCTCGTCATGCGTGAGTTTGCGCAACGGAGTTGGAATGCGAACTATGACTGGCATAGGATTATTTTGGAAAAGGGTTCAGGCGTGGGCTGGCGTGCGGGTTTCCGCCTCCAGCAAGGCTTCAAATTCTCTCAAACTTGGTTTGATCTCACGAGGGTGACCGGCATGGCCGATCACGGCGTCAATGGTCTTCAACCCGTTGCCGGTGATGCATAGCACGGCGGAATCATCGGCGGGAATGGCCCCGGAGGCAATCAATTTCTTGGCAACGCCGACGGTGACCCCGCCCGCGGTCTCGGCGAAGATACCTTCCGACTCGGCCAAAAGCTTGATGCCTTCGCGAATCTGGTCATCGGTCACGTCGTCCGCGGAACCGCCGGTTTCCTTCATTACTTTCAGGGCGTAAAAGCCGTCCGCGGGAGTGCCGATGGCCAGGGACTTGGCGATGGTGTTGGGTTTGACGGGCTTGAAGAAATCCAAGCCTGCCTTTTGCGCGGTGGAAATGGGAGAGCAGCCGGTGGCCTGGGCGCCATGAATCCGGTGCCTGGTCTCCGGGGCCAAACCCAGTTTGACCGCTTCCTGGTAACTCTTGTGGATCTTGGTCAGCAGGGAACCGGACGCCATGCAAACGACGGTGTGCCCCGGCACCCGCCATCCCAATTGTTCAACAATCTCCAATCCCATGCTTTTGGAGCCTTCCGCGTAATAGGGGCGCATATTGACGTTGACGAATGCCCACGGATATTTGCCCGCGATTTCCGCGCAGAGACGGTTGACCTCGTCGTAATGGCCCCGGATGGCAACGACGTTGCCCCCGTAAATGAGCGAATTGACAACCTTGCTTTGCTCGAGGTCCGACGGAATGAAGACGTACGCTTTGAGTCCGGCGGCGGCGGCGTTGGCGGCCACGGAATTGGCAAGGTTTCCGGTTGAAGCGCAAGCCACAGTCGTGAAACCCAGCTCGCGCGCGCGGCTCAAGGCGACACTGACGACGCGGTCCTTGAAGGAGAGTGTCGGGTAATTGACAGTATCATTCTTGATCCACAGTTCGCGAATGCCCAGGCGGCGGGCCAGGCGGTCGGCCTTGATCAACGGCGTGCAGCCGACTTCCAGCCCGACAGTCGGTTCCCCGGCCACCGGCAGCAATTCGCGGAAGCGCCACATGCTTTTGGGACGGGATTGGATGGCGGCCTTGGTCAGGCTCTGTTTGATGCGGTCGTAATCATAGACGACCTCCAGCGGGCCGAAATCAAATTCGCAAACGTGGTTGGCGGTCAGCGGATATTCCCGTCCGCATTCGCGGCATTTGAGCGCCTTCATGAAACCGGCATGTTTTTCCATAATTCTTCCATGGCAAGGGGCGGAAAGCCCCGCTCATTGGGAGAAGAGGTTTGAAACAAGCTCTTCTCATTTTTTCCCGAGGGACCGCAAGAACCGCTTGCGGGCCAGCAGGCTGGAATTGGCACCTGGCGCGGCCTTGCGGCCGCCGGTTGCCGTGGTATCGTCGGGCCAGTCCCTCCACCACTCTCAATGAGATTCGTTATATCAACGAATGCGGATAGATTGATTGATAACTTTTAAACTGTCAACCGCTATTTTTTCGAGTATTTTCGGTTTAAAGCTTGAGTGGTTTGTGTCAATCCCATAATCTCGCTTGGAGGGAAGGTTGTTCTTAGAATGAAGATGAAGTGCCGCCATCAGGTTCTTGGAGTCGGGCTGTTTTTTTTTCTGCTTTGGAACATCTCTGTCCGTGCCAATGTGTATGCCACCGACATTCTCATCAACGGCTGGCAAAACGCAGGCGTCATTGTCCCCGGCGGCCAGATCACCATCAGCTATATTCTCAACGACAATGCCAATGCCGGGGTCACGGTGGGGATTTTCTCGGGCACCAACGCGGTCCACACCGTTGCCCAGCCGGGCGGAAGCGCCGGGACACAGGTCGGATTGAATTCCGTGGTCTGGGGAGGCACCAACGATTTGAGCGGCGCCCACGTTCCCCCCGGTGTTTATACCGTGAGCGTCACCGCCGCATCGACGGGTTACAGCTCCTGGACCAATATTACCGATGACAGCACCAATTTTTTGGCTCCCGCGCCGAGGGGCATCGACGTCAACCGGAATACCAACAGCCCCTATTACGGCAGGGTTTTTGTGGGATGCACGGACGGCCTCTACGCAATTGTTAAATGCAACGCCGACGGCAGCCCGGCCGACGAAGGCGGGATCAGCACGGGTGGATTATCATGGGGATCGGCCGGGGGCCCAGCCGGATATTACAGCCCGTGGAAAATTGCCGTCGCGGCCGACGATACGGTGTTCATCGACGACTTGTCTGGAAATGGCGTGGTGTACGGATTCGATGAGACCATTACCACCAACGCTTATTCAAACGCGGTGCGGCCGGACAATTACCCTCCATCTGACCCCGACCCGTACATGAGCGGTCTTTACGCGACTGGCTTGGGGACAAACGCCTATATATGGATGTCGGATGCGCTGACGTACAGTTCAGCAGGCATTATCCGATGGCAGCTTATGTCGAACGACGTCGCGGCGACCGGTGACCCTGGCACCGTTATTGCGCCAGTTACCAACGGCTCTCCATTGACATTGGCGCCGTACGATATTGCAGTTGACACAAATGGCGACATTTACGCCATTCAATTAGTGCAGCAAACCAATCAATCGGGCGCCGTCATCATGTGCTTCCCTCCTTACGAAGGCTATCCCGAAACCAATGCCGAGTGGGCTGTGGGCAGTGGAGACACCAATTTGATGGATGCCTACGGCATTGCTGTGGACCAGACCGCCACATTTGTCGGTGTCGCCATCCGCGGCGATGGCGACCCCGAAACAGGCATGACAGGCATGTTAAACCTCTATTACGCCACCAATGGGCAGTTTATTACCAACCTCGACCAGACCGGCGGCGATCAATACACGGACGTGGCCTGGGACAATGTCGGCAACCTTTACGCGCTGGACACATTCACCAACGGCGGAGTCTGGCGCGTCTATTCGCCTCCGGGCAGCAACCAGGCGACGACCGTTTCTGTTCCGTTTATTCAAGCATACAACGCATTGACGCCCCCGTCGTTGTTGATTTCCAATTCAAGCCTCACGGATGTCGGACTTAGTTTTACGCTCGAATGCCAAAGCAATGTCACCTACATCATCGAGCAATCGCCGGATTTGATGAACTGGACGCCGGTAGAAACCAATTACAGCCCGTTTACCGAATGCCTGATTTCGATTCCATTCGCTGATAACCAGGACTTTTATCGCGCCGTGACCAGCCCGTGACGAATCATTTTCCGCCGATCTGAAGTCCGATTCCCATAAGCATCAAGATGCTGCCAATCTTGATCCTGGTTACTCGCCAGTATCGGTCGGGTTATGGCGATAATTGACACCCATTTCGTCGAGGCGGCGTTGGTCGGTTTGCAAACGGCGCAAAAAATCATCAAAGTTACGTGAGTCCTTTGAGGACCAGCCCACCTCGGCCATCGCGGATTCGCGCGGGAAAATCATATACTCGGCGTGCTTGATATTGGGAACGTACTCGGTCCAGAGGTTGCCCTGCGGGCCCAGGATATGCGATTGGAATTGCGCGGGGAGGTTCGCAGGGACAGGCTCGAAAGCATAGACATCGCGGAGCGGAAGAAAACCGCCGATGGCCTTCGGTTCCTTGGCGTGATCCCGCGATTGATAATGGTCGAGGTAGCAAGACTTCTCCGTGGTCATCACCACGTCATGGCCAGCGGTGGCCGCTTCGGTGGCTCCCCCGATCCAGTCCATGACTACAGCGTTCTGGGCCAGGCCGCCTTCGCGGATTTCGCTCCAGCCGATGAGCGTCTTACCGTGGGCGTTGATGAATTTTTCCATGCGCTGGATGAAATAACTTTCCAATTGCCGATCGCTGGTCAGATTTTCCGCCCTTTTGCGCGCCTGGCACTTGGGGCAATCCTTCCAGGTTGTCGTCGGAACTTCATCGCCGCCCACGTGGATGTATTTGCCGGGAAAAAGAGCGAAGACTTCTGTGAGAACGTTTTGGAGAAATTCGAATGTCTCGTCGTTGCCCGCGCAATAGACGCCGGGGAATACTCCTCCGGAGACATCCGTGCTGAAGGGGCCGCCGGTGCAACTGTACTGGGGATAAGCCGCCAACGCCGCGCTGGAATGTCCCGGCATTTCAATTTCCGGCACGATCGTAATGTGCCGCACGGCCGCGTAGCGGACCACCTCGCGGATATCCGCCGGCGTGTAAAAGCCGCCATACCGCCCGTCCGGCCCGTAAGCCGTGCTGGCCTTGGGGTCCAAGCCGAAGTTGATTCCCTTGCGCCACGCCCCGACCTCCGTCAAACGCGGGTATTGCTTGATCTGAATCCGCCAGCCCTGATCGTCCACCAGGTGCCAGTGGAACGTGTTCAATTTGTGCAGGGCCATCGTGTCGAGGATTTGCTCAACCTCGTGCGTGGTGAAAAAATGACGGCTGACATCGAGCATAAGACCGCGCCATGGGAAGCGGGGCTGGTCTTTTATCTCGACGCACGGCGCTTCCCATGCCACGTCCGCCACGGGTTTGGGGGACAGAACCTCCGGCGGGAGCAACTGGAGGAACGTTACCGCGCCATAAAACAAACCCGCCCGCGTCGGCGCGCGAATCACCGCCGAATCGGGCGTGACCGTCAACTCATAGCCCTCAGCGCCCAGGTCCGGACTGGCGCCGTTGGTGGACATCACGATGTTTCCGGCGCCCGGTTTGGCCGGGGAATGGACCGAAAACCCGAAGCCTGTTCCGTGGCGCAAACGTTCCGCCAGAAACGCCGCCGTCGACCTTGCGGCCGGGTCGGCCAGGAT
The DNA here is from genome assembly GCA_035511075.1 of Vulcanimicrobiaceae bacterium. GTDB lineage: Bacteria > Verrucomicrobiota > Verrucomicrobiia > Limisphaerales > Palsa-1400 > DATAUD01. The sequence goes on from DATKFW010000071.1 coordinate 36,539, forward strand.
CTCCGTGCTGGAAGTCAGCACAAAAACACCCTGTTGCAATTTCATTTCTTGCGGAGCCGGGATGAGCGCCGGTTCGGCGGCCCGCGCGGATGCTGTCAGACAAAACAAAACGACCAGAACTCGATTGATGGATAGTTGCATAAGTTTTTATTGGCGATGCCCTTCAAAATGGGCCTCTATTTCCTCCAGGGTTTGTCCCTTGGTCTCCGGCAGGAAGAATGCCGCCGTGACAAAATAAATCACGGTGCATCCGGCGAAACCAAAGAACATGGTTGAATAGCCATACTTGCCGACAGTCGGCAGAAAAAACGCCGCAATGGTTGTGGACACAGCCTGGTTGAGCAGCAGCGCGACGCTCATGCCGTTGGAACGAATGCGCGTGGGCATCAGCTCGGAAAGGGCAAGCCAGACGCAGACGCCCGGACCGACCGCGTAAAACGCCATGAAGGCAAAAAGAAAAATCGCCACCAGCCATCCGCTGTGCTGGCTGGGCACGGGAGTGATCAGGGCGTTATCGATTTTTAACGGCGCAGTCCTGGCCGCCTCCACGCTGGCAAAAGGATTGGAGAAAAATGCCACCACCTTGTTGTCGGGCACGCAACTCTCGCGTGTGATCGAGATCGCCTTGGCTGTCTTGTCGTCCGAACGCGTCGCCTCGGTCGCCGACCGAAAATCGCCGTAGGAATAAATGATGACTAGAGTGGTCGGCTGATGCGACATCCCCCCCCCGGCCAGGAGCCTGTCCGCCAGTTGATCGTCATACGACAGGGTGAGCTTCTGGTCGGCAGGGACCATCGCCTGGACGGCTTCCCGGCAATCGACCCGCTGGCTTTCGGTGTTGTGAAACAACACGCCGACGCAGAGCAGCGAGGCGATGATCCCGGCGCTGCCGAGGCTCAGGAGGAATTTGCGTCCTTTTCTGTCCACGAGCACAACACCGCCGATGGTCACCAGAAAATTAACAAGCGTGAGAATGACATAGGACAAGTGCGCCTGCACATCCGCCAGGCCGCCCTGGAGGAGAATGTTCGTGTTGTATCCGATGATCGAATTGACGCCTGTGGCCTGATTGCAGGCCAGGATGACGCAGGCGAGCACAAAGGGAATCACATACTTTCGGTGCAACAAGGACTCCCGTGCCTGCTGCGCGCCGCCGGTCGACTTGGCTCTCTCCGTCGCGGCTGTAGCTTCCATTTCCTGCAACTCGACGGCGGCCTGTTCCGGGCTTCTGGAGCGCAACAGCGCCAATCGCGCCGCGTCCGTCTTCCCCCGGCGGAAGAGCCAACGGGGCGATTCCGCGACCATGAGACTGCCGATGACAAAAAGGACCCCCGGCGGCAGCGATACCCAAAAGATGCCGCGCCACGCACTGTCTTTGAAGGCGAAAAGCTTGGCCGCGTCGCCGAGCTTGGCGACTTGATCGACGCGATAGGAGAAATACATGCCGATGATCGCCGCCGCGACGATGCCCAGGGTCAGCAGCCATTGGAAGATTCCAGTGCCCTTGCCGCGATCGGATGCGCCCAGGCATTCGGCCAGGTAGAGCGGAACCACCACGCCGATGAGGCCGGCGCTGACACCCTGCAACAGACGGCCCAGCACCAGCGGTTCATAACCCCGCGCCAGCGCGATCACCGGCACGCTCAGAACAAAAGTAATCCCGCTTATCGCCATCAGCCATTTGCGTCCCATCCAATCGGCCAGCATCCCGGCGAACAAAGTTGAAATCACGCTCCCCAGCAGCACCGCGGCGACAATGAAGGAAAGCTGCCCTGCCGTCAGGCCCGAGGTCGCCTCCAGGTACGGCAGCGCCCCCGCAATGATTCCGACGTCCACGCCATAAAGCAATCCACCCAGACCGGCTACAAGTAAAAGGAACCGGTTATAACGCGTTCGGGTGGAATCAGCCATGTTTGCTTCCGCCATTTTGCCGTGTGTCGCCGGGAAAACGCAATCAAAACCTTGCAAGTTTCGGAAAGAAATCAAGCGCGGTCTGGCAGGTCGCTTCGCTCAACTCGTCCGCGGAACAATTCTTGACCTGCGCCGCCACGGCCGCGATCTCTTTGACATACGCCGGCTCGCAACGTTTGCCGCGATACGGCGCCGGCGCCAGGAACGGACAGTCTGTCTCCAACATGAACCGGCCCAATTCCGCCGCCGCCAGCGTCTCGCGGACATTCGCCCCGTTCTTGAACGTCACAATTCCCGTGAAGCTCACCAGCGAGCCGATCTGGAAAACTCGCCGCATTGCATCGGCATTCTCTGAGAAACAATGGAAGACGCCTTTCGTCTTTCCGGCGAACGGTTCCATGGCGGCGAGTGTGTCTTCAAACGAATCGCGCTGATGAATAATGCAGTTGAGTCCCAATTCGACCGCCAACTCCATTTGTTGCCGGAAAATTTCAGCCTGGCGCCGTTTATAACTTTCAAAGTCGGCTTCGTTGGCCTTCCGATGATAATCCAATCCGGTTTCGCCTATGGCGACAACTTTGGGATGTCGCGCCAGTTCGCGCAGTCCCGAACGCACATCCTGCGGCGCCTCCAGAACATGGGTCGGATGCCACCCGACCGCCGCATGGACATCGGGAAACTGCTCCGCGATCTCGACGGCCCGGGCGCTGCCTGTCAGATCGGTGCCAATGGAAATAATTTTCGAGATCCCGTTGTCATGCGCGCGGCGGACGACCTCAGGGAGGTCCGCCTGAAAATCCGGAAACCCGAGGTGCGCATGAGTGTCAAAAAAAATGGACATGTAACAAAACCTGAAAGTAAAAAGCAGGAAACAGAAATGAAAGGCCAAAATCCATGCGGTTTGATTGAGCGGGAAACCGAACTCCAAACGGCGAGCCCTTGCATTGGATCCGGCTTTCTTTCCATCCTGTAAAATCCTGTCCATCCTGTCAAATTTCGATGCTTTAACTTCATGGTTACCGCGTGCGGTTCTGCCAATGGCTGATGTGCAGTGGCGCGGTCACGAAATCGGAAAGGGGTTGATTTTGGCGGCCAGGTCGTTAGCCTCCCGCTCTATCAAACAGACATCCAATACTTGAATCTTATGGCCGACATTTGTTTTCATCCCAGTATCGAGGGCGCCCAGCATGGCGCAAAATCCCTCGCCGATTTTCTCGATTATGCCAAGTCCTCGGGCGCTTCAGGCGCGCAGCCTTCCAATTACATGCTTCAGGATGGCGCGAAATTCAAGAAACCTGCGGAGATCAGGGAGGCATTCGCCTCGCGCAATCTGAGTTTGGACGGCATTTCGGCTCATTGCCCGTTTTGGGTGCATACAACGGCCTGGACGGAAAGCCCCACGGTCCGGCCGTTCCTGCCGCCCGATGTGGCAAAAAAATCCGCCGCCGAGATTGAGAAATGGAGCGAGAGCTATGTGATGCGCCTGCTGGATCTGGCGGCGGCGATCGATATCAAGATCGTTCCGATGTTCTGGGGGGTCGCCTTTGGGTGGGAGGTCGCCACCGGCTATCCGTGGGGATTCTGGAAGGGAGGCGATTACGATCTGTTGCAGGAGGGCAGGGAACGTTTCGTGAAAAAAACCGCCAAAATCAGGGCGCACGCCAATAAACTGGGCATTTTTCTCGCGCATGAAATCCACCCCGGCACCGCCGCGATGTGCGCCGATGATTTTAACGCGCTGGTGGCGGCTTGCGACGGGGACCGCTGCCTGGCGGTCAACGCCGATCCGTCCCATTGCTGGGAAGGGGAGAGTTGGGAGACGCGGTTCTTGAAGGTGGCGCCGCGCGTGTACGCTTGCCATGTCAAGAATTATGTCATCCGTCCCGGGTTCCCGCTGCGGATGAACGAGGCAGGCTGGCAAAAGCGGGCGATGCAATTTGTCGATATTCCCACGGGCGATCTTAACATGACGCGCTATGTGGAGTTGCTCATCCACATTGGCTATCCGCAGCGATATTGCGCCACGATGAATTCCAGGACGGCCCCGCTCATCGTCGAAGCCGAAAGCGCGTACCGGGAGTTGGACAGGACCAGCGCCAACGGGATTGCCTATGTTCGCGACAATCTGTGTTTCCGACTGGCGGCAGGTTCATTTGAAGAAGGGATGGGTGCGTAGAATTGACGGCGGGTTTCCGCCGGGGTCTATTCAATTGCGGGAGAGGCCAGCGATCGGGTTTTCAAGCGGGTTGAAACGAGAATGGTCTCCAGTTCTTCAAGCGATTTGCCTTTGGTCTCCGGTATTGCCGCGAAAATAAAAAGTAACGCGGCCAGCGCGAAGAGTCCGTAAGCCAGGAACGTGCCCGCCGAACCCAGGTGGCTCAATTCCCACGGGAATATAAAGGCGACGCCGGCGCTGACCGCCGCGTTCACAATGCCGGCCAGCGACATTGCCGCCGCACGGTATACATTGGGGAAAATCTCCGAGAGCACCACCCATGTCAAAGGGCCGAGCGAAATGGCAAACGACGCCACAAAACCGATGATGCCCAGAAGCACGACCTGGGCGGGAACCTGGAGGGCCGCGTTGACAAGGGATTCGTGATGCGACTTGACACGGTCCGCCCCCAATGCAGTTTCCAACTGCGCCAGAAATTCGTCTTCTGTCGCAAAACTCTGGCCTTCAGATCCCTTCAATTCCGCCTGGAAATCCGCCGGCACATTGTCGGACTGCAATATCGCGTACGACTTGCCCGTGATTTGAAAGCTGGCGGCGTGAAAGGCCCAACTGCACGTCAAGAGAGAAACTGTCATTCCCGCGGCGCCCAACATTAGAAGCGGTTTGCGGCCAAGGCGGCTAACCAACCAGATGGCAACGAGAGTCATTGCCAAATTAACCAAACCGACCAACGCCGCCTGGCCGAAAGCCGCGTTCCGGGTGTCGCCCGCGTTCGCGAAGAGGGTCGGCAGATAATAAAACACGGCGGTGATGCCTGTGATCTGCTGAAAAAAGGCGATCGCCAGCGCAAGTAATACGGGCAATTTCATTTTCCCGCGGAGCAGTCCGCCCAATCCGGCCCCGGGCGCCTTGTCCCTGAGACTGTCGCGTATATTCTCCAATTCTACCTCCCGTCCGCTCCGAACCGTTTCGAGCGCCTGGCGCGCGCGTTGTTCCTCGCCCCTACGGAGCAGCCAACAGGGGCTTTCCGGAACAAAGAACAGGAGGAAAAAATACAGCATAGCCGGAATGGCCTCCATGCCAAGCATCCAGCGCCAATTCTCCTGGCCGGCATCGACCAACAGCCAGTTCGAGATAAAAGACGCCGAAATGCCGGCAACGATCATCAATTGGATGAGCCAGACGAGGGTCCCGCGCAATTTCGGCGGCGCAATCTCCGCAATGTACTCGGGCATGATCAAAATCGCTCCTCCCACCGCAAGCCCTCCAATGACGCGCGAAACAACGAACAATGCAAACCGAGTCATCAAGGCGGAAAGCAGCGCCGATCCGGCAAGGAGCAGCGCCGTGAGCAACAGCGATTTTTTCCGGCCAAACCAATGGGTCACAAAGCCGGAGAACGCCATTCCCCCCAGGACGCCCCAGGCCAGGCAACTGACGGCCAATCCCAATTTGAGATCGCCCGCCGAGCCAGTCAAATCGAAATATCTCTTGAGGAAGGGGGTGGGGCCGGAGATGACTGTGGCGTCGAAACCGCAGACAAAGCCTCCCAAGGGCACAAGAAATGACACGAAGACGGAAGGATTGCGGGGCGGCATAGAAGCTTAGGCAATCGTTATCCAATGGGAAACGGGTCGCCGCACAACGCCATCACTACAAAAGCATGAAGGATTTGCTGGCTCATGTTGTGAGATTGTAGTAAATGATGCGACACGCTATGTCAATTGATTTCGTGACGGAGTCAAATCTGGCGATGTTTCTAACAAAATCCAACGGAAAACCCTGCGGGAGCTGTGGGTGCGTAGGCGATTAATATTCTGAATGTCAACGCTTTACATCGATAAAGCGAATTCCCGTCATTTTTAAACTTTTCTATTGACCGCATTTAATGGGATGTAGTAAAAGATACTACCACAGCGCGCCAAAAGACGATTGAAGAATCGTCGCGCGGTGGATGGAATATGTCATCAACAATTTGATACATGAAGAAAAAAACGGAAAAGTCAGCAACAAAATCTGCCGGAAGCTCAATTCAACAAACCCTATGAAAAAATCAGTTCAACCACGTCGCATACAGGAAACGCTCATGGCTGTCATCGGCAAAGGCATCCATGCTGTGAAAAGTCCGGCAGCGCTGGCATTGACAGTGTTGCTTGCCTTGACCCAATGGGCGCGCGCCCAGGACAATTTGCTTGTCAACCCCGGGTTCGAGGAGGGCAACAATGGTGGATGGACGGCTGTGGGAAACACCCCTGTGAAGGAAGTCGGCCCCACCGACACGTATTATAACGCGGGTCTGTGCGCTCCGGATGCCACGGCGGAGCCGGTCGTCAGTCATAGCGGCGACTGGGTCGGCAATATTTATGGCAACTTCAGCACGCCGGTAAATTACAGTTCGTGGAGTCAGACCTTTCCGACACTTTCCGGCGCGACATTTACGGCGGGCGCGTGGACTTATGTGTCGCACGAGGACATGATGGCCGGCGAGAATTGTTTTTATTACGAGGTCGATTTTCTCAATGCTTCCAACGTCCTGCTTGCCAGTTACGAATCGTTCGTTATCACGAACTTGAATTGCCCTCCGACCAACAACACGTTTCCGCTGGACACGTGGGTGTTTCTGGCCGCGACCAATGAGATGACAGTGACCTCCGGCACCAACACCGGCGCCGTCAGTGGCAACACCGGATCGTCAGGCATCCTGACCGCGCCGGCCAACGCGGCTACCATTCGGTGGACAGGGCAGTTCGTCAACGTCAACGGCGCGGGCGGTTCGGTTTATCTGGACGATTGCGATTTGATTCAGCTCAGCGGGCCGGTGCCTCCAAGTCTTACGGCCATCAGCCCCAATGGAGTCATTCTTGCCACCAACACGGCGTTGACCTGCACGGCCACAAGCGACGGATTAATCACCAATGTTCAAATCGTTGTCCAGTCACACGGCCTGACTGGAGGCACCAACACTGTGACCAACACTCTCGCGTCGCCCGAAGTCACCGGCCTGGGAACGGCCTCGGCGAGTGTGAACTATCCGCTGACCACGAATTTGATCTACACTGCGACCGTCACCGCAAAGGATAACTTCGGCTTTGTCGTTACGGGCACTACCAGTTTCGACACCATGGCGCCGACCCTGGTCATCGAAGCCGAGGATTTTAACTACAGTGGCGGCGAGTACACCAACACGCCTCCCAACGGCGGGCTGTCCCTTTACCATGATTTGGTCGGTACGGCGCTTATTGACGAGTTCAAACAGCCGGGAAATGGCACGCAGGGTGATTACCGGCCCAGTGACGCCGTGATCATCCAGCATGCAGCTCCGGACAACGGAACCGAGCAGAAATACGTCACCGCCGCAGCCAATGGCGACACCAATTCCTGGGATGTGCCGCAGGAAGTCGGATATAACACCGTGGGGGATTGGTTGGATTACACGAGGGATTTCGGCTCCGCTTCGACGAACTCGGCCCCCGCCGGCACCTATTACATCTGGGGTCGCATAGCGACGGATGGAGACGGGAACGACTGCATAAACATGTACGAGATCACCAGCAACCCAACTCAATCAGACCAATCCTCGAACCTGCTCGGCTCGTTCAGTTTCGCCGACTCTGACTGGAATGGCTTTGATTACGCTCCGATGGCGGATAATTTTGGCAACCTGGTCTCCGTAACTTTGAGCGGCCATGAAACACTTCGAGCCACGGTTGCCAACGGGCCGAATATAGACTTCTACATGTTGGTGCCCGCGGTGCCGATCTTGACGCCATCCCTGAAATATAGCTATCCGGACGGGGTTCACCCGTTTGAGCCCACCAACGATCTGACCTTCACAATCGGAGCCGCAAATGGCGCCGGCATTGAGAGCAGCGCCATCCACCTGATATTGAACGGCGTGGACGTCACTTCGAAACTGACCCTCACCGGCGCGACAAACAGTTGGACGGCCAATTATCCGATCCTGTCCAATACGGTCTATAGCGCCGTTATCGACGCCACCAACTCGGACGGGCTTTCCTCGACCTTCACCATCAATTTTGACACGTTCAATCCCGCTAATTTTCAGTGGGAAGCCGACGACTATGACTACAGCACCAACAATGGAAGTATTTGGGTCGGCGGCCACTTCATAGATAATTCCGTGCCGTCCTGCGACACGACGGCGGCCGCCACGGGGCACGAAGCAACGAACAGCTACTACGGCTTCCCGGCAGACTATACGCCGGGGCTTGACCCATTCGGCCAAGGGGCCATCGCACAGCAGGGCATCGACTTTACCTGTGCGTCCCCGCAACCCCAGGCCAACGACTACTACCGTGCCGATGGCCAGGGCAGCCAGCCAGCGACGGACTACTTGCGTCCCAAGTTCGTGGCGGCGCGCGCACAGTTTTCCGACAACAATATAGGCCCATTCAACCTTGGGTGGACCACCACCGGGGATTGGGAGAATTACACGCGGACGTATCCCACTGGAAACTTCTATGTTTATGGCCGTATCGCCGGCGGGGCCACCGCCAATGGAGCCTTTGAGCCGTGGAGCGGTGAACAACTTGACCTCGTGACGAGCGGCGTGGGCACGCCCAGTCAAACCACCAACATCCTGGGCACGTTCAGCGATCAGACGCCGGCGGGCTACCAGGCCTGGCATTGGGTTCCCCTGCGTGATACCAGCAGCAACATGGTTGTCGTGTCGCTGGCGGGCAAGACCACGCTCCAAATCGTGTGCGGAGGTCCGGGCGTCAACGAGGAGTTCTACATGCTGGTCCCTGCGCCTGCGCAGAGTCCCCAGCCGCTTCTTGGAGCATCGCTTGTGGATGGGCAGCTCAACATATCGATTCCGACGCAGACCGGATATAGCTATCAGGTGTATTTTTCGCCAAGCCTGAGTCCGGCCAGTTGGACGGCCACCGGCAGTCCAATCACCGGTGATGGGACCACGCATGTCGTCGTCGAAACCATGACCGGGCAGCAGGGTTATTACGAGGTGAGGTGACGGTTCATTGAGAAATTGGATTTGTCGCCGGCCCTGAAAGCATTCGGGGCCGGCAACGACCACGAACATGAGAACTAGAAAAGACAGTCCAACGGAGGATGGCAAACAAGGAAAGCGGATTTTTGGATTCACGGGCCCATCCCAGAATCGGGAGGGGCGAGCAGCACCGCGAGCGGTGCCTCTCTCCTCTGTTCTGAATCCGCGAGCCCCACTTCAATTTGGCTCACATGCTAACCGAAAACGTTCAAGCCCCACACGAATTTGGGACTCGCGGATTCAGAACAGACGAAAGAGGCACAGTCAGAACAGAGGAGAGATGCACCGCACGCGGTGCTGCACGCGGTGCTGCTCGCCCCTCCCGGAAAAATGGTCGGATTGCTCCAGGCTGAGAAGCGCAATTCCAGAAAACGAGATGCGCTCTGGATTCACCCTGATCGAATTGCTGGTGGTCATTGCGATCATTGCCATTCTTGCCGCGATGCTGCTGCCGGCCCTGGCCAAGGCAAAATCACAGGCCCAGGGCACCAAATGCATGAGCAACGAAAAGCAATTGTCGCTTGGCTGGGCGATGTACAACTCGGACAATAACGGAAATTTTGTGCCCAATGGCGGCGAGGGCACTGAGCCGCCCACCGGTTGGGACGACCCAAGTTTGCTGCCCGGCGGCCTAAACGCCCAATGGTGCCCGGGACGGCAAGACGTCCAGGCCGATCTAAGTACGGCTGGCGCGTCAGCCACCTCTATCAATATTGGCTGGCAGTATATAAAGGCCGGCCTGATATTTCCGTACGTCAATAATGTTGCGGTTTACCTGTGTCCCTCCGATCAAAGCAGCCTTACATTTTTCGGGAATACCTATCCCCATGTTCGCAGCATGTCGATGAACGCGTGGCTCCAGCCTTTGCCACTTAACGACAAGACGCCTCCCTGGAACAACGGCTCTGACGATGCCAATCTTCGGATTTATTGTAAGGAGGGCGATCTTACGGTCCCAGGCCCGGCCAATACATGGTTGCTGGTCGATGAAAACCCGGAGAGTATAAACGATGCCTGGTTCGTTGCAGATCCAACGGAGCCAAGCATTGAAGCCCCCGAGTGGGTCGATTGCCCCGCGGATTATCATAATGGCGCTTGCGGCATGTCATTCTGCGACGGTCACGCTCAAATCAAGTTATGGCATGATCCGACCGTCTTGGCTCAGACCCAGCAGAGTGTCGGGGCGACATCCACCTGGCAGAGTCCCGAGCCATCGAAGTACCTCCCTGATATTCTCTGGCTGGTCAATAGAAGCACGGCCTTAAATACAACGCAGTCCTTCCAGGGGCCGAATTGATTTGACGTGAAAGCCCCGTCAAAACTCTTCAGGGGCGAATTTTGGCGCCGCGGGAAGAGCGACTGTATTATTCTGGTGCTCAGGCTTTTACAGCAAAATGCGATTCCGGGATCGTTTTTTCAAAATCGTCAATTGACCGATGACGGCAGAGTGGTGTAAACTGCGCTATTCAATGTGCCACGAATGATCGAAAGATTGTCAAGTCGAGACGGGATGTGTTGTCAACAATTCGAGGCGCGAAGAATGAAATGGAATGACCAGCAACAATATCAACCGGAAGCTCCTCGTGGCAAGCCTATGAAAAAATCGCATCAACAACCTCGCACCCCTTTTGCCAACGGCTTCACGCTGATAGAATTGCTGGTCGTCATCGCCATCATCGCCATTCTGGCGGCGATGCTGCTGCCGGCCCTGGCCAGGGCAAAGGTCCAGGCGCAGGGAACCAAATGCCAGAGCAACGAGAAACAATTGAGCCTTGCGTGGAGCATGTACAACGGCGACAACGGCACAAGATTTCCGGCCAATGGCGGCACGGCGGACCAGGGAGCGGCCAATCCCCAAAGCGCGGATTTGCGCCCCGGCGGCGAGTATGCCCAGTGGTGCCCGGGCCAGGAACAATACATGTCCCCAGAGACCGACTGGCTAAGTCCGTCAACCGGCGCGGCCAATACTGCCAATGTCGGCCAGGAATGGCTGCAAGCCGGCTTGATTTACCCTTATGTCAACAGCCTTTTGGTTTACAGTTGCCCCTCGGATCAAAGCTACAACAAAGTGGGAAACGTGGAGTATCCCCATGTTCGTAGCATGTCGATGAACGCATGGCTCCAGCCTCTGCCGCTGAATGACAAAACGCCTCCCTGGAACAACGGCTCTGACGATGCCAAGCTGCGGATTTACACGAAGGATGGCGATCTGACGGTCCCAGGCCCGGCCAATACATGGCTGCTGGTCGATGAAAACCAGCAGAGCATAAACGACGCGTGGATGGTCGAGGATCCAACGGAGCCAAGCATCGATGAACCAGAATGGGTTGATTGCCCCGCAAGCTATCATGATGGCGCTTGCGGGATGTCGTACTGCGACGGTCACGCCGAAATCAAGAAATGGCATGATAAGACTGTGTTGGATCAGACCGCGGTGGAGTGCACAGCCAACAGCACTTGGGCCAGCCCCGCAAGATCGCAATACCTGCCTGACATTAAGTGGATGGTCAACAGAAGCACGGCCTTGATCACCACGCAAGGTTTCCTGGGGCCGAATTGATTTCCCCTGCCGGCCCAGCAACAATCGCCGCGGCTGCGTCGTAGTGAGGAAAATGAAGTGTGACCGGAAGCGGGGATTTGTCCGAGGCGTCCTGTTTTTGCTGTTGGGCGGGATTTGTTCCAGTGCTCATGCAAATGGCATTCTGACCAATCCCGGATTCGAGTTGGACACCTCCGAGGCGGTGACGGGATGGAACACCTACGGCGCCAATGTTTACAGCCTCAGTTCCGCCGCCCAGGCGCACAGTGGCGCTAATTACCTGAAGGTCTATCAGGCATTCAACGGGTCGGTCAATTTTAGCGGGATTTACCAGGACAATCTTTCCGGGCCGGGCGCGGTTTATGCGGCCGATGGATGGGCCTATACACTTTCCCCGGACGTTTTAGCCGGGCAGAACAGGGCCTGGATCGAAGTGACGTTTCGGGACGCCTGCACCAATGTTCTGGCTCTTTACCGTTCCGCGCTCATCACCACCAATGCGATTGCCACCGGCGCCTTTCCGAAAAGCTCGTGGATTGACCTGGCCGTCACCAATCAATACGACCCCGCCGCCGGAACCATCACCAATAGCACCGTCGCCCTGGTTGCTCCTGCCGGCACCAGTTTTGTCCGGTATCAAATCACGTTTCAGGGCGACGCCGCCGGGAACGCTGGCTCGGTTTACTTTGACGATCTGAATCTGGCGCGAACCGGGGGCGAAGCCCAGGGCAATTGGAACATCGTCTGGAGCGACGAATTCAACGGCTCATCCGTCAATACGAATATCTGGACATACGATGTCGGCAACAACGGCGGCTGGGGCAACAACGAATTGGAATACTACACCAGTTCCAGGCAGAACTCATACGTCTCCAACGGCTTCCTACACATCGTCGCCTTGCGCCAATCGATGGACGGGTATGGTTACACCTCCGCGCGGATGAAAACCGAGGGTCTTTACAGCGCCGAATATGGCCGGTTCGAATTCCGGGCCAGCCTGCCCGCCGGCGCGGGCTTCTGGCCGGCCCTGTGGATGCTTGGCGCGAACATCGACAGCGTCGGGTGGCCCGGCTGCGGCGAAATTGACGTGACAGAAAACAAGGGCAGCGCGCTGACCAATGTGCAGGGCAGCCTGCACTCCGGCAGCGACGAAACGGAGATTTACACCCTGCCCGGCGGCAGCGTGACCAACTTCCACATTTACGTCCTGGAATGGACGGCCAACGCCATCAGTTGGTATGTGGACGGCGTGCGTTATGAGACGCAGACCAATTGGTCGGATTCCCTGGGGGCTTATCCGACGCCGTTCAACCAGCCGTTCTTTATCCTCCTGAACCTGGCCATTGGTGGAAATTACCTGGGAAACCCTTCCACCGACACCATCAACTCCAACTCCACCTTTCCCGGCCAACTGGTGCTCGATTACGTCCGCCTCTACAACCTGACGGCGCCGCTGCAACTTACGGCGGATGTTGACGGCGGAAAACTGTCGTTGACGTGGCCGACGAACATCGTGTGCCACCTGGAGTCGGCGACCAACGTGTTTGCGGAGACTAATTGGACCAATGTGCAGGGGGCGGATTCACCGTTCCTGGCCGCGCCTCTTTCCACGGCCTCATTTTACCGTTTGGCTTCCCCGTAAGGATTAGGAAAGGCCACGCAAAAAAAAGGGATGCACGCACGGCGTCCAACCGGTGGAAGTGCTTGCAAATGGCTTGACCGTGGACTAAACCTCCCGCGTTGAAAAGACGCCCCGACAACGCCCGTCCCGCCGGGGGGCGGGGGGGAAATCGAGCGCCAGGGACCCCAGACCATTCCAGACCCGCCGCCAGCCGCAAATGGCTGTATCGCTTGGTGGCTCTGGTGATAGTGCCGCTGCTGCTTTTCGGGGCATTGGAGGGGGCGTTGCGTCTTTTCGGTTATGGCCATTCCACCGGCTTTTTCAGCAACTTTCGCGTCGGCGACAAGGAATACCTGGTCAACAATGAAGACTTCAGTCTGCGATTCTTTCCGCCCCAACTGACGCGCTGGCCGAGTCGCATCATGATGGAGACCGCCAAGCCCGCGAATACCTGCCGCATCTTCATCATGGGAGAATCAGCCGCGATGGGGGATCCCGAAATAGCCTTTGGCGCGGGGCGTTATTTTGAGGCTCTTCTGAACGAAGCGTCCCCGGGCGAACATTTTGAAGTCATCAACGTCGCGATAACAGCCATCAACTCGAACGTCATCCTGCCAATTGCCCGTGACTGCGCGCGTCAACATGGCGACGTGTGGATTATTTACATGGGCAACAATGAAATGGTGGGACCTTTCGGCGCAGCCACCGTTTTTGGGGCGCAGGCGCCGCCGCTGGGCGTGATCCGGCTCAACCTGGCGCTCCAGCAAACCCGCATTGGGCAACTACTCCTGGCTTTGACCCGCAAACTCAATGCAAAAACGGCGCCCGCCGCCTGGAGCGGCATGGAAATGTTCCTGGGCAACCAGCTCCGGACCGACGACCCGCGCAAGGAGGTAGTCTACAAGAACTTTGAGGGAAACTTGCGCGATATTGTGCGGGTGGGGCTGGATTCGGGAGCGAAGATTCTGCTGAACACGGTCGCCGTGAATCTCCGGGATTGTCCGCCGTTCGGCTCGCTGACCAACGCCGCCCTTTCCGAGATCGACCGTGCCCAATTCGACAAATGGTACGTTGACGGTTGCCAGGCTGAGGCGGGAGGCGCGTTTGCCGAGGCGGCACGAAAGTTTGAACAGGCCACGAAACTGGATTCCAGCGCGCCTGACTCTCAGTTTCGATTGGGTCAATGCTTGCTGGACTTGACCAATCAGGCCGCGGCGCGCGAACACTTTCAACTCGCGTGTGACTTCGACACGTTGCCCTTTCGGGCGGACTCGCGCATTAACGGCTCGATCGAAAAAGTCGGACGGCAATGGGCGGGCAGCAACCTGGACCTGTTGGACTCGGCCGCCGCGCTGGCGACCAACAGTCCGTCTGGAATCTGCGGGCAGGAAACGTTTTACGAGCATGTCCACTTTAATTTCGACGGCAATTATCATCTGGCCCGGGCGTGGGCGGAGCAGGTGCAGTCCCTGTTGCCATCGGAGTTCAGAAAACGTGCCGGCGGCAACTGGGCTTCGCAGGAAACGTGCGAGCGCCGGCTGGGGCTGACGGATTGGAATCGCTACAGCGCCCTCGGAGGAGTGGTGCGCCGGATGCGGCAACCGCCGTTGAGCACGCAGTTCAACAACCGGCAGCGCATGCAGGTTTTGTCGGAGCGCATGCAAGAAACCCGCTTGCGCATGACCGCCGAGGCCGAAACAGAGGCGCGCCAGGTTTATGAGGAGGCATTGAAGCGCGCGCCCGGGGATCATTTTCTTCACGAAAACTTCGCCGCGTTCCTGACGGCCACAGGTGATTTGGAGGGCGCCATGGCCCAATGGCGGGACGTCCACGAATTGATCCCGCAGGATTTTACTGTTTTCTCCCGAATTGGCGCGCTGCTGGGGCGGCAGGGCAAATGGGCGGAGGCCCAATCGGCGTTCCTCCAGGCTTTGGCGATGTATCCGGACTTTGGGCCGGGCTGGGTGGGACTTGGCGAAACGCATGACGCCCAGGGAAAGCCGGCGCTGGCGCTGGAGGATTACCAGCGGGCCCTGCGCCTTGATCCGCAGGAGGCACGGACGCATTTTTACATCGGTGGCGTGCTGTCAAAACTAAACCGCAGCGCGGAGGCGATCGATAGCTTTCGGCAAGCCGTCAGGCTCGATCCTGATGAATGGGAGGCGCATTTCTCGCTGGGAGTGGAACTGGGTTCGCGTGAAAATATTCCCGAAGCCCGGAGCGAGTTTGAAGAAGTCGTCCGCCTGAATCCGGAGTACGCCGACGGGCATTTGAACCTGGCCGTGGCGCTGATGCAACAGAACCAGTTGCCGGACGCGGAACGGGAGCTTGAGGAGACGCTGCGTTTGGAGCCGGGAAATGCGACGGCGCGGGAGTACCTGGGGCAAATTCAGGCCCACACGCGGCGGAGTCCGTGAGCGGCGCAGGCGCCGGAATGTCCATTTGTGGCACTCGCCCATTGGCTCCCTCTGACGCAGTCTTACTTGGCGCTGGAGGCGGTTATCGTCGGCCTCGTGGGTGATGTAACACGATCCCTCCAGGCAATGAGGGCCGGCGACGGCCGCGCAGCGGAGGAGTTATTGTCGCTGGTTTATGCGGAGTTGCAACGGATTGCGGCGGTGAAAATGGCGGGCGAAGCAAGCGGCCACACGCTCCAACCGACGGCGCTCGTGCATGAGGCATGGCTCAAGCTGGCGGGGAATCGCGCTCCGGGGTTTGACAATCGCGCGCATTTTTTCTCGTGCGCGGCGAAAGCGATGCGCCGGATATTAGTGGAGTCGGCCCGCCGCAAACAAAGCCTCAAACGCGGCCAACGGCCGGAACGGGTGGAGTTGGCGGAATGGCACGCCATCCAGTCTCCCCCGGCAGACGAGGCGTTGGCGGTGCATGAAGCCCTGGATTGTCCCGCCGCCAAAGACCCGGTTTCGGCTGAATTGGTGAAGTTGCTTTATTTTGCGGGATTGACCATGGAGGAAGCGGCGGCGGCGTTGAATGTTTCCAAGCGCACGGCAGAAGGCCGGTGGACTTACGCGCGTGCTTGGATGCGGCGGGTGATCACCGAGGGGCGCGGTTAAGCGCAAAATTATTTGCGGACTCGGGGGCTGGGTTGCGCTTGATAGATGGGTAACGCCATGAATGACCAACCGAAAAGCCCGACCGATGCCGAGCGGGAGATTTTTCTTGAGTCACTCCGGCGGGAATCGCCCGAAGAACGCGCGATTTTTTTAGATCGAGCCTGCGCGAATAATCCCGCGCTTCGCCTGGCGGTGGAGACGTTGCTCCGGCATCACAAAGAGGACCAATTCATGCAGCCGTCCGGTCTGAACGTCCCGAGACTATTAGAGCAATGAGACTTTTGGGGAATTCCTACTCCGATTTGGGACGGTGGGACGATGCTCGCAAGCTCCGGGAAGTGGCCGGAGGAGGCCCTTTAGCTCGCGCAGGAATCGCTCGCGCTCAGCCAAATAATCAACGGCCCGGACCATCGCATCACGATTAATGCGATGAACAGCTTGGGCAATGCCTACGCTGCCGCCGGCCGGCGCGCCGAGGCCATCGAACTTCAGGAAAAGACACTGGCGTTGACCCAAAAAATGAATGGCCCGGAAACTCGCATGACGCTCGCCGCAATGAACAATCTAGCCGATTCCTACGCCAGTTCCGGTCAGTGGCCACACGCGGTTGTATTAATTTCCAACCTTGTTGAATTGAAGCCTGACGGATACTGGTGGCATCACAGTTTCGCGCTCTTGCTCGCGCAGACTGGAAACTCTGAAGGCTACCGCCGGCATTGCGCGCAGGCGCTGGCGCGTTTCGGCTCGACCAGCGACCCCGCTGCCGCATGACGAACGGCCGAGGACTGCCCGATTCTTCCCAGCGACCGAGCCGACTTAGACGAGGTCGCCAAGTTTTTACGCCAATCTCAAGACAACTTTTTCCACACTTCCCGCAAAATAGTTTGCGGAATTTCGCGGCGGTTTGCGCATGATAGATCGGCGATGTCATTACCGATAAACCGGCCGCATAGGCCCTAAGATCAAAGAACCGCAAAATGAAAATAAAAAAACATATTGTCAGAAAGGTCGGTTTATTTGCCTTGTTCCTCCTGGCCGGTTTGCCGTCTCTGGTAACGCCCTTGCGCGCGGATAATCCGCCAACCTACCTATTTCAATGGGGAAGTTACGGAGGCGGCAACGGCCAATTTGAATATCTCGGCGGGATCGCCGTTGACAGCAGCAACAATGTTTATGTGGTGGACGAGGACAATTCCCGCGTTGAGAAATTCGACCGCAACGGAAATTATTTGACGAAATGGGGAAGTGAAGGAACCGGCAACGCCCAATTTGACGTTCCCGATTGGATCGCCGTTGACGGCGGCAACAATGTTTACGTGGTGGACACAGACAACTATCGCATCGAGAAATTCGACCGCAACGGCAATTATTTGACGAAATGGGGAAGTGAAGGAAGCGGCAACGGCCAATTTGAATATCTCGGTGGGATCGCCGTTGACAACAGCAACAATGTTTACGTGGCGGACACAGACAACTATCGCATCGAGAAATTCGACCGCAACGGCAATTACTTGACAAAATGGGGCATTCAAGGAACCGGCAACGGCCAATTTGAAGCTCCCGATGGAATCGCCGTTGACAGCAGCAACAATGTTTATGTGGTGGACTCAGGCAATGCCCGCGTTGAGAAATTCGACACCGACGGCAATTATTTGACGCAATGGGGAAGTGAAGGAGCCAGCAATGGCCAATTCGAAGGTCCCGGTTGGATCGCCGTTGACAGCAGCAACAATGTTTATGTGGTGGACTCAGGCAATGCCCGCGTTGAGAAATTCGACAGCGACGGCAATTATTTGACGCAATGGGGCAGTCAAGGAACCGCCGGCGGCCAATTTAAAAGTCCCGATGGGATTGCGCTGGATGGCAGCGGCAACGTTATTTATGTAGCGGACTTGGGCAATACTCGCGTTCAAGTTTTCGCCAACAGCGTCACACAACTTCCTCCCTACATTACCAGCCAGCCCGCCAGCCAAAGTGTTGTTGCGGGCGTCACCGTGTCTTTGAGTGTCACGACCGTTGGCGCTGAACCAATGACTTATCAGTGGACATCGAATGATGTTGCTTTGCCGGATGCGACAAACAGCGCTCTCACGCTAACCAATATCAGTCGCGCCGACACTGCATCTTATGCCTTGCTGGTGACCAATAGTCTCGGCAATGCGGCAAGCAGCAATTTCGTGCTGACGGTCGAGCCGGCTTTGGTGACTACTCTGCCCGCCACCGGAGTTGACGCTGTTGGCGCGGTGTTGAATGCCTCGGTCAGCGTCGGCGAAGACACGATTGCCTGGTTCAATTGGGGCGCCGACACCAGCTATGGCAATAGCACTGCAATGACCATTGTGCCGGGCGCCAGCGGAACAACCAACTTCAGCGCCACATTAAACGGATTAACCACTAATGTTTATCACTATCAGATCGTTGCCTCGAATAATTCTGGAGTTGTCTATGGCAATGATCAGTCGTTCGTGGCGGCCAATAAGACGCCAGCGGCAGCGACTCTCAACCTGATCGACGGCTCCGACGGCCCAACTTTGACCGGCTCAGTGAATCCCAATGGATTGGATACGACAGTTTATTTTCAATGGGGACATAATCCCGGATCCCTGTCGAATCGGACGACGATCACGAATATCGGCTCGGAGCCGAACCCAGTCATTATCAGCGCGGCCATTACCGGCCTCGCTCCGGCCAGCGAATACCACTATCAGGTATTGGCCTCAAATTCTCTTGGGTTGGCATATGGGACGGTGGTGAACTTCTACAGCGCCCCGTTTGTCGCCATTCCCTTTGAGAATTGGGATTCCGTCGCTTCCTCGGCTGATGGCTCGGTTTTAGTGGCGGTGGCGAACGAATTCAATTATGCCAGTCCCATCGGTCCGATTTTGATTTCGACCAATTCCGGAGCGAGCTGGTCAATCGCGACGGGCGCGCCGACCAATGGATTGTGGGAAACTGTCGCCTGTTCCGCGGACGGCAGCAAGATGATTGCGGCGGGTGGCGGGGCCGACAGCGCTATCTTCCCGATTTATACCTCGTCGGACATGGGCGCGACCTGGTTGTCGAACAACGCGCCAGTCATCAACTGGCAATCCGTCGCTTCCTCCGCCGATGGCGCCAGACGGGTCGCGGTAGCTGAACTTAATGAAGTCATTTACACCTCGACGAATTCGGGGGCCGTCCGGACGCAGGCCACCAACGCGCCAAGGGTGAGTTGGTTCTCCGTCGCCTTGTCGGCCGATGGCACGAAATTGGCGGCGGTGGCCAACGGGAGCACGAATATTTATACTTCACCGGATTTTGGCGCGACTTGGATTACGAATAACGTGCCGCCAGGTCCTGAAGGAGTCATCCAACGAGGTTGGTCTTCAATTGCCTCGTCGGCGGATGGCAGCAAACTGATCGCTGCAGTGGGCGGCAACGGTAATTCGGGTTTTATTTTCCTCTCCACAAATTCCGGGGCGGCCTGGAAGGTGACCGCGACTAACATTGAGGGTGGCCTCGCCGCTCGTCCCTGGATACGTGTCGCTTCCTCTGCCAATGGCGAAACATTGGCTGCCGTTTCAGATTCAGCCGGTCTATTTAGCGGTCTTCTTACCTCGACCAATTCCGGCGCCACGTGGACTACGAATGCTGTGCCATTTCTGGATTGGAATGCGGTGGCGTTGTCCGCCGATGGCGGCAAACTTGTGGCCACAGTGGGTTATCCGTCAACCGGCCCCATTTATGTCTCGCAAACCACGCCCGCGCCGGTGTTGAGCCTGTCGGCTTCAGACAACGTCATTTCATGGACGGTTCCGTCTATGGGTTTTACTTTGCAGCAAAGCTCAGACCTATTGAATTGGACGGACGTGACGAACGAAGCGGTCCTTAACTTCACCAATTTGGAGAATCAAGTCGCCCTTCCCGCACCAATTGAGAACAGTTTCTTCCGGCTCAAACACTGAAACAGACCGCGCGAAATTGTGGTTGGCGCCAAAATAGTTTGCAGTCTACGGCGAAGAAGCGAGCGCGAACGGGAGAAAAATCAAGGCAATCAGCTAAACGGTGAGGACAGGATTTCGCCGGCATAAACCCCCGTTCTACCTGCAGTTTGGCCGCATCAACTGCAACTATCTGCAAATCAATTGGAGCGGGTGAAGGGAATCGAACCCTCGTGTTTATTACAGGACAAATTAAGACCAGGATCAATCCGAAGCCCGAGAGTTCAGTCGCCCTGGCAGTGGTGTTGGCGCCGCCTCGATCACGCGACTGGCTCACGTGACAGTCGATGCATGACCCCGCACTCGCAGGAAATTCCTTGCGCACTCCTCCTTTTTCCGGCCAGCATAGGCCAACGTAAAAAGCACCCCCCGAATGTCAAAGGCCCTAAGGATTTTGATTACAGGCGCGGCAGGCGGCATAGGAATGGCAACGGCGCAGGCGCTGGCCAGCCGAGGGCATTCAGTCCTCGCCACCGACATATCCGCGTTGAGTAGATTGGAAGGCATCCAGGCACATGCGCTCGATGTCACCAGCGATGACTCCGTGGCGCGGTGTCTTAAAGAGGTTGGTCCTCTCGATGCAATCGTCAACAACGCCGGCATCTTTGGACAAGGGCCGGTGGAAAGCTTTCCACTCGATCGCATCCGGCAGATATTCGAGACAAACACGCTCGGCGCGTTGCGCTTAATCCAGTCGGTCTTGCCCGGCTGGCGACAGCGGGGTTCCGGCGTCATCGTGAATGTGTCGAGTGTGGGCGGCCGAGTCTCCGC
>DATKFW010000072.1:0-12044 GCA_035511075.1 Vulcanimicrobiaceae bacterium
CAAATCGATCACCAATTTGAAGCCATCCACGAGAAGGTGTTTCTCCAATTCAGCAACGACTTGTCCTGCAGGGACAGAAACGGGCGCCGCCGGTTTTTTCCGGAGGGTCGGTTCTATAACTGGCTGGACGGAATGCATGGCAATCAATAACCACTCCAACATAGAACGGTTGATGCGGTGTTCAAGGGAATAAAGCGAAGATATGAATCAACACCGGCTGAATTGAACAGGAGGAAACGGAGGTCGCAGAGTTTTTTTCTCTGCGTCCTCTGTTAACTCCTGTTCAAAAATTGAAGTTCGTCCCCCTACTTTGGCGCTTGATCGGGAAGCGGGATCAGTGCGGGGATGCGGTCTTTGAAGGCGGGGATGGGCGGGCCATCGCCTTCGGGATTGTCCAGGTAGAAGAAACCGACTGTCGTGTAGTCGTTGGGGAACGGTTTGCGATCTTCGTCGCCGCCGTTGCGCCCGTGCTCCAGCGTAAAGAGAAGGCTCTGTTTGAACGGCACGGGGTCCTGAATGTGCCAACGATAGCAGGTGTTCATTATGCCGCGCTTCTCGCCGCCCTTGCTGTCGTCGTCGTAGTAGGGCACGCCAAAATAGGGGTCCCAAAACGCGCGGCCGAAATCCCAGGCGCCGCAGAAGTAGTCCTCGCTGCCCGTGCCGCTAATGGCGGGTTTTTCGGAACCGTCCACGTACCAGTTATCATTGCCCTCGCCCCACCAGCCGTCGCTGTTGGCCAGGACGGAAATGAAAGTGCCCACAAAATGGCCGGCGCCTTTCGTGTCGCAAATGGTTAGCGGCTTGCCGATGGGGGCGGGAAACCAGGTGCGATACTGCGTATGGAAATAGCGGGCGTCCGGTTGCGCATTCTCGTCTAGCCGATAATCGATGTTGAAATAAAAATTGTTCACTTTTTGGTCACCCTCGTTGGCAACCGAGATCACTGCGTGCTTTTTGAAGGGCATCGGCCAGTAACAGTTCAGGGCATTGTGAGCGCCGACCACCACGGCGGCACTTTGGAACTCGACATACTTGGCGTGGCCCTGGGCGAAAAAGTCGCCAATCGGGCACTCGACGGCTGGACGGGCCGCATCGTCCCAGGTCATGCGCAGGACGAGTTCGCGCAGGTGCTCCGCGGAAGGAGAATTGATGGTAAACCAGATGTGCTCGACGCGGCCGTTGCCATTGACATCCATCAGCGTAAGGGTCTGGCCGGGGTCGATGGCGCGAGAGTCTCCGTTATGTCCATTGGGGTCGGTGCTCGAAGCGCGTCCGGCTGAGAAGTCTTTTTTGGTCGCAAGATTGGCAGGAACCTGCGCCAGGGCCAAGGATGGAAGCAGCGTGATGACGGCGACGCTCAGAGCGGATAAAGAAATTCTGTAGCCGTTTGAGAGCTTCGAGAAAGAGCGGTCTTTTTGAGTTCTGCCTTCGTTTCGGCTCCGTCGCAGGTCGCATCGGACATGCTCCGTCGCCAAAGCCTCGGCAGAACTCAAAAATCCTCGCTTCAAACGGCTACAGAATTTCTTTAGCCGCTCTAGAGCGAGCGCGTTCACACGATTTAGCTTGGTAGTCATACCGGGCACCGTAACCAGTTTCACAACGGTGTCAAGGTTTGCGCTTCACGCAATGCACGCGCCGTGTCGGGCACGCGGATCACAACCGACTGTGGACCGGGTGCGGAATGAAATCAGCCTTTGCCGCGCTGGCTCCAGGAAGTGAGCCAGTGTTTCTCGGTTTCGAGCCAAAGTTCCTGGTTGGGGCGCTTCGCAAATTGCGGCGCGACCATTAACTGAAGCGTCTCCGGCAGCGAACGGTACCAGTCGAGACACGCCCTGGCCGTTTCGGGCAGTGGACGGAAGACCAATCCCTGGGCCAGTGCCCGCGAACAATTGCAGCGATTCAAGCCAGCGGTGGGTCCGTCGGGGGGAGCGTAGAGCGGAAACTGGCCGTCCTGCACTCCGTGGGAGTCAAGAAAATGATTGTCGATCCAAACGAACTCCACTTGTGAAGCCGTCCCCGTCCGGACGTCTTCAACCATTTGCTTCATCGAAAGCGGTTTGGCGGGACCGGTGACGTTGTAAACACCGACAATGTTGGCTTCGAGGCAGTGCACAATCCAATCGGCCAGATCGCGGACGTCGATGATCTGGATCGGGTCCGCAGGGGCGCCGGGAACAATCATCACGCCACCCAGCGAGGCTCGCACAGGCCAATACAGAAATCGGCCCGAGGTGTCGCGTGGGCCGACCATGAAGCCAAGGCGAAGGATAGCGACGCGGCCCGGCATTGCCTGCTCGGCAGCCTTCTCACACATGGCCTTGCCGCCGCCGTAGTTGGCGAAGTCCTTTCCCATGTCTTCGGTGGTTGGATCGGCCAGCGTGCTGACGGGGGCGGTCTCGTCAAAGTTGGGAGAGCTGAAGTCCTTGTAAACCGAGATCGTTGAGATGAACAGGTATTGCTTTACGCTGGGAGCGAGCAATTCCGCGGAGGCCTTGACCATTCGGGGGAAGAATCCGCTGGTGTCGATGACGGCGTCCCACTTTCGACCCACGAGTCGGGAAAGGCCTTTGGGGCTGTCGGAGTCCTTTGGGGCATTGGCGTTGCCTTCGTTCCTGCGATCGGCGGCTGTTTTGTTTGGATCGCGGTTGCCGTAGAGCTGCTCGACCCCCTCCGGCACGAGCGAAGGCCGCCCGATGGCGTGGCGGCGCTCTTCTGTGCGACCGCTGTTGAAATGGGTGATCTTGTGGCCGCGAGCAAGGGCGGACTCCGTACATGCTGGGCCGAGAAAGCCGGTCCCGCCCAAAATGAGAATCCGCAATGGCGTGACGGCCCTGGTCGGCGAATCGTAGCCGAATGACGTAGCCGGCATTGAAGCCGCAACGCCTAAAGCCGCCGCGGAGGCGACGATGAACTCTCGCCGGGTGGTAGCCATGCGTTGAGGAGTATGAATTGGGAATTGTCCGAGGTCAACTTCTAGGCGCTTCAAAGGCCGGCCGGACTTCCAATGGAGCGCGCGGGTCGCTCACATTTTCCCATGCCGGAGCATCGCGATGAGCAGCCAGAAGCCCATGATCCCGGCCAAAAGGTAGCCCAGAACGCCGATGACCGACATGTCGTGCCAGATGGGCGGCACACGGGCATGGACGATGATCGAAGAAGCGATAACGAGCGCGGAAAGCACAAGAGAAAAAGCCAGGCGGTTGACAATGCGTTCCAGCGTATTGATCAACCCTTCCAACCCCTGATGATGGATCATGAGCCGCCCCCTGCCCTCTTTGATCATCGCCATCAATCGGCGCGCCTCCAGCGGGAGGTCTCGCAGGAGGTCGCCGACGTCCACGCTGAATTCCATCCAGTGCCGGAGAATGCGGCGAGGCGCCAATTGGCTCAGGCGCGCCTGCTTCATGAATGGCGTGGCCTGCGCCACGATGTCGTGGCCCGGGTCCAGGCGCGTGACCAGGTTCTCCATCAAGGCCAGGGCCTTGAGCATCGTGGACAAATCGGGAGGGAGTGTGAGGCGGTAGCGCGTTGTCAAGGAGAACAATTGATTGAGCAACTGGCCGAAGACCATCTGGCCCATGGGCCGGTAGAAATTGCGGTGCATGAATTCCGCGACGTCGGCCTCGAAGCCCTGGCGGGGCGGATCGAGGTCGGCATGGGTCAGGCGGAGCAAGGCGGCGGCTGTGGCCACTTCATTGCGTTGCGCGATGCCCATGACAAATTTCGAAAAGGTCTCACGTGTCCGTTGGTCCAGAAAACCCATCATCCCGAAATCCAGAAAGCAAATAATGTTGCCCGGCAGAATTTGAATGTTGCCCGGATGGGGATCGGCGTGGAAAAAGCCGTGGACAAAAATCTGCTTCATCACCAGGTCGGCGATGCGCGTGGCGATGACGATACGGTCAAGGCCGACGATGTCGAGTTCTTCAAAGTTGGACGCTTTGACGCCGTCGATTTCCTCCATTGTCAACACACGCGTGGAGGACGTATCCAGAAAAGCCTTGGGCACGCGGATCGCAGGCTCGGTTGCGAACTGGTCGGCGAACCGCTCGAGGTGCGCGGCCTCCGCGCGGAAATCCATCTCCTGCTCCATTCGCCGCGCGAACTCCGCGACGATGGCGGTCGGCTTATGCACCTGCCAGTCTTCGAGGTGGCGTTCGAGCAAGCCGGCCAGTTGGGCCATGATTTCAAGGTCGACGCGGACGATTTTCTCAATGCCGGGACGTTGCACTTTGATGACGCATCTTTGGCCGTTGAGGCGGATGGCGCAATGGACCTGGGCGATTGAGGCGGAACCAATGGGCGTTTCTTCAATGGACAGGAAACATTCGCCGGGCGGGCGCTTCAATTCCGTCGTAATCACTTCGAGCACCTGCTCGAAAGGAACGGGCGGAACTTCGTCATGCAATTTGGCCAGCTCGACGATGAACGGCTGCGGAAGCAAAAGAGTGCGCGTGGAAAGAAGCTGGCCCAACTTGACAAAGGCGGGTCCAAGCTCTTCAAATGCGCGGCGGAGCCTTTCGGGGGCCGTCATGAGCGAAATCTCCTCCTGCACCTCGCGCGTTTTGCGAAACGGCAGATGGACAGGAGCGGGCAACGGCAGGCGCTGAGCCAAATCTCCGTAGCCGTACTTGAGGAAAACGCCGACGATGACGCGGAACCGCTGAGCGTGCTCAACTGCCTTGCCAATCCTTCTGAGCCGCTGGAATAACACGCAGTTTAATGTGCCTTGGTGCGAGCGGTGGATGCGGCTGGAGCGGGGCGGCGCGGTTTTGCCGATGGGCGGGATTTCCCGGCGGCGGCGGTCCGCGGTTTGGCGCGTGGCGGCGGGGGCGGGGAAATGTTCGCCCGCAAATGATCGGCCGCCCGTTGGGAGGCGGTTTTGATGTCGGCAAAGGCGCGGCTGAGGCCGGATTTCAACTCGGACATGGCGCCGCCGCCGACGGCGGCGAGGGACTTGAATTTGGCCCTGGCGTCGGCGAGATTTTTATCGGCATTGGCCAGCTCCTCGTAGGCGAGGATTTTGGTCTGCGCGGCAGCGCGTTTGGCGCGCGCCCGAAGGAGGTCCAACCTGGCCTTTTCCTCCTGGAAGCGGGCTTCGAGCTTTTGTTGATAAGCATCTCGTAAACTCATAACGTGTCCTTTCGCAGTCAAGTTTAGCACTTTGCCAGCCGGGTTCAATTCCGATTTGAAGCTTGTGCAAACCGTTTGCGCTCCATTAGGGTCCAGGCTTGCTGCCCGCTTCGAAAGAAGCTTTAATGCCCAAGTTCAGATTTGACACAACTTGACCGATGATGCCGCGCCCGAAAACTCCAGACATTCCGCCTGCAACATTTTTCCACACAACAAGACTTGGGGAGATTTATCTCGGCGACTCCTTGGCGCTTTTTCGTGATGTCATCAAAAAGCACTCTGTCGACCTCATTATGACCAGTCCGCCGTTTGGTCTGGTGAGAAAAAAGGATTACGGAAACGTCGATGCTGAGAAGTATGTCGAGTGGTTCCGGCCGTTCGCGGGTGCTTTCAAAGAGGCGCTCAAGCCTCATGGCTCTCTCGTCGTTGACATTGGAGGCTCATGGGTACCCGGTCAACCAACGAAGAGCCTTTACCATTATGAGTTGCTAATCTGCCTCTGTCGTGAATTCGGATATCATCTTGCGCAAGAGTTTTTTTGGTGGAATCCGGCGCGGCTGCCAACTCCAGCCGAATGGGTGACCGTGAGGCGCATAAGAGTCAAGGATGCAGTCAATTCGGTATGGTGGCTTTCCCCGACACCGTGGCCAAAGGCAAGCAACAAGCGCGTGCTTCAACCGTATTCAGACAGTATGAAGGAACTCCTGATCAGAGGCTATAAACCAAAGCTTCGTCCATCGGGGCACGATATTTCCGGCAAGTTCGGCATTGACAACGGCGCTGCAATTCCGCCGAATCTGCTCGCGATTGCCCATACGGAGAGCAATTCGCCTTATATTCGTTATTGCATCGAAAAGGGGCTGAAACCACATCCAGCGCGCTTTCCAGTTGATCTGCCGGAGTTTTTTATTCGCATGCTCACCGACTCCGGAGATCTGGTCGTTGACCCTTTCGCGGGCAGTTGCGTCACTGGGGAGGCCGCAGAAAAAACGGAACGACGCTTCATTTGTTGCGAATTGGTTCCGGCATACGTCGAAGGCGCGCTTGGCCGCTTCCAACCGAGGAAGTCGGAGAAATACGCACCGGGGCCAAAGGTCTCTCGGGAGCCGGGCGAAACGTCGTATCGAGTTTACAAGCCGGGGTTGATTTGGAACGGGGTCGAAGAGGAATCCCTTCGGGCCGATGGCGGCGCCAAGCGGGTGTTTAGAGGCAAGAATTCAATTCCGCAGCCTCCAACGACTTTCCCGACTCGTCCTCAGTCAACTCAAATGTCATTTTTGGAAACATTTCCGCCTCCTATCCGAAATCGGCGAAGGATCAAGGGCAAATGATTTTGGTTTATGTCTACGCGCATCAGCAAGTCCAACCTGGTTCAGCGTATCGTTGCGGCGGTCAATGCGTCTGGTTGGAGTGCAATTGTTCTGTCCTCCCAACATCCGTTCGAACTCTCACTGTTTCAAGGCGAGCAACGCATTGTTGTTCGTTGTTATATTTGGAATCTGACACACGGCGGCTATCCTCGAAACCCGAACGAGCTTCGGATTCAGGTTACAGGAGTTGATCGCTTTCGGGTCGACACAGGCGTGAAAACCCTCCTATTGGGATGGGATGAAGACGAACAGTTGTTCGCCGGTTTTGATGTGAGGAAGCACCTCGTATCGATGACAGGCCGTTCACCGTCACTGCAGGTTAGGCGCGAGACCTTGGATGAAGCGAAGACAAAGTCGTTTTTTCCCCAGACTCGCGACAACGACGAGATTGTTATCGTGTTTCGTCCGGAGTTCTTTGTCGCATACGTGCAGGAGATTGATGAATTGCACAAGACCGCTCAATGGCCCGAGGAGTTACGACAGCTCGAAGGTATTGCAAACGCAGACATCGAACGCGAACTCAACGATGTTCCGCCTGGACCGCGGAGAACAGTATTGGTTCAAATCAATCGGAAGGTCCGTGATGCCCGATTTCGGACGAATGTACTTAATGCTTATAATTACCGTTGCGCCATCAGCGGTGTTCAATTAGGGCTGGTGGAAGCCGCTCACATCGTCCCCGTCGACCACGAACGAGGTACTGATGAACTCAAAAACGGGATTTGTCTGAGCGCATTGCATCACCGGGCATTTGACGCCGGATTGGTTGGAATCAAACGAGATTACTCGATCATCGTCAATGAACGGCGCATGTCTGATCTACGCTCCATTGGATGGGACGGTGGCGCGGCTGAATTCAGGTCAAGCCTGCGCGACCGGATTCTGTTGCCCACACGTCAAACGCACTACCCTGACCGGGATTACTTGCTGTTGGGCGAGGAGTTACGAGGTTGGCCGCATAGGTATTTGGTTTGAGCGGAATCAGAATTGAGTATTTGAGCGTAACAGTTTCGCCGCCTGCATGAGTGAAAGCGCCCCACACCGCCGCCTGATCGTCAACGCCGATGATTTTGGACGCTCGGAATCGATCAACCAGGCGGTCATCCAGGCCCACCAGCGCGGCATCCTCACCAGCACCAGCTTGATGGTCAACGAAGCGGGGGCCCAGCAAGCCGTCGGAATGGCGCGGCAAAACCCCGGCCTGGGCGTCGGACTGCACCTGGCGCTGGTTTGCGGCAGGGCCGCGCTGCCGCCGGAGAAAATCCCGAACCTTGCCGGTCCGAACGGACAGTTCACGGAGAATGCGGTTGGGGCGGGCTTGAAGTATTTTTTTTCGTCGAAATGCCGGGAGCAATTGCGCGCGGAGATTTCCGGGCAGTTCGAGAGATTTCATGCGACAGGATTGCCGTTGGACCACGTCAACGGCCATCTCAACATGCACCTGCATCCGGTGGTACTGGGAATTCTGGTGGAAAATGCGCACCGATGGGGCATCCACGCAATGCGCCTGACTTGCGATCGATTTTTTCTCAACGCGCGGATTGCCTCCGGACAATGGGCGTATCGCACCAGCCACGCGATGATCTATCGACTGCTCTCGGAGTGGGCGCGGCCCCGGCTGGCCGAGAAGATGATCCGGCACACGGGCGTGGTTTTCGGGCTGCTGCAGAATTCGCGGGTGGATTGCGACTACCTGGAGAAATTGCTGCCGCGCCTGCCGGCGGGAGATTCGGAGCTTTACTCGCATCCGTCGCTGGATCAATTTAGGAATGAATTTGATGCCCTAGTTAACCCGGCGATCCGGAGTCTGCTGGACGAACAGGGCATCCGTTTGATTCGCTACCAGGATCTGTCACCATGACTAAAATCATTGTCATTCTCATCGTCGCGGCCATCATCGAATCGATCGGTATTGCCGTTCTCAAGGGGGGCCTCAACGAAATCAGCGGCGCGAAGGAAATCACCGCCGGGGAAATCGGCCGCGTCATAAAAAGCGGCGTGACCAACGGCAAAATTCTTGCGGGCATCGGGCTGGAAGCCGTGTTTTTTGGCTGTCTGCTTTACATGATGTCGGTGCGCGACGTGAGCTTCATCTGGCCGCTGACATCGCTGGGGTTTATTGTCACGACGCTGGCGGCACAGTTTATTCTGCACGAGAAGGTCACCGCCTGGCGCTGGGCGGGGGTCATGCTCATCGCCCTTGGCGCGTTTCTGACCAGTTACAGCGAAGCCGCCAAAGAACAAACACCGCCGGTGGCGACGACGACCCAGTCAACACCGCTCGGCCCGCAATAAATCCTCCAGGACGGCGCCGAGTTTTCGAGCGGCGTCGAGGGTTTGATGCTGAAATTCGATCAATTTGGGAATCCGCCCCGGCTGGCTCAATACCGCCCAGAGGAGCTTGAGATAATTGATGCGGTCCTCGGAGGTCATCAGCGCGTTGAAATCCAGCGGGAGGTCCTGGCCGGCGTCATCGGAGATCACCCGGACAGTGGCACTGGGGATCTTGAATTCGCGGCAAATGGTGCGGATCACGGAGGATTCCATTTCGACGGCGTCGGCCGCGGTTTCCTGCCAGAGCGCGCGTTTTTCGGCGGTGGTGATGGCCACGCGGCGATGGCAGTAAAATTTGGCCGGGACGGCTCCCAATTCCTCAAGCTCGCGGGCAAAACCAGCGTCGAAATCCTGCTCGTAAACGACGGTGCCCAACTTGAGGCCGGGATTGAGACCGCCGGCGAAACCGGCGGAGATGACGCGTTCGGGTTGAACGCGGGCGATGGCTTCGCGGATATTGACCGCGGCGTTTTTTCGCCCGATGCCTGTGACCCAAACCTGAATGCTGCCCGTCTTCCAGGATTCGTTGCGAAAGAACTTCATCTCTTCCTTGACGGCAAAACAGATCAGCAGATCGACCGGCGGTTTGACCAGCCTGCCCACCGGACCATACCCGTTGTTATGCAGCGCCATGATTGGGCCTCATTTTATGGAGGATAAGCGATCCTTCCAAATTCTGTAAAGCGCCATAGTCGCCTGGACGTCGCGCAGGCAATATTGAGCGATTTCAACCACGCGCCCCTCCGCCATCATTTGACCGATGTCCATTCCCGTCACGCCGTGGCCTTTGGGCGATTCGATGCCAAAAGCCTTGCAGTAAAAATCCAGGTTAAAGCGGCGGCCAGCGCCGTCGCGTCCGCTGACGCCATAAAAAGTCAATTGCTCGATCAAGTCGCAATGCGGCTCGACCTGAAAACGGTAGCCGAGCCAGTCCTTGCGGGAAATCGGAACGTTGAGCATGGCGGAGCGAAGATAAATGAAGGGAACATCGAAACCGCGCCCGTTGAAAGTGACAATGGAATCGTAATGGACGGCGACCTCCCAGAATTCGACGAGGAGTTCGGATTCATTCGCGCAAGGGACGAATTCAACTTTGCCGGGGAACTGGCGTTCGCCCGCGTAATGGTCGGCCAGGAACAGGACCTTGCCGCGGGAGGTTTCCGCGTTGATCATCGCGATGCAGACGACCTTCCCGGTGAGGGGCCAGAGGCTAAATTGGCGGTGGATTTCCTTGCGCCGGGCGGCGCTAGCAATGCGGCTGGGAAGGCTCTCCGCCTCGCGGAAGAGATATTCCTGCTGCACCGCATCAAATTGCTCCAGCGGCTGCGCTGTGGTTTCGATGTCGAAGACGAGCTTGGCCAATCGGCCATTACAATAGCGAAGAGAGAGGCGATTGCCAGCGCAAAACGACGTTTTGCGGGGAATTCCCTCGCGATCATGGTCTTAGGCCGGATCCCGCGTCTTGACGTTGCGACGACGCTTTGAGGCTAATGCGCCAGGACGGCGCGGTAGAAGTGGAGTGGACTGGACGGCGCGTACGAAACAACAAACGTAAAGGGTGAAAGGTTCGTTTGGACCGGCACCCAGTTCACCAGGTTGGTCGAATCTTCGATGACAATATTCATGCCCGCCATCCCTTCCCCCGAAATTCTGAACCCGGCGGCCCCCAAATCGAGTCCTGTCAATAGAATGGTTCCATTGACTGTCAGGGTGGCCTGCGGGCTTTCGGATGATCCGATGGAGTTTGTCGCGGTGACCGTGTAGCTGCCTGACTGGTTTTGCAGGACGTTGGTGAGAATGAACACACTGCTGGTGGCCCCGGGCACGTTTGTGCCATCGAAAAGCCACTGGTACATGGGCGCCGGAAAACCGACGGCCGCCGCGTCGAATTCCACTGTTGCTCCAAGATTCGTCACCTGGCCGACAGGCTCAAGAACGAACGTCGGAGCATTCGTGAGTGGCAGATTCAAAATCTCGTCGTCCGTTAGCAATTCCGCGGAATTGCTGATGAGCAGACTGTATGTTCCGGCGTCGCTGAATTGAACGTTTGTCAGGTTAAAAGTGGAAGAAGTCGCACCGGCGATGTTGGTTCCGTTGATCTGCCAGTCATAAGCCAGGGGCGGTGCTCCGGCGGTGTTGGGCGCTACGACGGTGTTGGTATCGACCAGAAATGCGCCCGTGTTATAAATGGCCTCTCCATAGTTAGTCGCTCCCGTGGTAAAATTGCTGGACAGGATCGTATTCGAAAGTTCGACCAATCCCACGTTGGCGATAGCCCCACCCCAGCCGTTGCCGTCGGTACCCGGCCCGAATGGGGATCCACCCGCGCCCTTATTTTCCGAAATTGTGCAGAAAGAAACCTGTGCGCTGCCAGCGTTGTAGATCCCGCCGCCCTGGCCATCCGCGGCGGTGCCAAATTCAGGGCGAGCACCGATTGCGACATTTTTTGAGATTGTCGAATTAAGTATCTGTATAACGCCATCATTAAAGACGGCACCTCCTTGTCCCGGCTGTGGGAAATCTTGAGCTACCACATTGCCGGGGCCATTCGCAAGATTTCCGGACAGAATGCACTGAGTAAGGAGCGTCGATCCGAGGTTGAAGATTCCTCCTCCCAGAGCCCCTCCCCCTGTTCCATTGGCACCAGTGCCTCCGAGAGCAAAGTTGTTTGAGATGGCGCTGTTGGAAATGGCTGCCGTACCTCCTGCGATGTACATCGCACCACCATACGCAGTACCGGCTGTGCCGTCCGGGTAGTATAGATCGTCATTTCCCTCACCGATGGCATTGTTACCAATCATTTGAACATTATTCGCGAATATCGCTCCTCCCGAACTGCACAACGCGCCGCCGCATGCACTTCCACCAATGCTAGTAGGCACATCCCACTCTTCGACTGGCGGGCCGCCAGCGACAGTGTTACTTGAGAAAATGACGTTTCCTAGAATGACTGTGCCTCCCCCATTGTAAATAGCTCCGCCATATCCGCTTCCAGAATCGCCATCCTCTCCAAGCGCTCCTGCGACTGAATTGTTGACGAATACGCTGTTCGTGATGGTCAGCAAGCCACTATTATAAATAGCCCCTCCCCAAGCCGAGCCTCCCGACGAGCGTGGGAGTGTGAATGGGCCAGACCCACTTTGGGCGCCATTATTCGTAAAAGTACATTCCTCAATGTCCATGGTGCCTTGCGTAAAGCCTCCTCCC
>DATKFW010000073.1:0-78707 GCA_035511075.1 Vulcanimicrobiaceae bacterium
GAGGGAAGAGGGAGCGAGCGCCCCATGCTGTCCTGATCGGATAACGTGTATGTATAGGTCTGGCCCGGATTAAATTCCACGGTTGTCTCGACGCAGAACGTTTCAAAGTCGCCGCCCAAAGTGGCCACTGACGCATAATTAGCGACAAAATCGTCGGTGGTCGCGGCGGAAAACTCGCCTGCGACGTAATAAGAATAGGGGTTTTGGGTGAGCACAACTGAGTCGGCTTCCACCAGAGAGGCTGAGAGCAGGAAAACTCCCGCCGCCACACCCATCATGTTTCTCGTAGAAATCAACATATCAATTTTTGTGCTGCCATCGTAAGGTTGTTTAAGCCCACCGTTAGCTCGTGCCTCATTTCTTTCGTGTCTGCGTGTCTATCGCAAACTTGCGCCCCATGCGTAATCCAGCAATAAACGTACCGTTTCAGGACATGATGACCAGAAATAGGACATGATGTCACGCAAAAACATAGCATATTGTGCTTGTGGATGTTACGCCGGGCCAGTCCATCTCGCTTCTGCCGTGCAAACGTTTCCAAGAATTGCGAAGCTGATAGTATGTAAGCGTTTCCGACGTTTCCGGCTAGTCATTATTGGTCGCGACAGGCGCACAATAATTGGACAAAGAAGGGCTCAGAATGGGAGTAGATCTGGAATAAAAAGCCGGATGCGCCCTCCGGAGGCCTCCGTCAAGGCTTCATTTTTCGCGCGACGCGGCCAAACCAGACGCCCGATATAATCAGCGCGACGGCTGTGGAGCCGAGGAACCACATCAGAAACGGCACCGGCAGCCAGAACGAGGCGGCGATGGTCGCGCCGGCGCACAGAATGCCGCAAAGATAGTAATAGACAGAATTGGCGCGCGCGCTTTGCAGGCTTTTTTCCAGGAGAAATTCCAGGGCGCGGTCGTTCCGTGCCAGCGCGGCGGCGCAAGTTTCCTGGCAGGTCAGGCGCGCAGCGCCGGAAACATTGGCGCACTGGCGGCAAACGGCCCGTCCGCAATACGCGCAGACGCCCACTGCTTCGAGATCGTGGCGCTGACAATTCATCGTCAATTAAAACGAAAAAATTGGACGCCGCTTAATCCCGCCTCTCCCCATCGAGCAAAATGACTTTTAATTTGCCGGAGGGGCGCGCAGGCTGGCTGAAGTGTTCGAGCAGGCTGGGGGCGGCGGCGGAAACCGGCTCCGCCGGGGCCGATGAGCCTTGCAACGCGGAGCGCAACGCGCTCTCGACTAACTGCGTGCAGTGGATTTTGACCGGCGGCAACGGCCCCAGACCGGGCGCCAGTTGCTCAGCGGACATCGCCAGAACTTCGTCGGCGGTTTTGCCGCGGATCATTTCGGTGGCCAGGCTCGCCACCGCAATCGCCGTCTCGCAGCCAAAACTTTGGAACGTGGCATTGTCAATTACTTTTTTTCCGGCCTGCTCCCTGAACTTGATCCAGAGACGGATCATGTCCCCGCACGCGGCGCTGCCGGCGGTGCCGACGGCATCGGCGCCTTGCATTTCTCCCAGGTTCCTGGGGTCGCGCGAGGCTTCTTCGATCCGCTTTTGAAAATCGTCGTTCATTTGGAAAGCTCCAGTCGGTAACGCGGAATCTTGGCGTCGATTTCGCGCGACCACGCGTCGATGCCGCCGCGCAGACAGCGGACGTTGCCGAAACCCTGTCCGATGAAGTAGGCGGCGGCATCGAGGCTCTGCTGGCCGCGATGATCGTAAATGACCATCAGGTCCTTTCGCGGCCAATGGCCCAGAATCTCCTGCATCACCGGTTGCGAGAGGAGGAGGGCGCCGTCGAGATGTGTGGCCTCGAATTCCTCGCGCGCGCGGACATCGACAAGCCGGACCGGCCCCGCCTGGGTCAGCGCGGCCAATTCGCCGGGGGAAATTTGCAATTCCTCGTCCTGTTGGTGGCTGGTCTTGATGTGCTCAATGACTTCGTCCGCGTTCAAGGCGTTGCGGGCGCAAAGGGCCTCGAGGGTTTCATCCGGCTGGAAGGCGCAACTGGCGCAGCCGCCGATGTGGTAACGGCGGAACAACGCCCGCTGGGCGCCCGGGAAGACCTCCAGAACGCGTTTCATCGCGGCGCCGCTGTCAATCGAATGATTCATTCTCCAAAAAACTTCCTGATTTCCACCAGGACCTCGGCCAGCCGCTCGACTTCGGCGGTCGTATTGTAAAAATAAAAACTGGCGCGCGCCGTGGACTCGATGCCCAGCTTTTTCATCAACGGCTGGTTGCAGTGGTGCCCGCCGCGCAACGCCACCCCGCGCTGGTCGGCCACCGTCACAACGTCGTGGGCGTGGATGTTGCGCATCTGAAAGCTGACCACGCCGGCGTGGCCCTTGGGCGGACCGAAGACCCGGATATTCCCCAGGCGGGAGAGCTTATCCATCGCCAGGGCCGCAAGCTCCTCGTCATGCCGGGCAATTTTCTCGCATCCAATCGCTGAAACATAATCCAGCGCGGCGCGCAGTCCGATGGCGGCCGCGAAATCGGGCGTGCCGGCTTCAAATTTGTGCGGAATCTCCTTCCAGGTGCTGTGGAAAAAATCGACGGTCGCAATCATGTCGCCGCCGCCCTGAAACGGCGGCATTTCCTCCAGCAATTCGCGCCGCCCGTAAAGGACGCCGCCGCCGGTTGGCCCGCAGAGTTTGTGGCCGGAAAAGGCGAGAAAATCGCAGCCGATCTCGCGCACGTCGACGGGCCTGTGGCCGGCGCTTTGGGCGGCGTCGACGAGGGTCACGATGCCGCGCTTGCGCGCGCGCTCGCAGAGTTCGGCGGCGGGATTGACCGTTCCGAGGGTGTTGGAAACGTGGGTAAACGCAAATAGTTTGACAGTGCTGTCAAACAAAGCGTCAAGCCGGCCCAGGTCCAGCAACCCGTCGTCGCCGGTGACCGGGACATAGGCCAGTTTGGCGCCCGCCCGGGCCGCCAGAAGCTGCCAGGGGACGATGTTGCTGTGGTGTTCCATTTCCGTGAGCAAAATCGTGTCGCCGGGCTTGAGGAATTTCGCGCCCCAGGAATAGGCAACCAGATTGATGCTTTCGGTCGTTCCGCGCGTGAAAATGATCTCCGCGGATTCGCGCGCGTTGAGAAACCGGGCCGCGCGATCGCGGGCGGCCTCGAAGGCCACGGTGGACCGGCGGCTCAATTCGTGGATGCCCCGGTGGACATTGCTGTTGTCGCGGAGATAAAAGCGGTCAAGCGCCTCGAGGACCTGGCGCGGTTTTTGGGAGGTCGCGGCATTGTCAAGATAAACGAGCGGGAAGCCGTTGACCGTTTGCTGAAGGATGGGAAATTCATTCCGGATCGCCACCCAATCTGTTGTTTTTCGGCTCACATCATTCCCAGTTCCAGTTTGGCGGTTTCCGAGAGCATGTCACGGCTCCACGGCGGGTCCCAAACCAGGAACACAGCCGCCTCCTTGACTCCGGGGATGCTGGAAACCTTCGATTCGACATCCTGCTGAAGCACCGGACCCATGCCGCAACCGGGCGCTGTCAATGTCATCTTGATCTCGACGCGCCGGCCGCCGGCGGGCAACGGCTGGATCTGCAAATCGTAAACCAGTCCCAAATCAACGATGTTGACCGGTATCTCCGGATCGTAACAGGTGCGAAGTTTTTCCATGACCTGTTCCTCCGAAACTGTCGCCGCGTCAACGGCGGCGGAATCTTCCGGAGTGACCTCGGCCGGCGGCGAGTAGCCAAGGGCGTCGGCGTTGCGGGCGTCGATGCGAGCCATGTTGCCGTGAATAACCACAGTGAAGCTGCCGCCGAGGGTCTGGGTAATGACGACAGGTTCACCGGCTTGGAGCGTGATTTTGTCACCGGCAGGGACCGACACCGCCTCGCAATCGCGCTTTAAAATGATTTCGTCGCTCATGGCTTCTCTTCAGTGGAAACGCTGGGTTCGCCGTTGAGGGCGGCGAGCATTGCGTGCCAGGGTAATATGGCGCATTTGACTCGCATTGGAAAGTGATGAACTCCGGCAAAGGCGCACAATTTGCCCATCGCCTCCTCGTCCGCGGCCCCGGTGGTCACCATGGCGTGGTAGAGGGCGAAGGCCTTGCGGGCGTCGGCCGCCGATTTTCCTTTGAGCTGTCCGGTCATCATCGAGGCCGAAGCCTTGGAAATGCAGCAGCCCGAACCCTGAAAGGTGATTTCCTCGATCACGTCGCCATCGAGCTTGAGGTAAACCGTGAAGTTATCGCCGCAAAACGGGTTCTTTCCCTCGGCTGTGCGATTGGCGGCGGGCAGCGCGTGAAAATGGCGCGGCTTTCGGCAGTGATCGAGAATCACTTGCTGATAAAGTTCAGTCAGGTCGTCACCCATGGGATCAAGGCGGTGTCAGGCTTGGGCGTGGTCAAATCTTCCGGCGAGAAGCTGGTCCAGCCGCTCCCGGACCGGTTGCATGGTGATGCGCTCAACAACGCCGCCGGCAAAAGCGCGAATGAGCATCTGACGGGCGCCGGCCGCGCTGATGCCGCGCGAGCGCAGATAAAAGAGGGCCTCATGGTCCAATTGGCCGACGGTCGCTCCGTGAGTGCATTTGACGTCGTCGGCGAAAATCTCCAATTGGGGCTTGGTGTCGATGATAGCGTTTTCGGAGAGGACAAGGTTGCGATTGGTTTGTTTGGCGTTGGTCTTCTGCGCATCGCGGCGCACGAAGATTTTGCCGTTGAAAACGCCGTGCGCACGGTCCGCCAGGACGCCGTTGTAAAACTCGTGGCTCTCGCAGTTGGGCATGGCATGGTCGACGACCGTGTGGTGGTCGATCAGTTGGTCGTCGCGCCCCAAATACAGGCCGTTGAGAACGGCTACCGCGCCGGGGGCGTTGAGGAGCGTTTGAATCTGGTTGCGCGCGACCCGCGCTCCTGTGGCGATCGAGTGGGAAAGCAAATGGCTGTCCTTCTCCTGGACGGCCTGCACCGTGGCCACGTGAAATGACGCCTGGTTTTGATTTTGCAGCCGGCAATGTTCCAGGCGTGCCCCGGGTCCAAGGACCAACTCAGTCACGGCGTTGGTCACATGCGGAGCGGCCGTCAGGCTGGCGTAGGTCTCGACGACTTTCAACTCGCTGCACCGGCCGGCCAAAATCAAATTGCGCGTCTGCGCCGTCGCCCCGGGTTTGTCAGAAGCCGCGACGAAGAGCAAGTGGACGGGGTGCTCCGGCTTCGCGTCGTCGGCCGCCGACACATAGGCGCCGTCCTGGAAGAACGCCGTGTTGAGCGCCGTGAAAAAATTGGCGTCATAGCTGGCGTGGCGGGCGAGGTCATTCTGCAATTCGGCGGCGTTGCCGTTGAGCCGCGTCCGCAGGCTGTCCGCTTCGACGCCCGACTCGCGCGGCGGCAGCGAAGACAAATCGCCCCTGAAGCAGCCATCGACAAATACCAGGCAGGGCCAGTCCGGGGCGAAGCGAAACGGCTCGATGTCGCGGGCGGAAACCTGCCGGCCGTTTTGCGCGGCGGCATGCAAGGGCAACTCCAACAACGGGGCCACATTGGTGAAGCGCCACTCCTCCTGCCGCGTATTGGGAAAGCCGGTCTGGCGCGCGCGCGCCCGCGCCGCCTCGCGGATGGACTTGAGCCACGGGGGATTGACACGCGGATCAGCGGAGGCAAAGGCATCGAGGGATTTTTCGAGCGCGTCAATCATGATTTCTGTTCGCCGCGCCTTCGAGCACCCAATCGTAACCGCGCGCCTCCAGTTCCAGCGCCAGTTCCTTGCCGCCGGATTTGAGGATCCGGCCTTTGACAAGGACGTGGACAAAATCGGGAACGATGTAATTGAGCAATCTCTGGTAATGGGTGATGACCAGGGTGGCGTTGTCCGGACGGCGCAATTTGTTGACACCGCCGGCGACGACCTTCAAGGCGTCGATGTCCAGGCCGGAATCGGTCTCATCGAGGATGGCGAGCGTCGGTTCGAGGACGGCCATTTGAAAAATCTCGTTGCGTTTTTTTTCCCCGCCGGAAAAGCCCTCGTTGACGGAGCGGGAGAGGAGGGTCGTATCGAGTTCGAGCAATTTTGTCTTTTCTTTGACGAGAGTCAGGAACTCGAAGCTGTCCAATTCCTCATCGTGGCGCGCTTTGCGGCATTCGTTCAGGGCCGCCCTCAGGAACACGGTGCTATTGACGCCGGGAATTTCCACCGGGTACTGGAAGGCGAGGAAAATGCCCGCGCGCGCGCGCTCCTCCGGCTTCATTTCCAGCAGATCGGCGCCGTTGAAGGTGACACTGCCGCCGGTGACCTCGTATTCGCCGCGACCGGCGAGCACGCCTGCCAGCGTGCTCTTGCCGCTGCCGTTTGGCCCCATGATGGCGTGGACCTCGCCGGGGTTGACCGTAAGGCTCAGTCCGTTGAGGATTTCCTTCCCGCCCACTCCGGCGGACAAATTGCGAATTTCAAGCATGGATGTCATTGCTGTGGTATTTCCACTCACTTCGGTCGCGTTTTGCGGGGAATCAACCGACGCTGCCTTCGAGGCTGACCCCGAGGAGCTTTTGCGCTTCGACGGCAAATTCCATCGGCAACTGTTTGAACACTTCCTTGCAGTAACCGTTGACGATCATGTTCACGGCGTCCTGTGTCGATATGCCGCGTTGGTTGCAATAGAAAATCTGGTCCTCGCCGATCTTGGAGGTTGAAGCCTCGTGCTCGACGGTCGCGGTGCTGTTGCGCACCTCCACGTATGGAAAGGTGTGGGCGCCGCATTTGTCGCCCAGCAACAACGAGTCGCACTGCGAATAATTCCTCGCGTTGGCCGCGGTCTTGAGAATCTTGACCTGGCCGCGATAGCTGTTCTGCCCGCGGCCGGCGGAAATGCCTTTGGACACGATCGTGCTGGTCGTGTTCTTGCCGACGTGAATCATCTTGGTGCCCGTGTCGGCCTGTTGCCGGTGATTGGTCAGGGCGACGGAATAAAATTCGCCGACCGAGTTGTCGCCCATCAAGAGGACGCTGGGATATTTCCACGTGATGGCCGAACCGGTCTCGACCTGCGTCCAGGAAATCTTTGAATTGCGCCCGGCGCATTTGCCCCGTTTGGTGACAAAATTGTAAATGCCGCCCTTGCCGTTCTCGTCGCCCGGATACCAGTTCTGCACCGTCGAATACTTGATTTCCGCGTTTTCCAGCGCGACCAGTTCCACGACCGCCGCGTGCAACTGATTGGTGTCCCGCATCGGCGCGGTGCAACCTTCCAGGTAGCTGACGTAACTGCCCTCGTCGGCGATGATGAGCGTCCTCTCGAACTGCCCGACGCCCGCGGTGTTGATCCGGAAATAAGTCGAAAGCTCCATCGGGCATCGCACGCCCTTGGGAATATAACAAAACGAGCCGTCGCTAAAAACCGCCGAGTTCAGCGACGCAAAAAAATTGTCATTTACGGGCACGACGCTGCCCAGATATTTTCGGACCAACTCGGGGTGATTCTTGACCGCCTCGCTGAACGAGCAAAAAATGATTCCCTGCTTGGCCAGTTCGCCCTTGAAAGTCGTCGCGACCGACGCGCTGTCCATTACGGCATCGACGGCGACGCCGGTAAGGCGTTTTTGTTCATTGAGAGAAATGCCGAGTTTATCAAAGACTTCGCGCATTTCCGGGTCCACTTCGTCCAGGCTGCCAAGCGTCTTCTTCGGCTTGGGCGCGGCATAATAAATATACTCCTGGTAATCGATGGGTGGGTAATAGGCATTGGCCCAGTGCGGCTCCGTCATGGTCAGCCACTGGCGATAAGCCTTCAGGCGCCACTCCAGCATGAACTCCGGTTCGCCCTTCTTCTCCGAAATGCGGCGCACCACGTCCTCGTTCAAACCGGGCAAAAAGGCATCAGTCTCGATGTCGCTGACAAACCCGTATTTGTACTCGGTTTTTACGAAACTCTCAATTGTCTCAGTTGTGGAATCCATATCGGACAAATTCAGTCCGTTTACAGCATAGGCCAGCCGCCAGAGATGTCAACGCTGGTGCTTGCCCCATTTAAGCCGCCTTCGGGTCAGCCGCGATCCTCGGCGATCAACGCCTGTTTGACACGGGAGGAAAGGATTTTTTGGCTGGGAACGTAGCCGGCGGCGAATTGCCGGCGATACTCGCCAAAAGTCCCCGCGGCCAAATGGCTCCGCATTTCCCGCATGACGTCCAGATAAAAATGGGAATTGTGGACGCTGACCATCCGCAACCCAAGAATCTCGTTGACGTTGAGCAAATGACGCAAGTACGCCCGGCTGAAATTCGCGCAGGCAAAGCAGCGGCAGCCGTTTTCGATCGGGCCAAAATCCGCCTTCACGGCGCCGCCCTTGACGCTGAAGGTGCCCTTGCGCGTAAAAGCGGTGCCATTGCGGGCGACGCGCGTGGGCAGAACGCAGTCAAACATATCAACGCCGCGCGCCACCAGTTCCACCAACTGCGCGGGCGTACCCAGGCCCATCGCGTAGCGCGGCAGGGCCGCCGGCAGAAACGGCTCGGTGATTTCGACCGCCTTCATCATTTCATGCTCCGGTTCGCCGACGCTGACGCCGCCGATGGCGTATCCGTCGAACTCCATCGCCACCAATTCCCGCGCGCATCGCTCGCGCAATGGAGCATCGATACCACCCTGCACGATGCCGAAAACCGTCTGTCCTGGCGCCCGGGGTTGTTGACGGCATTCGCGCGCCCAGGCCACGGTGCGTTCGACAGCCTCGGAAGCTTCCGCCCGAGGGCAATCGTGCGTCGGACATTCATCGAACACCATGGCGATGTCGGAGCCGAGCACCCGTTGAATCTCCATCGCCTCCCTGGGTCCCAAAAACAACGGAGAGCCGTCCAGATGCGAGCGGAACTCGACTCCGTGAGGGCGAATTTTCCGAATCCTGGCAAGGCTGAAGACCTGGAACCCGCCGCTGTCGGTCAGGATCGGTCCGGGCCAGTTCATGAAGCGATGCAATCCGCCCGCGGCCTGAATAATTTCCATGCCGGGACGGATGTTGAGGTGATAGGTGTTGCCCAGCAGGATTTGAGTGCCCATCTCGCGCAATTCGCGCGGATCCAGCGCCTTGACGCTGGCCTGTGTCCCGACGGGCATGAACACCGGCGTTTCGATCACGCCGCGAGTCGTCGTTAAGCGCCCCAGCCGCGCCTTCGACCCCGTATCGGTCTTTAACAATTCAAACATCCCGCCGCTTCAATAGTGGTTTATTACGCGGCCTTGACCTTGATCTTCTGGCCTTTGAGTTGGGCGCGGTTGAGCTTGGCGATGATGCTGTTGGCATGTTCGGCCACCACGTCCACAAACAGATGGCGCTGGCGGATATCCACCGCGCCGAGGATGCTGGCCGGCAGGCCTGTCTCGCCGGAAATGATATTGACTATATCCTCCGAAACGACGCCCATTTCCGCGCCAATGTTCATCCATAGCCGTTTCTGAAATGGTTGCGTTTGGGGTCGCTCCTTGGGTTTGGGGGCTTCGCTGGCAACCGCCGGGACGACAATTTGCCGGGGCGGCGGTTTTGGCGTCGATTGAATCGCCGGCTTCGCCACAGTTACGGATGCAACGGGAACGGGCGGGGGTGCGGGCGCGGCGGGCGCCGGCGCCGGGCGAAGTTGTGGGCGGGGCGGACGTTCGGCCGGCTGGGTTCGGCGCGGCGGTGGAGCGGAAGGACGCACGTCGCGGCGCTCCGGAACTCGTTGGGGCCGGGAGGGGCGTTCTTCGGCGCGCGGGCGCTCCTCCGGGCGTGGCGCGGGCTTGGCCGGCGCAGCGTCGCCGCCCTGCAAATGATGGATCAGAGCGGAGGCAATGTCGGTGGAGGCGAAGCCTTCTTCGAGCAGGCGTTCGATGAGGCGATCATGGCGCTTATATTCCCCGCCCTTCAGTGTGGCGCGTAGTTTATCCAGGAAAACCATCGTGCGCGCCTCCTCCACTTCATTGGCGGTGGGCGGCTGGCCGCGCTGAATGCGCACGTTCGTGTAACGCTCGATGTTGCGAATCTGGAAGACTTCGCGCCCGGATGCAAACGAGATGGCGCGTCCGCTGCGCCCTTTGCGCCCGGTCCGCCCGATGCGATGGACATAATCCTCGCCGTCATAAGGCAGGTCGTAATTGAAAACGACCTCCACGTCGTCCACGTCGATGCCGCGCGCCGCCACATCCGTCGCCACGAGGAAGTCCAGGCCGGATTTGCGGAATTTTTGCATGACACGGTCGCGCATCATCTGGGTCATATCGCCGTGCAGGCGGTCGGCGGAATAGCCCTGGGCGTTGAGATGATCGACCAGGTCATCGACCATTCGTTTGGTGTTGCAGAAGATGATGCCCAGCTTGAGGTCGTGGATGTCGATGAGCCGGGTCAGCAGGTCAACCTTGTACCGCCGGTCCACCTCGTAATAAACCTGCTCGACTGTCGGGACAGTCAGGGCCTTTTGCTCGATGCGCACCTGTTGCGGATCGCGCGAGTACTTCTCAATCAACTGTTGGATCGGGCGCGGAATGGTGGCGGAGAAGAAGACGGTCTGCCGCTCCTTGGGCGTGGCTTGAAGGATTTGTTCGATGTCGTCGCGGAATCCCATGTTGAGCATGACGTCCACTTCGTCCAGGACGACCATTTTGATCGCAGCCAGCTTGAGGGTGCCGCGTCGCATGTGATCCATGACGCGGCCCGGGGTGCCGATGACAATGTGGGCACCCTGGCGC
The DNA here is from genome assembly GCA_035511075.1 of Vulcanimicrobiaceae bacterium. Taxonomy (GTDB): domain Bacteria; phylum Verrucomicrobiota; class Verrucomicrobiia; order Limisphaerales; family Palsa-1400; genus DATAUD01. The sequence continues at coordinate 10,680 of DATKFW010000073.1, forward strand.
AGACCGGCCAGTTGGCGGTCGTAGGATTGGCCGCCGTAAACGGGCAGGGCGTGGAGACCGCGCTTGAAAAGCGCCAGTTTGTGGACCTCCTCGGAGACCTGGATGGCCAGTTCGCGGGTGGGGCAGAGGATGAGCACCTGGGTCGCGCGCTGGGCGACATCGACTTTCTCGATGGCCGGCGCGGCGAACGCCGCCGTCTTGCCCGACCCCGTCTGCGATTGGCCGACAACGTCCCTGCCCTGCATCAGGATGGGGATGGCTTCGGCCTGGATGGGCGCGGCCTGTTCGAAGCCAAGCTGGTCGATGGCTTTAAGCAATTCGGGCGACAACCCCAGTTCAGAAAATAATTTTGGCGTCATGTCAATCCTTCATCAGGGGACCATCATAGTGCGGAAACCCGTTCAACGCGAAGAATCATTCATCGCGGGGGGCCGGGCCGCCCGAAAAAGAAATAGCCTCGTCAACCCGCGCCCCGGCGCCTAAACTGTTTCGTGCGATTGCTGGACCGCTACTTATTGCGAGAGTTGCTCGTGCCGTTGGGATATTGTCTGTGCGGATTCTTGATCTTTTACGTCGCTTTCGATCTCATTTTCCAGATCAACCGGTTTCTGGACAACAAGATGCTTTTTCTGGATATCGTGGAGTACTACGTGGTGACCCTGCCGGAATTGTTAGCCGAGCAGGTGTTGCCCGTCTCGCTCCTTTTGGCGCTGCTCTACACTCTGACCAATCTGAGTCGTTACAATGAGCTGACCGCCATTCGGGCCGCCGGCATTGGTCTCTGGCGTCTGTCGATGCCGTACCTGTGCGTGGGAGCGGTTTTCGGGCTGGTGGTCCTGGCAATCGGCGAACTCTGGCTGCCGAGCGCGTCGGACCGGGCAAAATTCATCCTGGAACGCCGTCAAACGGGATCCACGCAGCGGGACTGGGTCTCCAACCTCGAATTTTATAACGAATCCGCCCTGCGCGATTGGAGCATCGTCCGTTTCAACAAGAGAACCTCCGAAATGCTCCATCCGAAGATCAAATGGTACCTGGGTAACGGATCCAACGAAACCATCGTGGCGCGGTCTGGCATTTACGGCGATGGCCAATGGAGCTTTTACAATGCCGAGGTCTGGCTGGGGCAGCGCAACGCCCCTCCGGGTTACGCGGGAAGCAATGCCGTCCTGCGCCAGTCCTTCACCGAGACGCCGGCCTGGATCCAGAGCGAAATCAAAGTCAATGCCCTCAATCCTTCCGACGCCGCCAAGGGCCAGGGGACGCAGCTTTCAATCCGCGAAATCCTCGAGTTCATCCGGCTCCATGCGCGGATCAGCCAGGAGAAAAGAGCGATGTTGTTGACACAACTCAATGGACGCCTGGCCGCGCCCTTTACTTGTCTGGCCGTGGTGTTGATTGCGTTGCCGTTTGGCGCGCGGGCGGGGCGGCATAACGTTTTCGTCGGAGTTGCCAGCAGCATCTTTATTTGTTTTGGCTATTTCATTCTGCAGCGCGTTTCCTTTGGCATGGGAGTGGGAGGGTATTTGCCGCCGGTCGTGGCTGCCTGGCTGCCCAACCTGGTGTGCTGCGCCACGGGACTTGTGCTGCTGGCCCAAATGCGCTGAACCGCATGAACGATGACAGCTCCAGTTTGAAGGCCGAATTCGACCGCCTGAAGTTGCTCTACCAGGTCAGCAAAGTCATCCACTCCACCCTTGATCCCCAGCAGGCGCTGCAATTGATCCTCGGGGAAGCGGTCCGGTTGATGCGCGCCTCCAGCGGGTTCGTCTCTCTGATCAATCCCAACAACGGCATGCTCGAAATTCAGGCTTCCGCCGGCATGCCGGCCACCGCCGCCGAAGTCAAGCTGCGCGTCGGCCAGGGCATCACTGGCTGGGTCGCCCGCGTCGGAAAACCGGCGCGCGTCGGCGACGTCCGCAAGGACTCCCGTTACGTCATGCTTCGGCGCGACGTGCGATCCGAATTGGCCGTGCCGCTGGAGGTCATGGGCGAGGTGCGCGGAGTCATCAACGTCGACTCACAGGGCGAGGACGCGTTCAGCAAGAGCGATCAGGAATTGCTGGAGGAACTCTCCGACCAAGCTGCCAGCGTCATCCAGAACACATGGCTCTTTGAGCAATCGCGCCTCAAAGCCCGTCTCCTGGAGACCTTGGTCAGCGTCAGCCGCACGATCAATTCCGCCCTCAACGTCAACGAAGCCCTGCAACTGATCACCCGCGAAGCATGCACCCTGATGGAAGCCCGAACGTGCTCCCTGCTCATGCTCGATGAATCCGGGCAATGGCTCGATTTGCGCGCCAGCCACGGCGCCGGCGCGGCTTACCTGGCCAAGCCGCGCCTGAGTGTTGACGAAAGTTTCATGGGCATTGTCGTGCGCAGAAAAAAGCCGATGCAACTGGAAAACGTCCAGGTCTCCTCGCTCTACCAAAACATCGACATGGCAAGGCGCGAAGGGCTGGTCTCCTTGCTGAGCGCTCCCCTGGTCTTCGGCGGCCAGAGCATCGGCACGCTCAACGTCTACACCGGGGAACCGCGCAGCTATTCCAACGAGGAAATCAACACGCTGACGGCCCTGACCGAGCTTTCCGCCATAGCCCTGGAAAAGGCGCGCCTTTATGAGCGCATTGTCGATGTCGAGGAACAGTTGCGTCAAAACGAAAAACTATCCGCCCTGGGACTTCTGGCCGCGGAGGTCGCCCATGAAATCCGCAATCCGCTCACGGTCATGAAGATGCTCTACCATTCCCTGGGCCTGGAGTTTACCGCCGGCGACCCGCGCATCAAGGACGACGCCATTCTCCGCGAAAAAATGGACCAGCTCAACAAAATCGTCGAACAAATCCTGGACTTCGCCCGCAGCACCGAGCCCAAGCTCAGCTCTGTCAATATTAATCAATTGCTCGACGACATGGCGCTTCTCATCCGGCACAAATTGAGAAACCAGCAGATTCATTTTCTCCGGCGGCTGGCTCCGGACCTGCCGGAAATCATGGCCGATCCAACCCAGTTGGCCCAGGCCTTCCTGAATCTGACCTTGAACGCGGTCGAGGCGATGCCCAAGGGCGGCATTCTGACCGTTTCCAGCCGGGCGGTGCGTTTGGGGCGCGGAAGCCGGGAACCCTCGCAAGTCTTGATCGAGTTCCGCGACACGGGCGAAGGGATGCCCATAGAGCAGCGTCGGCGTTCCTTTTCGTCCCTGTTGAGCACCACGAAGCAGCGGGGGACGGGGTTGGGTCTGGCCATTGTGGGCCGCGTGGTCGAGACCCATCGCGGCAAAATGCGGATCCGATCCCGGCCTGGAAAAGGCACCGCGATCCTGGTCAGCCTACCAATCTAATCTGACCGCCCTTCAGCGGCGGGCCGGACATTCTGCGACCGCAAATGCCACAGCGGGACCTTTCTATTTCTCGCCGGTGACCTTGCTTAACTCTTCAAGCAAATCATCTCTTATATCAACCGTTATTCTCATTCCTGATCAATATATCACTAATGCCACATCAATCAGGACAAAGTGCGAATTCCAGGTGATTCCAAATTCACCGTTAGTGTTCCGGATCTAAATGGGGCTTTGTTTTTTGAGTTGGAATAACGCCGCGCAACCTGACCGACGGCTTGAAGCGCATCTACCAGCAAGGACGGGCCGCCTTCAAGACAGCCTCGGGGAGTCCCACTCCGGAGAACCTCCATGAATGGCGCAAGAAAGCGAAGTTGCTCGGATACGGGTTGGAATTGATTAAAGGGCTGGGCATTCGCAAGAATTCCAGGATGATCAAAGGCGCTACGGACCTGTCGAAAGCCCTGGGAGACGATCACGATTTGTTCATGGTTAAAACGGCGTTGGATCGCGAAAACCGCTCGCGCCCGGCCCCGGATTACGCTTCCGTGGCCAAAAGAATTTCCGCGCGTCGCGCGAAGCTCCAAAACCGGGCGTTCAAACCCGGCGCGGTGGTCTACGCGGAAAAACAAGGCCGTTTCGGAAAACGACTGGACCGGCGATTCCGCCGATGAGGCGAAACCCGCTGATTTCCCATGAGCAAGTACATCGGCATTCTAACCTCCGGGGGCGATTGTCCCGGGCTCAACGCGGCCATCCGCGGCGTCGGCTAAGCCGCCCAGGACGCTACCCACGATGTTTGCCTCGCCAATTCATGGCTCGTCAAAAGATTCAGTGGCGGCGAAGGGCGGCGCCGTTTAGCATCGATTTTACCGATGCTCAAATATGGCATTTTGAATCCGGCGCTGGCTTCATTGCTCTGCCGGTTTCGGCATACGAATTGGCTCGTCATCGCCGATCGCGGCTTTCCTTTCTGGCCGCAGTTGGAGACAGTCGATATCAGCCTCACGGACAATATTCCGACGGTCCGCCAGGTTTTGGCCGCTTTGCGCGACAGTTATGTCATCGGCGCCGCGCTGATGGCCATTGAAGCCGGGCGCGAGAACGATCCCACAGTGCTCCCGGATTATCAGGCGTTCCTGCCCTCGGCAAAGATTGAATTCATCCCGCACGTCGAATTCAAGAAGCGAGTGCCGTCGGCCATTGGGCTAATTCGCACGGGGGACACCACGCAGTACGGAAACATTCTGGTGCAGTCAGCTTGATTATTTGGAAGAGGAAATTGGGATCTTGCAGGTGACAACAGCGCCTTCGCGCTCGCCCGGCTTGACTTCCAGGATCGCGCCGATCAAATGCGCGCGGTAACTCATGATCCGCAGGCCAATGCCGGCATTGCCATCGACGACCGCCGGAAAGGGGAGGCCGTCGTTGCGAATCGATAGCGTCAAGAAGTCTCCGCCGTTGCGCAAACGAATCTCCACTTCCCTGGCTTTGCCGTGTTTGATGGCGTTGGTCACGGCTTCCTGGGTGATTTTGTAAAACTGGGTCACGACGTTGGGCTCCAGCGGCGGGACGGTGGAATTGCTAACGAAATTGCACGATATTTGGAACGTTCTCTGGAGATGGCGGACCAGATCCTCCATCGCGGATACCAAATCCTTCTCGCGCAAGTCCAGCGTAACCAGGTCATGGGACATTTCGCGGGTCTGATTCATGGTTTCCTGGATCAACGTCTGAATTCGCTCGGCTTCCTCGGCTTCCGGCGAGCCATTCCTGGCAAGCCGCACTTGCAAACCTCGTGACATCAGGGCGATGCCGGTTAATTTCTGGCCCAGTTCATCATGCAAGTCCAGACCGATGCGGCGGCGCTCCTTGTCGGTGATTTCGAGCAGTTCGTGTTCGAGGCGGCGGCGTTCGGCCAGAGCGGCCTGAAGTTGCACATTGGCGGCGGAAAGGGCCGCGGTTCGCTCGCGCACGCGCCGCTCCAGTTCTTCGTGCGATCGCCGCAAAGCGTCCTCGGCCTGTTTACGTTGCGTGATGTCGGTAATCGAGCTTAGCCAGCCGGTGATATTTTCGAAAGTGTCTTTGAGGGCGGTGACCAGGAGCAGGGCGTCGAACCGCTGGCCGTCTTTGCGGCGAAGGCGCAATTCCAAGCCGCCGGGGGGACACTGGCTTTCGACGACTTTGGCAAGGGCCGAAGTGATGTTTTGGACCTGTTCCGGCGGCCAATAGTCGAACGGCGGCTTTTTGCCGATTAATTCAGAATCCAACCAGCCGACCATCCTGCAAAACGCGCGGTTGACGTAGGTCTGGCAGCCATTGAGATCGACGACGGCGATGCCCGAAGGAATCGAATTTTCCAAGGCGCTGCGAAAGGCTTGTTCCTCCCAAAGTTCCGTCGCCGAAGTTCGCTGGGCGCGGCGGACTTCGGCCTCGCGCAACTCGCGGTCGATGGCCGGGCCGAGCCGGACAAGGTTGCCTTTCATCACGTAGTCGTGCGCCCCGGCTTTCATGGCGGCGACGGCCGTATCCTCGGTGATGTGGCCGGAGACGATGACAAACGGCAAATCCAGGCCGCGCCCCTTGACCATCGCCAGGGCCGCCAAGCCATCAAAGTGGGGCAGCACGTAATCGGCGATTACGACATCCCATTGCTGCGCATCCAATGCGGCGGACATTTCCGCCGGGGTCTCCACTCGATGGCGCTGGAAATTAAACCCGGCCCGCTGAAGCGCCAGTTCCAGGAGGAGCGCGTCGTTGTCGGAATCCTCAACAAGGAGGATTTGCAATGGGAGGTTGGCGGCCTTCAAGCGCATAGCCGGAGAGAAGTGGCGCGCCTGGCGCCAGGCAGAGTAAAATAAAAAGTCGCGCCGCCGTTGACCGCTCCGACGGCCCAGGAGCGTCCGCCATGGCGATTGAGAATGCGTTGGACCGTGGCAAGGCCAATGCCAGTGCCGGGGAACTCGCTGGCAGTGTGCAAGCGTTGAAAGACGCCAAAGAGCCTTTTGGCAAAGGCCATGTCGAATCCGGCCCCATTGTCGCGGACAAAAAACGCCGCCTCCGGCGCCTCTGTCAAACCGAATTCGATGCGCGCGTCCGGGCGTTTGCCGCTGAATTTCCAGGCGTTGCGGAGCAGGTTGTCCAGGACCACGCGAACCAGGCGCGGATCGCCGTCCGCGACGCAATCGGGCGCAATGACGAATTCGACGTTGCGCCCCGGGTCGCTGGCGGCAAGTTCAGTGGCGATGTCGCCTGCCAGCGAACTGAGATCGATTTCCTGATGTTGAAGAGCGCCGCGGGAAACCTGGGAGAGCTTCAGGAGGTCTTCGATCAGTCTGTCCATTTGACAACTGGCGGCGCAGGCGCGGCGAAGAAATTCCTGGCCGCGGGCATCGAGTTGCGAGGCGTGGAGCTCGAGCAACGCCTCGGTGAAGCCGCGCAACGCGCGCAACGGTGCGCGCAAATCGTGAGAAACGGAATAACTGAAGGCCTCGAGCTCCTTGCTCGCCGCCTCCAACTGAGCCGTTCGCTGCTGCACCCGCTTCTCCAGCTCCAGGTTCAATCTGCGGTTTTCCTCCTCGGCGCGGCGGCGCCCGGTGATATTATGGGTGAAGAGGCGGGCGTGGAGGAGACTTCCGTCCTCGCGGTAAGAGGCGCTCGAATTGATAAGAACAGTGCGCAGGGAGCCGTCGCGCGTGTGCAGCCGCGTTTCGTAATCCCGGAGGGTATCACCCCGCTTGAGGCGCGCCAGGACATCGCGTCCCTCGGCCGGATTATCGTAAAAATCCGCCGCGCTTTTTCCCACGTAATCCTCCTGTGTGTAACCCAGCAGGTCCAATTGCGCCGGATTGGCCCACTGAATGACGCCGTCAGCCCTGAGGCGCAGCAACCCGACCGGCGCTCCTTCCGCGATGTCCGCCAGAATTTTTTCTTTTTGACACAAGGTGGCCCGTGCGATGTTCCGGTCGGAAATGGCCGCCGCCAGCGCCAGCGCCGTCACGCTGACGAGGCAAATGAAAGTTTGCAAGGAGAAGGTCGAAGCCGCCATGCCGGGCACCGCAAACGGTCCGACCCCCTCGAGTGTGGCCGCGACGGCGACCGTGGAAATGGTCGCCACCACGAGCGCCACGGCGCGTGCTGCAAAACGGAGCGCCGCCCACAATAGGAGTGGAACTGTCAAGAAGGCCAACGACAGGTCCGATGACGCCGGGATTGGCCAACCCAAAAAGATCACCGACGAGACAATGGCGACCGCGACGGCAAGGAGCCCCGCCTCAATCCATTTGTCCCGCTTAAGCTGGCGCCAAGGTTTAGACACCCACATCAATACCAAGGGGCCGATGATCCAGTCGCTTGCCAGATGTCCCAGCCAAAGGGTGGACCAGGTCTGCATGGCATGGCCGCGCGCCAAGAGGCCGCAGATCGCAATGCTCAGCGTAGTCGCCGTCGCGCCGATCACGCATGCCGCCCCGGTTCCCAACGCGAATCTCATCACGTCGGCCACCCGATTCGGCCCTCGTTCGCCCCGGGCGAATTTGCGCACCAGCCATGCGCCAACGATTGCTTCCAACACACTTCCGGTCGCGACGCCACATGCCTTGACGATCAGCAGGGTATCTGTTGCAGGTTTTGCGGAACTTGTGAGAGTAACAACGAAAGCGGCTGCAAAGATGCCCGGCCAAAGCTTGTATCCCCACAATAGAAGACCCGCCAGCGCGAGGCCGACCGGCGGCCAGATTGGGGAACTACCCGGGAACGATTGGCTCAACCCGCGGCTAAACATGCCGGTTGCGAGATAGACAAGCACAAGAACGGTCCCCGCAACCACAGTGGAATGACTGCGGTTGCCATTCGAGCGCTTTGGTGCAATTGGGTCCAACATCGAACAGTTGTGGCGACAGCTAATGTGCGATAGGAAAGCTTGGCGACCTATGGGGTAAGAACCTCCCTTTCCGCGCGGATCAGTGTCGGGCGCAGAACCGTCGATGCCGCGGGAGCAGGGCGGGCCTGTTTTGGGAAAACAAAGGAGCCCGTTGGCCGGCGGATATCGTCCCCCGTCGACTGGGGTGTGGACCGGAGTGACGCGAGCCGTGGGCCTGGATGATTCGACCGTTGGCTCGATCGTCAAGGACGTCCCGATGGGCAGCACCAAATAATAATTAAGCGTAACGCTCTCACGGCGGGACAATGATGCCACGTTGTCCCCCCCTTTTTTCGGCGCGTTGGCAGTCCCAAGACCGTCGCGTGGGAGGCTGTTTACTGCGCCTGGGTTACCAAGTAAAATCGTTGAGCGCCCGTGGCGTTGATATCGCTCCAGGTAATCGCCACGCCCGTACCAATGATCTCAGGGCCAGCCACGATCCACGCCGGGTCGGTCAGATTATCCTTATACATCACTTGATAAACGGCCCCGGGGGCAGTGGTCCAGATCAACGACGGAGTGGAGGCGGACACCTGGATCGAAGGCGCAGGGATCGTAGCTGTCAGGTTTGTGGTGCTTCCGCCGTTGGAACCGCTGGTCATTGGATTCAAGACGCCGGCGCAGTCCCAGGTGGCGCGTCCGCCGTAGAGGGTGAAAGCGAGTCCAGTGAGAGTGCTGCCCTGGAGATTCACGGTGCCGGCCGGGACCTTGAGTTGCTGCCATTTCCCGGCGGCTGGCAACGGCCCCATGTAAACGGCAGGGCTGAACGTCAAGCTATCGCCGCCCCAGTACGCGCGATGGTCCCAACTACCGGTGCTGTCGAACCACTGCAACATGGCCTCGCTAGGAGGGTTGGCGGGGTCCAAGTAAATCCAGGCGTAAACAGTGGAGTTTGTCCCGACGACGAGAGTCGCGGTTGCGTCATAAAAATAGACCTGATGCTCACCAGCCTCGATGGCGGATTGCTGGGCCAGCGCGCCGGAGTACGGCGTGGGATTACTGGACACCCAGTTCCATGAATCGCCCCCGTCGCTACCAGACGTGGCGCCCGCGGGGATTGAATCCTCCACCCAGATAATATTGGCAGAGTTGGCCATGAACACGTTGGTGGCGAAGATGCGGCGTCCGTCCGGCCACTGCGCTTCGGCTTCAATCCATTGTGGGCCGTTATTGACGGGCGCGAACGTGAACGACTGGCCGAACGCCGGCTGCTGATCGCGCGCTTCCCAGGTAATCCGCGCGCCGCTGAAGTTGATTCCCGCCGCCTGCATCGTAACCGTCACATTGGAACCCACCGCCGCGACTGTTGAGGGCACGTTGATTTGCGCCGGGACCGCGTGCCAGGGAACCGAGGCTGCGGCAGTTTGGGCCGCAATGAAACCGAGGGAACCAATGCTGCGGGCCGAATTGAGAATGACCATTTCCGTGGTCACGTTCCAACTGTCCCCCCAACGATCGTAGAACGGGTAGTACGGCGCGTTGGTGGCTCCGTCGATGGGAAACGGAAGTGAGAGCAATTGATCGCCGTAGTACCACAAATCTTCGAACGTATATTGAATGTTGCCTTCGGGCAGCCCTGTCGGCGGAAGGCTGCGAATGTCGTTTAATTCCCATTGGCTGACGAAATCCCGCGGACGCTTGATCCCAAGACCGGCGTCGTAACAGACGTTGATTGGGTTGCAACCGGCCTCGTAATTCATATTGGCGATGATGCCGCTGACGTACGCCTGTTTGTTGGTCAATTGATAAGCCACGGCCATGTCGAATGCCTGGTCGGCGGAAAAATACCATCCGGCGCTTTGGACCGCCTTGGTGGCCGGCGGGAAGCTGGTGCCGTAAGCGCTGTTGCTCGACCACAACAACATGTCGTCGCCAGCGGCGATGATTTCGTTCCTGCACTTGGCGAGGAATGTCGCGTTCAGATCGTTGGTTGAAGCGACTCGTCCGCTCTGAACGGCGAAGGCGTAACTGCGAATGCAGTTGCCATAGGATTCGGACATGTGCCACCAACCCCAGCGCCAGGTGCCGGGGTCGGCAGGATCAAACCATGAGAGCAACAGTTGGTGGGCCGCCTGGTCGCCTGTAGCCAAATACATCTGACACGCCGCCCAAGCCAGTTCGTCACTATCCGCAAAATCGTCGCCGTACGAAGTGATTTTTTGGTAGGCTTTGGACGCGGTCATGTTTTTGTAGGAATCGGTCTGCCAGCCGTGAGAGACGACCGCGTTGGTCAGGAACTTCCAGCCAAGCTGGGCTTTCTTCAAATATAGAGCGGCAGCGGCCGGATAATTGCTCTTAAACAGCGGAGAGGAAGCGCATTGAGCCAGCGCCGCCACCGCAGCGGCCGTGACGGATGTGGTCTTCGGCCAGACCACCTGGCCCGAGCCTTTGTCCGGCGTCACGTCGCTTTCGTATTCTTCATTGGTCGGATAGACGAGGAAATAAAATCCGCCGTCCGCGTCCTGCATGTTTGCAAGGAAATCGGATTCCCATTTGGCTTCCTGCATGACGTCGCTGATGCCGTCGCCGCTTTCGGGAATGCCCAGATTGTCCATGGCCGCGATGCCGGGGATGGAGTCCACTTCGAACATCAGGTAATGCACAAGACTGGCGCTGTTGATGGTGTACTTGCTGTAATCGCCGGCGTCGTGATGGCCGCCGGAGACATTGATGGCGTTTGTGTTGACGAATGGAAATAGCTGCTCACCCGGGTCGGCAAGCAAAGGGGCGGCCTGCGGCGGATTGTCCGAGTTGGCCGTCTCGGCATAGCCGGCGATCGTTGTCCATGTGAAGGAGTAGCTGGTGTTGCTTTCAAACGGAACACTGGCAGGTGCGTCATGGCACATGGCATGTTGGAAGCGGGTGTAGGGGAGGCCGAGATTGGTTCCGCAACGTTGATGATACAGCCCAAGCGCATAGGTGCGAGTGAAGGACATCCCGATTCCCGGATCGATCAGGAACGGCAGCGACGCCCCCATTCCGGGAACTTGCAGACGATATTGACCCGTGTTTGTGAGGCTGGAAAAGTCCGCCATATAAACGACCTGATAAGGAGTCGGCGAGTATTCCCAACCGGAATCGGGGCGCGGGGTCAAGGTGCCTGAGTAAACCTCGACGCCGTTGGTGGCGTTGATGACTGAAAAGCCCGGCACGACCGGTATCGGCATTTCCCCAAGGCTGCCCAGGTAATAACCGACCATGGCTTGTTTGGTGAAATTCGGCATATAGCCCTCCTGGTTCACATGGATCGCGGGGCTATAGCGCAGTGGATCAACGACGGCCACGAACTGGTCGTTGGTGGGCCAAAGCGAACCCTTGGGGTTCTGCACCTGGACGGTTTGGTTGTTGGCAACTGGCGTCGCCAACTGCAAGTAAATCGAATTAAGAATCCGCAATTCATAAGCTTTGTTCGGCGCGTACAACGGACGCCGTTTGAACCCGACCGCAGTGACGGCGAGCGACTGTCCGTTGACCGTCACGGAAAAAGCGCTCGGCGCGGGCGCAACGAGTTGCCCCGCCGCGTTGACCAGGGTCAAATTAGTCGGCACTGTCGTGCCCTCTGGCTCGCTGTTGATAATATTGACCTCGAGAACCGTCGGGGTAAGGACATGCAATGAATTCTCGCCCACAGCCGGTTGTTGCAACATCGTATAATCGATGGGTGTGGTGCCGGGGATTGCGTTGGTGCTCAAGGTAACGGACTGGGACGAGCTGCCGGTGGTTGTCGTCACGCTTGTGCTTGTTCCGGTGGCGCCGTTGGTTGAAGTCGTGCCCGATCCAGGACTCGTGTTTGTTGTTGGGTTCGCAGCGGTGTTCGTGGTCCCCACGGAGAGGCCATTGGTGGCGATGGAGGTGGCGTCCCCGGAATAGTCCCAGGTTGCGCGGCCACCGAATTCGCTGAAGGCCATTCCGTCGAGGGTCAAGCCTTCCAAACCCACAACGCTGGCGGGCACCGTCAGGAGCGTCCATTGCCCCGCCGCCGGCATCGGTCCCATATAAAAACTGCTGGCCGTACCGTTGGCTCCGTAGGTGATCAAATTATTTCCCCAATAGGCGCGGTGCGACCAGGAGCCGGAACTGTCGTTCCATTGCAACATGATTTCGCCGGGAACATTGTCGGGGTCAATGTAAACGGCGGTAAAGAGAGTGTCCCCGGATTTGACCCGGAGTGTTTGGGATGCGCCCGTGAAAAAATGCTCGTGCAGGCCCGTCTCGATGGTGGATTGATGCGAGAGCGCGCCAGAATAGGGAGCAGGATTGCCGCTGACCCAGTTCCACGCGTCGCCGCCGTCGGCGCCGGGTTGTGCTCCGGCCGGAAGCGCGTCGTCTACCCAGACAACGCCGGTGATACTGACCGTTGCCGCGCCGGCATGGACCGCTCCGGCGATTATCGCCAGGCACGTCAGGACATTGGATACCACTCCCATAGTCCCATCAGTGTGACGAAAACCAGGGAGGGTCTGAAATCGGCGTGGGGCGAATTATCCTGTCAGTCTGCGCGACTGCGCTCTGTCAGTGATCGGCTGACATCCCGGTCGCTATTCTTCTGACAGGGGGTTGCTCCTAATCATAATCTTGCTCGTAATTGTTTCGTGGTGACCGCTGGACCAGCATCTTGAATACCCTGAATCGTATTTATCTCCTCAATGCCTACAGGGTGCTACTCACCCGCGCCCGCCAAGGGATGGTTGTTTTCGTTCCGCCGGGTGACTGTGGCGATCCAACCCCTTTGCCTATGTGACAAGCTTCCTTGCCGTCCTCGCCTCCTCCAGTTCGCGTTCCGATTTCTTGTGTTCGGCCCACTCTTTGGCCAGCGGCTTCCGTCCAGGCTTGCGCTTCAGAATGCCGCGAACCCGCCGGATGGTCACCGTGGTGACGGGCTTTAACAAAATGCCACCGGGCGTCGCCTCCACCACCGCTCTGGTGCCGTCTTCAATGCGGAATTCCTTTCGGAGTCGCAGGGGGATGACCACCTGCCCCTTGGCCGTGAACCAAACAGTGTCAGTCCTGGTCGTTGTGCTCATGGTGAAATCCTACCACAATCACAAAGTCCGTTAATGGAATTTACCAGGAGTTTTATTGGAAGATGGAATTGTGATATTCGTCAGATTCAAGCCGATCCCCGGCTTTCGCGGTAAGGTTGAACCGACATCGGGCGTAAACGGGGCAGGTTGGGTGATTTAGCCGCAGAGAACTCAAAGACCGCAGAGAAAGGCGGATTGTGCCGGATCAATAAGTTGCTTCCAAGGCTCCGGCCAGCGACCCGGCCTCGGCGCACTCGGTGACGGCCACCTTGCCGTAGTCGAGCTTTATGAGGCGATCGGCGACGCCGAAGTATTGTTCGTCGTGGGTGATGACAAGGACGGTTTTGCCGCGCGCCTTGAGGTCGGGCAGCAGTTTGGTATAGAAGATGTTCTTGAAATACGGGTCCTGGTCGGAGGCCCATTCGTCAAACAGATAGAACGGCCTGTCCTCCAAATAAGCCGTCAGAAGCGCCAGACGTTTGCGCTGACCCTGGGAAACCGAGGTGGTCGAAAGAACCCCGTTGGTGACCTGGACCTTGTGTTTGAGGTGCAATTCTTCGAGATAACCGCGCGCGCGGACGTCCAGGCCGGCCCCGTTAAGCCCCAACAGATTGTCAAATACAAAGAAATCCGCAAAGACGGCCGAAAAAAGCTGCCGGTAGGCGTCCCGATTCTTGTCCGTGACGCGCTTGCCATCGAGGCGGATTTCCCCGCTTTCCGGCAGATACAAACCGGTGATAATCTTGGCCAGGGTCGATTTCCCGCAGCCGTTGCCCCCGGCAAGGAAGGTCATTTCGCCGCGGCGAAAGGTCAGATCGATCGGACCCAAAACAAAGCTGCTGTCCTCCTGTTCGCGGTGATAAGAATGGACGACGCCGCAAAGCTCCACCGAGTCGAAAGTCATTCCAGCCTCCGAATCGTCGATTGAACATTCTTCGGTCGAGCTGCGGGAGAGCGAAACGCCCAGGTCCTGGACCTTTTGCAGCGCCACCCGGGCCCGGCCGAAGAGGGAGACGCTACTCAAGACGCCGGAGAGCGGTCCCATCAGAAAAAGCGTGGTCACAACATAGCCGGTAAGGGTCCCTTTGCTGACCGTCCACAGGCTGGGCACCAGGAATAAAATCAAACCGATCAGCGCGAAGTAGAGAAGATGACTCCAGCTCTGCGCGGCAGTGAAGCGAACTTCCGCCGAGACATTGTGTTGTTGATACTTTGCCGTGACGGTTTCGATGTTTTTGGAAAAGAAATCGCCGCGCCGGCGCCTGTGGAGCTTGAGTTCCTTGATCCCATCGGTCAGCGCGCGGAAATGGCCAAACAATTTGTCCTCTTCATCGCGAGCCAGGCGGCAGAAGCGAAGAGCGCTGGAAACGACCGCCAGGTAGCCCAGGGCCCCCGCAGCGATGACCACGACGATTGCCATAAGCATCTGCCACGACAGCCAGCCCAGGTATGCGGCCCCGCCCAACAGAATCGCGACGTTGGCCGAGACCACCGGAATGGCCAGCAACGCCTGCGTGATGTTAAAAACATCGTCGGTCAGCGCCGCCAGGATGCGCGAGGCGCCCAGTACCTCCAAATCCCGCAACGGCACGGCGAGGATTTTTCGGATTAGGTCGCGCCGCAATTCGGCGACCGCCTTTTGTGAAAAGCCGGCCAATATCACCTGGGACAGGAATAGCGTAATGACTTTGCCCAAGCCCAGCGCGATAAAGCCCCAGATCAAGCGATGGCCGGTCCATCCATGCCCGGTCAGGGCGGCGGTGACCAGGGCCATCAAGCCGGTATTGCAAGCGGCGCTGAGCAGCGCCATGCCCACCGTCGCGAACATCAGGCTGCGACAAGTCCGAAGAACGAATTTAAACAGTGTCATGGGTTAAGCGCCCCGGTTCTCTTTTCGGCCAACGCGGCAGTCAGTGATAGGGCCAGATCTTTTACGTGAGGTTCCATAAAAATGCCTTCGTGCGAGCCGGGAATCCGGCGGACAGCGACATCGTCCGCCAGTTTGCCCCAGCAGAAGTCCTCCGCGAACGACGAGAAGACGGGATGTCCGCGGGTGCGGAAGAGTGTGACGCTTCCGGGATAAGGCTTTTGCCGGTGCATGCCGAGGGCGCGCAAGTGGATCCGCCACAGCTTCAGCTCGCTTTCCGGGAAGTGCGTCGGATCGATGACTTGCTCAAGGTCCACCACCGATTTTTCGTTCGCGCGGAAAAGCCGGGCCGCCCTTCTTCCCAGGGCGCGCAATTTGCGAGCGACGAAACGGCGGCGGTCCCGCGAACCGATGTGTTTGAAATCACCCAGCCAGTAATAAAGGTTGCGGGCGAAACGATAAGGGAACTCGGCCCGCCACCAGGCGATCCTTTCATAGCCGGCGTTTGCCGGCGCGCTGTCAATCAAAGCCACGAGCGCCACATCCTGGCCGGCGGCCCGGAGCTGGCGGGCCATTTCGTAGGCGACGTTGCCGCCGAAGCAATATCCGCCCAGGAAATACGGCCCCGCGGGCTGGAGGGAGCGGGCTTCCCGAACATAAAACGCCGCCATCTCCTCGAGTTGTTCGAATTCCTCGAGGCCGGTCTGGCCGCGCGATTTAATTGCATAAACCGGCTGGTCCGGCTCCAGGTAAGCCACCAGATTGGCATATCCCCAGAGAACGTCTCCGCCGGCGCCATGAACCAGGAAGAGCGGTGGTTTGTTTCCGCGCGTCTGCATCGGCACAACTAAGCAATTAGATCGCACCCCGCGGTTCTGGTCGAGGATCGAAGCCAATTGTTCAATCGTGGGCGCCTGGAAAAGTGTGACCAGCGGCAGTTTTTGGCCGGTGATTTTCTCCACTTCCGCGAAGAGGCGGACGGCGAGGAGGGAGTGGCCACCAAGTTCAAAGAAATCGTCGATTATTCCGATGGGAGCAAAACGGAGGAGTTTTTCCCAGAGCGGGCAGAGTTGCTGTTCGGTCGGCGTTCGCGGGGCGACAAAGCCGGCTTTGGTCTTACCCGCCGGGCGCGGGAGGGTTGAGGCGGCGATTTTGCGGTGGATTTCGGGCACGTCCAACGATTCGAGCGCGATGGCGCGGCAGCGCGTGAATTTGCGGGGCGGCGCGGCGACGGGAAGCGGGCGTGAGCTAACATCTTGCGGCTCATCGTCTTGCGGATGGAACTGCGCTTCGGCGGCGACATCCGCCGGGAACAGGAACCGGTTGACGCCGTTGTTGGCGTGTTTGAACGGGGCGCCGAGGCGGTCCAGAAAATCCAGCGCGGGCTTGTTCCGGGGCAGGCATTCGTAGCGGACATCGACCCATTGCGCGCCGCGCCTGCGGGCCAACGCGCCCAATTCCGCCAGCATCCGTTCCTCGACGCCGCGGCCCAGCGCGCGGCAACTTAACATCAGCGAGTCAACGACGACGGCATCGTCCGCCGGCTCAAAGATCATCACCCCCACAAGGCCATGATCGCCAAAACGGTCGCTGACCGAGACGGTGAGGACCTCGGATTGCCCGGCGAGTTGCTGCAATTGGGCCTCGGTGCGGCGGCGGCCGGTGGAATTAAACTGATTGGTGCGCTGCGTCAACTGCGCCACGCGCGGCAATTGGGCGGGAGACATCGGCTGGAACTGGATTTTGAGGTCAAGCCCTGCCAGGAAATCGGCGAAGCTCAACGATTGCGACTTGAACTGGTCCCGGCGCTGGTTTTGGCGGTAAAGTTCCGCGCGGCGACGGTCTTCCTCCGTGACCTTCAATTTGTCGAATATCCAGCAATGTTCCAGGAATCGAGGGATCAGGGCGGTGTCCTCGGGGAGTTGCAGGGTCGTCGCTTCGGGGCATCCTGCCTCGACTTCGGCGCATTCCAAGGGGTTGTCCTCGACAAGAACAATGCTTTCCGGCCCCAGATTCAACTCCTGCGCCAGCGAGCGGAGGTTTTCGGACTTTGGCCGCCAGTTAACGCGCCATGCGGTGATATGCTTCGCCTGCAATGGCATTTCCGGATGTTGCGCAAAAACGGCGCGAACATCGTCCTCATTGTTCTTGCTGCACAGCGTCAGCAACATTCCGGCTTCGTGCTGACGGAGAATGAATTCCTGGAGCGCGTGGCGGGCGGGGTCGATTACGATGCCTTGGGGGCCGTCCTCGCCGCAGACGCCCGACCAAAGCGTCTGGTCGCAATCCAGGGCGATGACCTTCAACGGCGGCTGCCGGAGCGCGTGAAACTTGCGCGCCACCGTTGTCGCCAGGGCGGTGAAGAAAAGCGGGGTGTAGGGAACGTGGCCAAGTTCCTCGGAAACCTGGTCGTCGAAATCCGCCACCGGGTACCACTCGGCGATTTGCCGCGTCGTCACGACATAAACTCCGGGCAAGTCTTCAAGCTCGCGGGCCAGGAATTGTTCCGTTTGCTCCAGGATGCGCACACGGGGGAGGTCGCCGGCGACGGCCCGGGAAGGCGGTCCAAAGCAAATCAAACAGGGCACACCTCCGCGCGCGGCGGCTGTTTTGGCGGCGAGAACCAATTCGCGGGCGGTTCGGTCGATGCCGTCGATTTGCCAGTCCTGGAGACGGATAAGAACGACGTTGAGGCCGGACTCGTTGCGCGAAAAGAGGCTGGCCGGGTCGAGCAACTGCTGAAAAACCTGGCTGAAGGGCGCGAAGGCGATTTGGGTCGGAATTCCCGATTCGTTCATCCAATAACGCAGCGGCTCTTCGATCGGTTCGGCGGTGAAGGTGGCGGCGATGACGATGGTCTGGGATTGGGCGCGGGTGCGGGCAGCGCCGGCCTGCGCTTGAAGCGCAGGAATTGAAGACACATCGCAGATTTTTTTCTCTGGTTCCCGGGCAAGAGATTCCAGCACGGCGGCGAATTGTTCCAGCAGGGCGTCGATTGTGGTCCCTTCAAATAGGTCGGACTTGTATTCGCACAGGAGCGAGAGGCCGTCGGGCGTCTCGTCAGCCTCGAAACGGAGGTCCAGCAAGGCGGCCTGGACATTGACTGGAATTGGGACCGCGTCCAGCAGTTGGTCATGGAATTGTCCGATGGGAGAATTTTGAAAGAGGAGGGCGACGTTATAGAGCGGGTTGCCGTTGGGGCGGCGTTCCACGTTCATCGATTCGACAATTTTCTTGAAAGGACAATCCTGATGCGTCTGGCCTTCGATCACCGCGGATTTGACGGCACGGAGAATTTCACGTCCCGTTTCCGCGCCGGAGACCTTGGCGCATAAGGGCAGAAAATTCATGAAGCAGCCGATCAGGTTTTCGATTTCCCGTCGACAACGCCCCGCCACGACAGTGCCCAGGACCATGTCCGTCTGGCCGGTCCATTTATGGAGCGTAACGGCCAGTGCGGCCATCAGAACCATAAAAGTCGTGCCGCCTTCGCGCTGGGCGAGTTGAGAGGTTTCAGCGAGGAGCTGTTTGGAAAAGTACACCGTTCGGCGCGCGGCCGCGGAGGTAGTTCCGGCCGTTTCAAGATGATCGATCGGCAGGTCCACGCGGGCCGGCATCCCTGACAATTTTTCCTTCCAGTAACGCAATTCATCGTCAAGGGAGGCTCCTTGCATCCAGGCGCGCTGCCAGCGGGCGAAATCGGCATATTGAACACTCAATTCAGGCAATTGCGGGGCGGGGCCGCCAGCGGCGAAGGCCCGGTAGAGGGTTTCCAGCTCGTGAAAAAAGATGCTCAACGACCAGCCATCGGTGACAGCGTGGTGCATCACCACGACGAACACATGCTCCGTTTCCGCAAGCCGCGCCACGCGCACGCGCGCCAGCGGCCCGCGTTCCAAATCGAACGGCCTGCGCGCTTCGCCATTGAGGAAATCATTCAATTGCGATTCGGAGGCGACATCGGTGACGGGGATATCGAGCGTCCGGTGCGGCTCAATCCTCTGGCGAAGGGTGCCCTCTGTGGAAAAGAACGTGGTGCGAAGGGCTTCGTGGCGAATGAGAATATGATTGACGGCCCTTTGAAGGGCGGGGAGGTCCAGCCGCCCTTTGAGCCTGACGGCGGCCGGGACGTTATAGGCGTCGCTGGCGGGGTCCAATTGGTTAAGAAACCATAGTTGCTCCTGGACGAACGATGCTTGCAACTCTCCGTCGCCTGGGGCTGGTTCCAGTAACGGAACAGGGTTCTGGCGCGGTTTCCACTGTCCCGAAGTCATACCGGCAGCCAGTTCCGCAATGGTCGGGGCTTCGAAGAGGCACGAGAGAGGCAATTGGATGTTGAGCGTGTCGCCGATGCGGGAAATGACCTGGATGGCGAGCAATGAGTGCCCCCCCAGTTCAAAAAAATTATCGGTCGCGCCGACGGGCTCAACTTGCAGAACCTGGCTCCAGATGGCCGCAAGCCGGGTTTCCAGCGGCGCGCTCGGCGCGACGAACTCGCGGCTCAATTCTCGGCCTTGATCCGGGACGGGCAACGCGCGACGGTCCACCTTTCCATTTGGGGTCAGCGGCAACGCATCGAGAAACACGAAGACGGAGGGCACCATGTATTCGGGCAATTTTTCGCGTACCACGCTCCGCAATTGGGCGGCGGTGAGGCGCTTTTCGGGAGGGTTGACGACATAGGCTGCCAGACGCTTTTCCCCCGGTTTATCTTCACGCGCAACGACCACGGCATCGGCGATATCGGGATGATTTTTGAGGGCCGATTCGATTTCGCCCAACTCGATGCGAAAGCCCCTGAGTTTGACCTGGTGATCGGAGCGTCCGAGATAAACCAGATTGCCGTCCGGGCGCCAGCGCGCCAGATCGCCGGTCTTGTACAGACGCGCGCCCGATTTGAACGGATGCGGCACAAAAGATTCGCGCGTCAATTCCTCGCGGTTTAGATAGCCGCGGGCCAAGCCCGCGCCGCCGATATATAAAGCGCCGGGAACGCCGACGGGGACCGGCTGCAATTGGGAGTCCAGAAGATAGACTTGCTCATTGGCCAGAGGCCGTCCGATGGTTGGCGGCTGGCCAGCGGCGCGGAGGGTAAAAGTCGAATAGGTTGTAGTCTCGGTCGGCCCGTAGAGATCATAAACCTTTCGCACGGAAGTCTCGGCATAGATTTGGTCCACCAACGCCGCAGCCAGCGGTTCGCCGGCCAGATTGACCACCTGAACCGAACTTGGCACGCCACGGGTCCTGAGCAGTTCCCGCATCGCCGAAGGCACGGTATTGATCAGGCGGACCTCATTGGCGGCCGGCAGCGACGGCAATGCCAGGGCGTTCTCGGCCAGGATAATTTTTCCTCCGCAGCTTAACGGAACAAATAATTCAAAAACCGAGAGATCAAAGCAGATCGATGTTGAAGCCAGGACACCGTTTAATTCCTCCGCGCTGAAGACGTCCCTGGCCCAGGAGACCAGGGCGACGGCGCTCCGGTGCTCGATGGCCACGCCTTTGGGTTGACCGGTGGAACCGGAGGTGTAAAGGACGTAAGCCAAATCGGTTGCGGCAGGCCAGGCCAGGGCGCAGTCCAGGGAGCTCTCAATGTCTTCGACACACAGAATTGCCGCCAAGGTTTCCGGAATTGCGGCCAGGAATTTCCGGCTGGTCAATACCACGCGCAAACCGGCGTCCCGCGCGATGAAGGCCAAGCGCGCTTTAGGGTAAGCGGGGTCCAGGGGGACGTAGGCCCCCCCCGCCTGGAGCGTTCCAAGAATCCCCGCCACCATATCTTCGGAACGCCCCAGGCAGACGCCCACCAGCGTCTCATTCCCCACTCCCATAATCCGCAGGCGGTTGGCCACCCTTGTGGCGCGCGCGCGCAACTGGCCGTAAGTAAGGCGCGTGGTCCCGCAGACCAACGCCTCCGCCGCGGGAGTGCGCGCCGCCTGTTCTTCAAATAACTCGATGAGGGTTTTGTCCTCCGGATAATCGCTTTCCGTACGGGTCCATTGTCCCAGCAACAACTCGTTCTCCGTGGCAGTCAGGATGGACAACTGGGACAGGGGCAAATCCGGCGCTTCAAGCATTCGCAGCGCGGCAGTTTTCAAGTGATCGAGCGTTCGACGGATTGTCGCCGGCTCGAAGAGATCGGTCGCGTACTCGATGCGGAGGCAGCCACCCACCCATTGCACGCGCAAATCGAACCCCGGGTTGTGGACATCCGCCGAGGTGTCAAACGCGACTTGCAGGAGGGGGTGGAAGGAGGGGTCGGGGGTGGGGCAAAATTGAGATGTCAAGATGCCCGAAGAAGCGTCTTGATTGCCCGAAGAAGCGTGCTGATTGGCCGAAGAAACGTCCTGATGCCTCCTGGCCTCGGACATCTTTGCGCGCACGCGCGCCAGAATATCCCGCGCCGTTGGATTGCCGGATAAATTGATTCGCAGGGGAAGGACGTTGGGCTGCGCGTCCACCCTGGCGCCCACGATAATGTCATCGCGCCCGGTGTAGCGGAACAGAACGACTGCCAACGCCGCCAGAATAGGGGCGGTCAAATCCGCTTCATCGTCCAAGGTTTCGGGAAACGCACTGGTTTCCGCGCCGGTTTTTCTTGATTGCACAGCGGGGCGCGGGTGGTCGGTGGGCAGTTCCAACAGGGCGGGCAAGCCGGCCAGTTGTTGCCTCCAGTAAGCGAGGTTTCGCTCCCGCGCCGGAGGTATGGCGCCGTCCAAAACGCTTTTTAATTTGGCAGCCGTGACATCGACCCAGGGTTCTTCGAGGATTTTTTCGTGCGCACCCGGAACGACGGTGACATCGACACCGCCTTCGGCCACTTCACTCCAGCCGTAATCCGGCGCGAAAGAACTCCAGAGCGGATGGCCCGGACTGCGGAAGAGATGAGCGCGGCCGCGATAGGGGCCGGGGTGAAAATCCATGAGGGCGCGGATGTGAATTTCCCAAAGCTTCCGCTGGTCTGGCGGAAGGGACGACATATCAATCATGTTTTCGATTTCAACGGGAAACGAATCGGCGGGAGCTGCGCCAAGAAAGCGGAGAGTCCGGCGCTTAAGGCGCGCCCATTTCCAGCGCAGGAAATCGCGCCGCTGAGTGGCCGTCCATTGCCGGCAATAGCCGGCCCAATAGAGGAGGTTGCGGAAGAAGCGAACGCACCATGCCGGGGTCCAAGCCGCGCGGAAGTAGCGGGAATTGGGGGGAGCGCAGTTTATCAGGGCCAGCATGCCGACCGTTTCGCCCCGGGCCTCAAGCTGGCGCGCCATTTCGTAGGCGACGTTGCCGCCGAAACAATAGCCGCCCAAATAATAGGGGCCGTGCTCCTGGACCAGCCGCATGTCGCGCACGTATCGGGCCGCCATGGCCTCGATGGTGGCAAATTCGCCGTCTTGCGGGCCGTGTGGATTGAAGCCATAGACAGGCTGGTCCTCGCCGAGCCTGCGCGCCAGATTGACGTAACCCCAAAACATACCGCCGCCCGCGCCATGGACAAAGAACAATGGGGGACGGGTCCCCCTGGATTGAAGCTCGACCAGGGAGGTGCCGGCGGTGACGCTTCCCTCGCGGGTTTCGTCGCGAATGACCGCCGCCAATTGTTCGATCGTCGGCGCGAGGAAGACCGTCGCAAGCCGCAATTTTTTGCCGAAGGCCTTTTCAATCTGGGCGATCATGCGCACGGCCAAAAGCGAGTGGCCTCCCAAATCAAAAAACGGGTCTTCAATCCCGATCGGCGAGATTCCCAGAATGTTTTCCCAAATCCGCGTCAGTTCCAGTTCAACGGCGTCCCTGGGAGAGGCGTATTTTTTCTCCGACCGCGGGCGGGCGTGGTCCGGTTCAGGAAGGGCGCGGCGGTCCACTTTGCCGTTAGGCGTCAGTGGGAGGGACTCCAATTGGACAAACGCGGCGGGGACCATGTAATCCGGAAGTTTGTCTTTGAGAAAAGCGCGGAGTTGGCCTGGGGTGGGACCGCGTTTGCCGTCCGAAACGAAATAGGCCGCCAGGCTGGTATTACCGGCGCCGGCGCCATGCGTTGCCACGGCGCATTCGCGCACGGCCGGATGGCCGCCCAGGACCGCTTCGATTTCGCCCAGTTCAACGCGGAAGCCCCGAATCTTGATCTGGTTGTCGATACGACCGAGGAACTCAATGGTCCCGTCGTGCAGATACCGCGCCAAATCGCCCGTCCGGTAAAGGGATTGGCAAGGCTCGGACTGGCCGAATTGGTGCAGGATGAATTTTTCGGCGGTAAGCTCCGGGCGGTTCCAATAGCCCAGCGCCAGGCCGTCGCCGCCGGCGTATAATTCGCCGGGGGCACCGACGGGCACGGGGTTGAGATGAGGGTCAAGTATATAAACGCGGGTGTTCGAGATCGGCTGTCCAATCGGAACGTTTCCCGCGCCGTCCGGCACGTCCCGGACAAGGTGGCAGCAGGTAAAGGTGGTGTTCTCGGTAGGCCCGTAACCGTTGACCAGCCGTTGGGGAGGCTGGTTTTGAAGAACGGATCGCACGGAGGCGGGGTCGAGCGCTTCGCCGCCGACAATGAGTGTGCGCAGCGATCTGAAAGCGCCGGGGACTTCGCCGGCAACCTGGCTGAAGAGGGCCGAGGTGAGGAACATGGCCGAAATCTCCTGTTCCTGAAGCTCGCGCGCGAAATCTAGGGGCGAGAGGGCGACGTCGGCCGCGATGCCCCGCACCTGCGCGCCGTTGAGGAGAGCGCCCCAGATTTCAAACGTGGCGGCGTCGAAAGCTATATTTGACACCTGCGCGACACGGTCCGAAGCGTCGAGCTGGATATAATTTGTATTCAAGACCAGGCGGTTTACGGCGCGGTGGGGAACGGCGACGCCTTTGGGACGTCCGGTGGAGCCGGAGGTGTACATGATATAGGCCGGGTCGTTCGGGGCCGACTGGGTTGGAGGATTTTCCGGGGATTGGCTTGCGATCAGTTTGCTTTCCACGTCCAGGCAGACCGTCTTGAATTCGCGGTGGGGCAAGGGCGGCAAGCATGGTAAGAGGTCGCGTTGGGTCAGCAAGACAGGCGTCCGGGAATCCTGGATCATAAATGCCAGGCGTTCTTTGGGATGCCGGTGGTCCAGAGGCAGGTAGGCGCAGCCGGCTTTAAGAATGGCGAGAAAACCGACGATCATCGCGGCGGATCGTTCCACGCAAATGGCAACCGGCGCGCCTGGAGCGATTTTGCCGTCGAGAAGGAAACGGGCCAATTGATTGGCGCGCGCGTTCAATTCCGCGTAAGTCAACGATTGGCCGTCAAACACAGCCGCGACGGCGTCCGGCGCAACCCGTGCCCTGGCCTGGAACACTTCGTGGATGCACTTGTCGGAGGGATAAGTGGAGCCTGTGTTGTTCCATTCCACCAGCAATTGGCGCCGCTCCACCTCCCCGAGCATCGCCAGTTCCGAAAGGCGCCGGGACGGATCGATGACGATGGCACGGAGCAAATTCTCGAAATGTTCGAGCAGACGCGCGACGGTCCGGTCCTGGAAAAGGTCGCAATTATATTCCACGCGCATGACGAGTCCGCGTTCCAGTTCCTGGACGACACAAGTGAGATCGAATTTGGAAGTGCCGGTGTCTACGTCGAGCAATTCCATCCTGACGCCGGGCAAGGGAACGCTCTCGGAGACGCGGTTCTGGAGGGCGAACATGAGCCTGGTAAAGGCCAGATGGCTCAGGGAGCGCTCGGGGCGCAGTTCCTCGACGAGTTTATCGAAGGGCAAATCCTGGTGAGCGTAAGCACCGAGGGCGGAGGCCCGCACGCGCAGCAGGAATTCATCGAAGGTGGGATCGCCCCAGGCACCCGTGCGGACCAGCAGCGTGTTGACGAAAAAGCCAATGAGACCCTCGGTTTCCACACGATTCCGACCGGCAATCGGAGTGCCGACGATGATGTCCTCCAAACTGGTGTAGCGATAAACGAGGGTCTTGAACGCGGCGAGCAACACCATGAACAAGCTCGATTTCTTGTTTTCGGCCAGGCGTTTGAGGGCGTCGCTGACGTCCCTGGCAAGGGCGCGGGATTGAGTGCGGCCTTCAAAAGTGGGCCTGGGTCCGCGCGGTTTGTCGGTGGAGATTTCTGTCACGGGCGGTTTTCCATCAAGCTGCTCCTTCCAATAGGTGATCTGGCGTTGGAGCGAGTCTCCGCGGAGCCATTGACGCTGCCAGGCGGCGTAATCGGCATATTGAATCGGCAATTCGGGCAGCCGGCAGGGGCTGGAATCCAGTTGAGCCTTGTAAAATTCGGCCAACTCGCGGAACAAAACCTTTAGCGACCATTCGTCGGCGACAATGTGGTGCAAAACCAGAACCAACAGATGCTCGGCGGAGTTGAGGCGCAGAAGCGTCGCGCGGATCAGGCCGGCGGGGTCTGTCAAGTTGAATGGACGCCGGACCTCCTTGAGAATCAACCTGTCCGCCTCCGCGCGGTCTGCGGGGAGGATGGTCCGAAGTTTGAAAACCGGCCGGGGATTGACAACCTGCGCCGGAGTTTCGGCGTGGCACTCAAAGCGCGTGCGCAACGACTCGTGGCGCATGACGATGTCGCGCAACGCCGCTTCCAAAGCGGCCACATCAAGCGGGCCGGTGAGGCGGGCGACGGTGGGAACATTGTAAAGGGGACTGTTGGGTTCGAGTTGGTCCAGGAACCAGAGGCGCTGTTGGGCAAAGGAGAGAGGCGTGCGGGAATTGGGGGCGGCAGCCTGGCGCAGGCGTTCCGCGAGGCGGGCGCGTTTTTCGCCGGCCGAAAGAGGGCGCTTTTCGTCAATCAAAGCACTCATCGTTCAACCTCTTGCCCTTCCAACTCGAGCAACAACTCCTCCACTTCGATTTCGGAGAGGCTTTCCAGGCGCGCCAGGAGTTTTTCCGCCTGCGACGGCTCGCGGCGCACGGGTGAGTCGATGCGCGAGGCGGGCTGCAATTGGGCCTCGTCAACGGCCCTGGCCAGTGAGGCAATGGTCGGCGCCTCGAAAATCATTCGCACGGGGATTTCCACTTCGAGGGCTTGCGAGAGTCGGGAAATGATTTGGGTGGCCAGAAGCGAATGGCCGCCGAGATGGAAAAAATCGTCGTCGATCCCGAGTTGATCGCATTCGAGGATTTCCCTCCATATCCCGGCCACGAGATTTTCGGTGGCATTCCGCGGAGCCGTGCGCGGCCCGGCGGCGGGGGTCGGAACGGCTGACGGCGCAGGAAGCGCGCGGCGGTCCACTTTGCCGTTGGGGGTCAGCGGCAATTCTGTCAACTGCACGAAATGGGACGGCAGCATGAAAGACGGGAGCGTGTTGGCCAGGAACTCGCACAATTCGCGGCTGTCCGCCGCGCGGCCCGGCCGGCAGACAAAGTAGGCGGCCAATTGGAGCGCGCCCGAGCGCTCGGGGCGGCCCGTGACGATGGATTCGCGCACCGCGGGATGGGCGGCCAGAGCGGATTCGATTTCTCCCGGCTCGACGCGAAATCCGCGAATCTTGACCTGATTGTCCATGCGTCCGAGGAATTCGATGTTTCCGTCGGGCAGCCAGCGCGCCAAATCGCCGGTGCGGTAGAGACATTTGGGCGGCGCGCCGCTGCCCGGATCAATGGTCACAAATTTTTCCGCGGTCAACTCGGGGCGGTTCAAATAGCCGCAAGCCAGGCCGTCGCCGCCGATGTAGAGTTCGCCGGCGACGCCGACCGGGACGGGATTGCGGGCCGAATCAAGGATGCACACCGACGTGCCGCTGATCGGTTTTCCAATCGGCACCGAAGCGCCACCGAGCCACGAAGCAGGGACGGGATAGCAGCATGAGAAAGTGGTTCCTTCGGTTGGGCCGTAACCGTTGATGAGGCGGCAGGACTTCAATTCGCGGACCACCTTCAGGACGCGCGGGACGGACAGCGCCTCGCCGCCCGCCAGCAAATACCGGAGGTCCTGGAAAGCTTGCAATTGCGAGTCCACCATTTGATGAAACCAACCGGCAGTCAACCATAAGATTGTCACTTTGGCGGTCCGCAGGCGGCGGCCCAATTCCTCCAGCGAGGGCAAGCGCGGGGGGAAAATCTCCAGGCGGGCGCCGTTGAGCAGGGCGCCCCAAATCTCAAATGTCGAGGCGTCGAAGGAAATCGGCGCCAGTTGGAGAAGGACGTCGGCCGGGGATATTTGGACGTAATTGGCATTGCACACCAGGCGCACGACGGCCCGATGGGGAACCACAACCCCTTTGGGAGCGCCGGAGGAACCGGAGGTGTACATGACGTACGCGGGGTCGGTGGCGGCGGCGGCAGCGGGGGTTTTGGCGGCCCGGGCAGGCCAGCCGGGCGCGTCAATACAAAGAATTGTTTCCGCGGGGGCAGGAATTTCGTCGCGGAGATTTTCGCGAGTCAATACCAGCGCGACCGCGGCGTCCTCGAGCATGAAGGCAAGCCGCGCGCGGGGCAGCGTGCGATCCAGAGGCAAATAGGCGGCGCCCGATTTGAGAATGGCCAGGATGGCGACGATCATCTCCATCGAACGGTCGAGGCAAAGGCCCACCACCACGCCGCTGGCGGCCCCGGCTGCCTGAAGCCTAGTCGCAAGGCGATTGGCCCTGCGATTGAGTTCCGCGTAGGACATTTCCCGGCCTTCGCAGGCCAGCGCGATTGCCTCCGGAGCGGCGGCGGCCCGCGCATCGACAAGTTCGTGGAGGCAGCGGTCGCGCTCGTAGGCGGCCACCGGCGGTTTTCCGAGGGCGAGCAATTCGCGCCGCTCTTCGAGCGAGGTTAAGGGATATTCGGAAATGCGGCGGCAAGGGTCGGCCACAATAGATTCAACCAGGACGCGGAATTGGCGGCTCCACCGGGCCACGGTGGACGCGTCGAACAAAGCGGTGTTGTATTCGAAGCGAAGGCGCATAAGGCGGCTGGATTGGGTGGCCAAGACAGTCAAGTCGAACTTCGCCGTGCCGCTGTCGAGGTCCACGCGGGTGGCGGTGATTCCGGGGAGAGACCAGTTTTCCGTAAAATCGTCCTGGAGGCCGAAGACCGCCTGGAAGAGCGGGGGCGCGTTCAAGCCGCGCTCGATGCCGAGGGCGCGGATGATGTGATTGAGCGGAGTGTCCTGATGCAAAGAGGCGCCCGCGATCACATCGTTAATGCGCCGCAATAATTGGGGAAACGGCGGGTCGCCGGCGAGATCGGTGCGCAAGGCGTGGGTGTTGACAAAAAAACCAATCAATGCCTCCGTTTCCAATTCGCGGCGTCCGGAGAAGGGGCAGCCGAGAACGATGTCGTCCTGCATCGTCCATCGTTGGGCGAGGACGTTGAAGGCGGCCAGAAGGACGCGGAAAACGGTCGTGCCCTGGCTCCGGCTCAATTCCTTCAAACCTTCCGCCAGCGATGCGGGCCAAGTCTCGAATTGCGCCGCACCGCGATACCCCACCGACTCGGGGCGAGGGCGGTCCGTGGGCAATGCCAGCAGGGGCGGCGCGCCGCGCAATTGGCCGCGCCAATAATCGAGATTCTTTTCCAGTTGGCCGCCTTTGAGCGATTCGCGCTGCCAGAGAGTGAAATCGCCGTATTGGATGGGCAGGGCCGGCAAGGTCAAGTCATTGGAATAAAGCGCCGCCAACTCGCGCATGAAAACGCCGACGGACCATGCGTCAGAAATGATGTGGTGCATGTTGACCGTCATCAAAAAGTCCTGGTCGGCAATGCGAAACAAACGGATCCGAGCCAGCGGTTGCCGCGTCAAATCGAATGTCGTCCGAGCGTCCTCCGCGGCCAGTCTTTCCGCCTCCGCCGCCGCATCCGGACGCCCGCGAAGGTCCGTCAACGCGAGGGGAAAGGGTGTTGGAGGCAGCACGATCTGGCACGGTATGCCGCCCTTTGCGCCGATGGCGGTTCGCAGGGTTTCATGGCGGTGGACCATATCGTCCAGACTCCGTTGGAGGGCGGGGACATTCACCGGTCCCTGCAAGCGCCAGGCCTCAGGGATGTTGTAGGTTGGCGTGCCCGGGGTGTCCTGTTCAAAGAACCAAAGACCTTCCTGGGCAAAGGAAAGGGGCAGCACACCTGCCATTCCCTGCGGCGGCGCGGGGGTTATGTCAGGGGGTTGGTCCTGTTGGAGCAACATGATGTTCACGTTATCTGTGGTGCTTCCGAGGGAAAAGTAGGTGATGACCCAACACTGGGAGGAATGCGACCCCACGCGTCCTACAGGCGGGCGCTTTCGGCCGCCCTTACCACCCGCGAGCGGCGAGGGGCAATGGGCGGACGGCGGGTCGCCCCCTGTTTGGCGTTGCGTGCCAGCACTGCCAGCGCGGCGATGGTCGGCTGCTCGAAAACCGCCCGCAAAGGCAGATCGATGCCGAAGCGGCGGTTGATGCGCGCGAAGGCGCGGGTTGCCGAAAGGGAATCGGCCCCGAGGGCGAAGACGTCGTCCTGGATACTGACTTGTTTGAGCGCCAGGACATCCTGCCAGATTTCGGCCAGCGCCTTTTCGTGTTCGTCGGTGGGGGCGACATAAGCCTTGACGCTTACAGCCGATTCCTCCGGCGCGGGCAGGCGGCGAAGGTCGATTTTCCCGTTCGGTGTGAGCGGGAATTCGGGCAGCAGGACAAATTGCGCCGGCACCATGTAAGCCGGGAGCCGCGATCGGACAAAGTCCCGCAATTCCAGGAGGGACGGCGGCCCGTTGTTGCTGACCAGAAAGCCGACCAAACGCTTGCCGCCAGACTGGCTTTCGCGGGCTGTGACGACCGCGTTGGCGATGCCCGGATGCTGGCGCAAGATCGATTCAATTTCGCCCAACTCGATGCGAAAACCCCGGATTTTCACCTGTTGATCCATGCGACCGAGGCACTCGACGCGGCCGTCGGGGAGGAATCTGGCCCAATCACCCGTTTTGTAAAGGCGCGCGCCGGGGACCTTGCCAAACGGATTGGCAACGAACTTTTCGGCGGTCAGTTCAGGGCGGCCCAGATAACCGCGGGCCAATCCTTCGCCGCCGATGTGGAGTTCTCCCGCCGTTCCGACCGGCACCGGCGCCAGATTGGGGTCAAGAATGTAAAGCTGGGTGTTGGCCAGCGGACGGCCAATGGAAATGGGTTCGCCGGGAACGACTTTCCAGGCGGTGGACCAGATGGTCGTCTCGGTTGGACCGTAGAAATTCCAAAGAGCGCCCGTCCGCGCCAGCAATTCGTCGGCGAGCGTGCGGGATACCGCCTCGCCGCCGCAAAGAACGCGCAAATCTTTTTTACCGCGCCAGCCCGATTCAATCAGCAACCGCCAGGTGCTCGGCGTCGCCTGCATGACGGTAGCGCCGGAAGACTCAATCAACGCGGCCAGGCGCGCGCCGTCGGAAACGACTTCCTGCGGGGCCAGGGTGAGGCGCCCGCCGCGCGTGAGCGGCAGGAACAATTCCAAGCCCGCGATGTCGAAGGAAAGAGTCGTGACGCCCAGAAGATTGTCCTGGGGCGTGAAGCCGATGATGTTACCCGCGGAAACCAAAAGGTTGACGACCGCTTGATGGCTGACAGCAACGCCTTTGGGTTTTCCGGTGGAGCCGGAGGTGTAAATGACGTAGGCAAGGTCTTGCGGAGTAGGCGCGCGAGCGGGTGAGACGGGCGCAGTGGGCGTTCCGTCCTCCGGCGCATCGATAAAGAGGATTCGCGCGCTGGTCGTGGGAAGCGTATCGACCCATTTTTGTTGGGTCAACAGCACGGCGACTTTGGCGTCTTCCAGCATGAAAGCCAAACGATCCCTGGGAAAAGCGGGGTCCAACGGGACATAGGCCGCGCCGGCTTTGAGAATTCCCAACAGGCCGGCAAGCATTTCGGCTGAACGGTCCGCGCAGATCGCCACCAGTGCACCGGGGCCGGCTTGCAATTCGTTGAGGCGCCGGGCGGCGTGGTCGGCCTGGCTATTCAATTGCGCGTAGGTCCATGTGTCGTTTCCGACAGTCAATGCCGGGGCGCCGGGAGACTCGCTGACCCTTGCCTCGAACAACTCGTGGATGCACCGGGTGCGGGGATAATCCTCCGCAGTCTGGTTCCAGCCCACGAGCATCGTGTCGGCCTCCGTTTGGGAAAGCGGCGAGAATTGATCGTAGCGGGCGTTGGGTTCCAGGGCCATCGCGCGCAACGTGTTGGTGTAGTAGGCGGACATCTCCTCGATCTGTTGGCGGCAGAGCTTGTTGGGATCGTAGTCGATGTGCAGTTCCAACCGCGCGCCGGGGGCGTCAAGCATAAATGTAGTGAACGCCGCGAGGTCGTTGGCTTCAAAATAGCAGCCTTCGCGGAGGTCGATTCCGGCGCAACCGTCAAGGTTGTTATAAACGTGGAAATGAACGAAATCGAACGCGGCTTCAAACACGGCGCGGCCGCCGTTGACCCTGTGAACTTCCGAGAGAGGAAAACGGCGGTGCGGCGCGATTTTTTGCTCGGCGGAAAAAGTCCGCTTGACGAGATCCAGCCAGCTTCCGCCCGTCAACTGCATGCGGAAGGGAAGGGTGTTAAGAAACAGACCGATGACCTTCTCGCCGTCGATTTCCTCCGGGCGTCCATTGCAAAGGAGGCCGCTGGTGACGTCCGCCTGGCCGTACAGCAGCGCCATTACGCGCTGATGCGCGGCCAGGAGGACCGATTTCAAGGGGACACCCGCCAGCCGGGCGAGCTGCTTCAAACCGTCGAGCGTATTGGCGTCCAGAATGATTTCCGGGCCGCGCTGCTGTTCGTGTCCGCCGGCGCAGAGAGAGCGCGGCCAGCGCGGGAGAGTTTGCAGGCTGGCGTCGGCCAGTTGCGCGGCCCAAAAACGCCGCGTGTCAATCGCCGCGAGCGCCTCTTTTTCCAAGGCGATAAAATCCCTGTAGGCCGCGCGCGGCGGAGGAATCGATTGACCGGTTCCGTTTTGCAGCGCCGAGTAATCCTGGAAGATTTCCGTCAGCACGGCCGCCAGGCTCCAGCCGTCCAGACACACATGATGAAAGCTGACGATAAATTGAAACGACCGCTCATCGTGCCATTGCGCGTGAAAGCGCAACAGCGGCGCGGCGGAAGCGTCGAAGGGCGTGCGCTTTTCCTTTTTGATCCACTCGACGACGCGGTTTTCGCGCGTGGCAACGGTGGCTTGGCGCAAATCCTCGACCGTCAAGTGAACCGGCGCCTGGCGATGGACCAGTTGGAGAGGTTCGCTGAAACCGGCGATGTGGAAGGACGTGCGCAGGATCGGGTGCCGCCCAGACAAACGGCGCAGGGCGGTTTCCAGTTTTTCGCGGTCCAATGACGCCTGGATGCGAAAGCTGAAGACATCGTGGTAGGCGGCCGAGAGAGGATTAAGCTCGTTATGGAAAAACATTCCCAATTGAAGGCGCGCGATGGGATAGGCGTCCTCGACGTCCGGCGGCAATTGGGCGCGGTCATCGGGGGAAATGAGGCCGAAGGCGCTCGTCCGCGGGGCGGCGTCGGGAGCCGCGCACGTGGCCGCGCAGGCGGCCATGCCGGCAACGGTCGGATGTTCGAACATTTGCGACAGGGAAAGAATGAGGCCGTTTTGTTGGGCGCGCGAAAGGATGCTGATGCTGCGGATGGAATCGCCGCCCAACTCAAAGAAATTATCAAGCGCGCCAACGTCCTTGACGCCCAAGACTTCGCTCCAGATGGCGGCCAACGTTTTCTCGGCGTCAGTGCGCGGCGGAACAAAGCTTTCGCCGAGGGCCGGACGTGAACCGTCGTAGGCGGGCAATGCGCGGCGGTCGACCTTGCCATTGGTCGTCAGCGTCAAGGATTTCAAGACCACGAACACCGCCGGGATCATGTAATCGGGAATGAATTTACCGAGAAATTCCCGCAATTCCGTAATCGTCGGCGCATCCGAGGCCGGGACGATGTAGCCCACCAGTCGCTGGGTGGCGGCGCCGCCGTCTTGAAGGATGACGACGCTTTCGCGAATGGCGGGATGGCGGTTCAAGGCGGACTCGATTTCGCCCAATTCCACGCGGAAACCGCGAATCTTGATCTGATGGTCCATCCTGCCGAGGTATTCGAGTTCTCCACTGGCGGAATAGCGGGCCAAATCGCCGCTGCGATACATTCGCGCGCCGGGCTGGCTGGAGAATGGATCGGGGAGGAAGCGGCGCTTCGTCAGATCGTCGCGATTCCTGTAACCACGCGCGACGCCGTCGCCGCCGACGCAGATTTCGCCCACTTCGCCGCGCGGGACGGGATTGAGATTTTCATCGACGAGATAGATTTGCAGGTCCGGAATTGGAACACCGATGACGCTGCCCACGCCGCTGTCCAAATCGGCCCTGGTAATAACGCGATAGGAGGAATGGACGGTGGTTTCGGTGATGCCGTACATGTTGACGACGCGCGGGAGTTGATCGCCATGGCGGTCAAACCACGGTTTCAAACTTTGCAATTCGAGGGCTTCACCGGCGCAAATCACATAGCGCAGGTCCAACGGGGCCGGAGATGGCATTGTGGTTTCGGCGGCGATTAACTGGCGGAAGGCCGACGGGGTTTGGTTGAGGACGGTGACCTTTTCCCGCGCGAGCAATCGATGGAAATCGTGCGGCGAACGGCTCACCAGGAAGGGCACGATAACCAGGCGCCCGCCAAAGAGCAGGGAGCCCCAGAGTTCCCAAACCGACACATCGAAGGCGTAGGAATGAAACAAGGGCCAAACGTCGGTTGGATTGAATTGATACCAGGGTTGGGTCTCTTTGAGCAATCGCAGGACGTTGTGGTGCGTCACGATGACGCCCTTGGGCCGGCCCGTTGAGCCTGAAGTGTAAATGATATAGGCGGCGTTTTCGCGGGAGGCGGCGTTTGGGCGGGGTGAGGCCGGCTCGGCGGAAATATCGTCGCGGTCCAGGCAGACCACTTTGGCGGCGCTTGAGGGGAGTTGCGGGAGCAGGGAGAGTTGCGTCACCACAACCGGCGCGGCCGTATCTTCGAGCATGAAGGCGAGGCGATCCCTGGGATAGGAAAGGTCCATGGGCACATAACAACCGCCGGCCTTCAAGACGCCGAGAATGGCGACGACCATATCCAACGAACGTTCCAGGAACAGGGCGACGGGGACTTCCGGGCCAACGCCCAGCTTGATCAAACGATGCGCCAATTGATTGGCCCGTTCGTTCAAGGAGCGATAAGACAGTGATTGGGCCTCGAGGTTGACGGCGACGGCGTCCGGCTGGCGGTCCGCCTGCCATTCAAATGCACCGGCCAGGGTGTTGGCTTGAAGGAAATCTTGCATGAATTTTAAAAAAACTGCCTTCAGGATAAGTTGCGGCACCGGAAATCAAATAGGGCCTTCAACCCACGGTGCTTTTCCGCGGAATAGGGAGGCATGTCCCCCATTGGCGAATTGGTGAGCGGACTCTAGAGTTTCGCCGGGCAAAAAAAAGAGGATAACGATTATGAACATGAATAAACGACTAATACTAACTGCAATTATCGGTTTCGGATCCACGATGCTGGCCCTGGCGCAGGCGCCGTATGACCAATACTTAATGTCATGGGCCGCCACGGGCTATACCACCAACGCAAACGGCAGAGTCATCACCATTACAGAGGGAGGGAAGGATTTTATCGACAGGGTGGCCGCGGACAACGGGCTGAACCCGGCGGATCTCGTGTTTGTGTATCGCGCTGAAAAGCGCGACATGGCCGTCGTTTACCGTTCCACCGGCGCTTTTGTGGCCGACGTCTATCAAATGGAATATACGTTCACCGATGTCACAAATCCCACTGACACGGGCACGTACCGGCAAGCCTTTTTGAATGACGAGTACCATACCAACGCCACCGGTTCGACCTTCGGAATCGAAACCAAAACCGTCAATAAGGAGGGCAATATCACCTCTTACTTGTATCACGGCACTTTCCAGTATGCGATGCCCGGCCCGCCAACGCCGCTTGATCCGGAGGTCAACACGGTCTGGTGCGGCAGTTTCATAACAGGCGCCCGCATACCTTACACGCTGCCGATCACCTCGCTTGACTTAAAGCAAAGCCATCCGAACGTTCAAGAGGCGCGAGTCACTCCCAAACGGCACTATGGCAGGCGAGGCGGGGAACTGCTGGGGATTCACCGCGCGCTCGACTTGCCGACCCACAAGATCAATGATCCGGTGTGAACGATGGATGTTCCTCCTTCCAGAAGGCTGTTGAAAAGTTCGATGCCGAGAATGCGCGCGATCCGAACATGGAAATGGCCGACGGCGCGAGCCATCCACGCGAATGGCTCTACGCCCGGCGACTGACGGACTGGGTGTTGAAATTGGCGCCGGAAGCTTCGGAAGTACTGCGCCTCGCGGCGCGTTGCCAGCACATTTGCCGGTGGATGATTCCGCGCAGTTCGCAGCCGATGACGCGCGCCGGCTATTTGCGCTGGCGCAATGAGCTCAAGCAGTTTCACGCGCGCAAATCAGGCGAGATTTTGCGCGAGGCGGGCTATTCCGACGATGTGATCACCCGCGTGCAGGAACTGAACATGAAGAAGAATTTTCCGGATGATCCCGAGAGCCGGATTCTGGAGGACGCGTTGTGCCTGGTTTTCCTGGAATTTCAATTTGCGGACCTGGCCCGAAAAACTGCCGAGGACAAAATAATCAACGCCACGCGCAAGACCTGGCATAAGATGACTCCCGGCGCGCGCGAACGGGCTTTGTTATTGCCGCTGGGTGAAGAGGAAAAAGCGGTGATTGAGCGGGCGTTGGGGTGAGCGGAGCGCGCGGACATGTCCGCGCTTTGAAAGCTGCGACATGTCGCAGCAAAATGGATTTCTGTTATTTTGGGCGGCGGAATACTTTGAAGGTCGCGGCTTGATCGACGGATTTGATCACCAGTTCGTCGATGTTCACGTGCGCGGGACGTGAAGCCACCCAGACCAGGGTTTCGGCCACGTCCTCGGCCTCCAACGGGTGCGTGCCTTCGTAAACTTTGTCCGCCCTGGCGGTGTCGCCCTTGAAACGGACGGCGGAAAACTCGGTCCGGGCCATGCCGGGATCGATGGAGCTAATGCGGATGCCGGTGCCGTTTAACTCCAGGCGCAGGACCTGGGTGATTTTCAATTCACCGGCTTTGGCCGCGCAGTAGTCCGCTCCACCTTCGTAGGCAAAACGGCCCGCGACGGAACCGATGTTTAATATGGAACTGCCGGCATCCCTGGGCATCAAGGGCAAGACGGCGCGCGTCACGCGCAGCAGCCCCAGGACATTGGTTTGAAGGGTCGTTTCCCAATCTTCGTCGCGGCCGTTGGCCACCGATTGCAGACCATGCGCGCCGCCGGCATTGTTGATGAGGACATCGACGGCGCTGGTTTTGGCGCGCGCCCATTTGACGAAATCCTCGACGCTGGGCGTTTGGGAGACGTCCATGGGATGGACGTGGGCCTGGGGCGCGCCTGCCTGGAGGGCTTCGGCGGCGACGGATTCGAGGCGGTCAAGGCGGCGGGCGCCCAGCAGGAGATTGCAATGTTGCGCGCCAAAAGCGCGGGCCGAAGCGGCTCCGAAACCGCTGGAAGCGCCGGTGATCAAAACCCATTTGCCAGCAAGCGAAAACGACATGAATCACCATTAACACAAGCGGGCCGGTCCGCATAGCGGTCAGTGGTTCGGGAGGGATTTTGCGAAGCTGGCCTTTTGCCTTCGATTCACTAAAGTATCCGGTTGAAATGATCTCGGAGACGGAAGCGCAATTGATCGCCCGCTGCCGGCGAGGCGATGCCCAGGCTTGGGACGCGCTTTTTGATCTGCATTACGCGGCGGCGGCGCGTTTCGTCTTCCAGTTGTCCCCCTCCTTTTCAGTCGAGGACGTCGAGGAGGTTTGCCAGGAGGCGTTTCTGGCTGTCATTAAGAATATTGATTCGTTCAGTGGCGGCAGCCGGCTCCAAACGTGGATATTTCGCATCGCGGCAAACAAGGCGCGCGATTATTGGCAACGCAACCAGGCGGCCAAACGCGGCGGCGGCCAGAACCTCGTGTCGCTGCAGACGGAGAACACGGAGGACGGCCAGCCACTGCAGGTTTCCAGCCCGCTTCCGACGCCGGACGCGATATTGCTGCGCGCCGAGCGCGCGGCGCAATTGGGAGTGGCGCTGGACCAATTGGACGGGCCGTGCCGCGAGGTGATTGACCTTCGTTATTTTGCCGATTTGAGCTACGAGGAAATCGCCGCGGAACTGAAATTGAATCCCAAGACGGTGAGTTCCCGCTTGAGCAAGTGCCTGGACCGACTCGAGAAGATCGCGATCGAGGTGTTTGGCGGGAAGAATCCAGCGACTTTTACCGTCTAATAGTAATGCCGTTGCCGGAGCCAAACAAAGAAATGGAAGACCTGCTCAGGGCCTATGCAAAGAAGCGCCGTGAGCAGGGGCGGCAGGAACTGCCTTCCGAGTTGGGCGCGGCGTCGCGGCGGATGCTGCACGAAGAGGCGCGGCGCGCGTTCGGAAACGGGCGGCGGGAGGGGGGCGGCGTCGCGGCGTGGCGCTGGCTGGCGTCGCAGTGGCCGCGGCTTGCGCTGGGCGGAGGGCTGGCGGCGCTGTTGATTTTGGTCGT
The DNA here is from genome assembly GCA_035511075.1 of Vulcanimicrobiaceae bacterium. GTDB lineage: Bacteria > Verrucomicrobiota > Verrucomicrobiia > Limisphaerales > Palsa-1400 > DATAUD01. The sequence continues at coordinate 48,360 of DATKFW010000073.1, forward strand.
TGCCCGGAGCGCCCCGCCCGTTGCGACGCGAACGCCGGCGGCGATGCCGGTCTCCGGAACCGCCGCGCAGATGCTCTCTTCCCGCAGCTCCTTCCAGGCAAACCTCCGAGGGAAAAGCCTGGGGCAGCAGTTCGTGCAGGTGAACAATGGCATGCAGTCGCGCAATGGAGCGTCTGTTGGAGGAAATGTCCTGGCGACGTTTCAGATGGAGCGCCAGGGACAGAACGTCCTTGTTATTGACGGCGACGGCTCGGTTTACAGAGGAAGGGTACTTGAACCTGAAGCCGCGAAGAAAGGCGTTGCTCCAAAGGATCAGAGCATTGTCTATGATAAATTGAGCGAGGCCGGCGAGGATTTCGATAAGACGGCGAATTATTCCTTTGAAGTGAGCGGCAGGAATAATGGCTTGCAGCAGAACGTGGTGTTCATTGGAAACGTGCTGCAAATGCCGCAGGCCGCGACAACCGCAGCGGGCGCCCCAAGCGGGGCGGCGGGCGGAGGCGGCGCCCCGGTGGCTTCCGAGCAACAACCGGTCGAGGGGCAATTGGCGGGGCGAGGCCGGGCGTACGGAGCAGGGGCGTCACGGAATCCGGGGCTGTCAAATCAAATTCAAGCTGGAGCGAGACAACAAGTCCAACAGGTCCTTCGGATCACCGGCAAAGTGCAAGTCGAGGGCGGGGGCGGATTTGAAATCGAGGCGCAGCCGCCCGGGCCGTAGCGAGTCCATGCGATTGTTCAAAAATGGGTGGTGCTGCGCGTTGATTGGGCTGTTCACTTTATTGTTATGGGGCCAGACGACACGCTACGCCTTTGTGTGGGATGACCAGATCTATATTGCTCAAAACATGAGCATCCGTTCGCTGGCCAATATCCCAAAGATATTTTGCCGAATGGACGCGCAATCCTCGGAGCGCCCATCGATATCCTACCGGCCACTGCGCAATACGGTTTACGCGTTGCTCCGCGCGTTGGGAGGGCGCCCGACGCCTCAACCGTGGATTTTTCACCTGGCCAATGTGCTGTGGCACGGGACGGCGGCGGTGCTGCTGTTCCTGGTCGCTTCAATGTTGTGCGAGCGGCTCACTGGCGGCGTCTCGGGGCTGTCGCGATTGGCGGCGCTGTGGATTGGGCTGAGTTTTGCGGCGCATCCGGTCAACTCGGAGGCTGTTTGTTGGGCGAAGTGCATGGACGATTTGATGGCGGGTGTTTTTGTGCTGGCGGCGGCGAGGTCGCTCTTAAAATGGAAGCCGGGGGGGCGCGGATATGTAGCGGCCGTTGTGTGGTTTCTTCTGGCGGTGTTCTCGAAGGAATCGGCGGTGCCGTTCGCGCTGGCGGTGATATTCATCCTTCACGGTTTTCACAAACTGCCATGGCGGCGGAGCCTGAAGCTGGCCGCGCCGTTTTTGCTGGTGGCAGTCTTTTATGCCGTCTGCCAGCGCCTGGTCATGGGACGATCGAGCCAGTGCCCACCGTTGTCGGGATCTTACGCGCAAACCTTGATCGATATGTTTCCGGTCGGGGCGGAATACTTGCGGCTTCTGCTGGGCATCCCGCCGTTTTGCGCGGATTACAACTTCATGGTAGGGGCGGCGCCACATTCGTTTTTTTCCGTGCCGGTGCTGGGAGGAGTGTTTCTGCTGCTGTTCTTCTGCGCGCTCTCGGCGTGGCTGTGGCGACGTCCGCAGTGGCGGCTGGCGGCATTCGGATTGGTTTGGACGGCGCTGTTCTTGCTGCCGGTTTCCAATCTTGTGCCGATGATGCAATACATGGCGGAACGGTTTCTTTATTTGCCGTTGATGGGTTTTTTGATGGCGCTGGGAGGCATGTTCTTGAATGTCTCGCGGGTGCGCGCGGGGCTGGCGGCGGCCGCGGCGGCGCTGATTGTCATCTGGACGGGCACGAGCCTGAGCCGAATGGGAATCTGGCGGGATGAACTCACATTGTTCCTGGGCACGGAACTGGAGCATCCGGGAATCAAACGCGTGGAACAAAACGCGGTGGGGGCGGTGTTGAGACTGCCGCTGATAACGGCGGGGCGGACGGCCAGGGAGTTATCGCCGGAGCAAGCCGGACCGATGATCGCCACACTGCAAAGGGCGAGGCAAATCTACCCGGAAAACGACGCGTTGACGACGCAACTTGGAATTATCGAGATGAAAACGGGGCAGTTGCGGGAAGCGGTGGCGCTGCTGGAATTGGCGGTGAGGCAGAATCCCGGCTCGGCAGAGCGGTGGTACAATCTGGCCAGCATCGACCGGCTGGCCGGGCAGCCGCACAAAGCGCAGGAGGCGTGCGCCCAGGCGCTACGGCTCGATCCACAAGACCAGGAGGCACTGCATTTGCAATCGGAGCTTGCGCAGGACTTGAAAAGCGCGCCGGCCACTGAAGCGCCCGATGGAACGGGAAAGCCTAAACGCTAAAGGCTGAACCAGGTCCTGGTAATCCGCGATCTGCGTCAGTCCTGGCGCGGCGGGGTTTCGTTAAGGGTCAAGCCTGATGTCGCCGCCCGCTTGCGCTCTTCATCCGCCACAAGCTGGCGCAACTCCCCCGAGTTGCGAATGACGCGACCGGTCTGCGGATGCGCCAATTCCCACTGCTGAAGGTTTTCAACAAAGCGATCAACGTCATATCCGGCCTCGCGAGCGAGTTTGTCTTTGACGGCCCACAATTCATCAAGAATCGGATCAGGTTTCATAAGATGATTCTCCCATCAGTTCAGCCGGCGTGCAAACCTTCGGTAATTTCCAGCCCAGGCGCTTGGGGGCGAATTTAGAGGAAAATCGTTAAATTTTGTTTGAGTGCGTCGCCGGTTTTGTTTCAAAGTAATGCGTCGTGGCTAAAAGGATTTCCAGGCGGTTTCAATACGAAGTCGAGCTGATCGAGCAGGGCGTCACGCGCATCGCGGGGGTGGATGAGGCGGGGCGGGGGCCGCTGGCGGGGCCGGTGTTTGCCGCGGCTGTGATTTTCCCCGTCGAATGGATAATGGGCGCGTTTCCGAGGGCGCTGCGCGCGGTCAATGATTCGAAACAGCTTCCGCCGGAGACGCGCGAAACGCTCTTCGCCGAATTGGTGTCGCGCCCGGAAGTCTGTTACGCGATCACCCAGGTTGATGGGCAGATGATCGACCAAATCAATATTTTGCGCGCCACGCATCGGGCGATGAACATGGCGCTGGCGCAACTGCGGCCGGAACCGCAACACGTCCTGGTGGACGGCCTGACGGTCAAATCGATGTCGTTTCCGCAGACGGCGATTGTTGCCGGGGATGGATTGAGTTATTCGATTGGCGCCGCGAGCATCCTGGCCAAAGTCAGCCGCGATCGGTTGATGGTTCAATTGGACCGGGTTTATCCGGGATACGGATTCGCGCAGCACAAGGGTTACGGGACGCCGGAGCACGTGGCGGCAATCAACAGCCTGGGGGCCTGTCCGATTCATCGGCAATCCTTTTCGCCCTTCCGGCCAGCGCAGGCGGAAATGTTCGCCGAAGAGTGAGAAACCGGAATGTCTTTGTTGAAACGAATGAAATGGTGGGGCAAACCCGGCCAGGGCCCTCTTCATTTGCGTCACGGCAGGGCGGGGGAACAGGCCGCCAAAAAGCACCTCGCGGCGCATGGCCTGAAATATCTGACCGCCAATTTCCGATCCGACCGCGGGGAAATCGACCTGGTGTTCCGCGACCAGGACTGCCTGGTGTTCGTGGAGGTAAAAACGCGTTCTTCAGAGGCCTGGACACGGCCGGCGGCGGCGGTAAACGCGCGCAAACGATTGCTGTTGACGCGTTGCGCGTTCGATTATTTGCGATTGCTTAAGAATCCGCCCGTTAAAATTCGGTTTGACATTGTCGAGGTCCTGCTGAAGGACGGGACCGTCGCACAGACGCGGCATCTGCCCAATACATTCACCGTGACGGCGCCATTCCGCTACGGCTGAGGGCGCTCGCTCAGATAATCAAGTAATCGGGAGGAATCCCGTGGCGGGGGGGATTGAACTGGGCGGCTTCAATCCATTTGACGCGTGTGGCCTGGAGGCGGGTCACGAGGATTTGGGACATGCGTTTGAACAATTCGTAGCCGAAATCATGATCGCGGTCGCATTCCTGGCGCAAGCGGCTGCCGTAGAAAAAAATCGCCTCTGTTGGTTCGTCGGCCATGGCGTTGAAGTGCCAGTAATACGGTGGGAAAAGCCAGGACCAGCCCAGGATGTCACCCGGGCCGATGGTCTGGACTCGCAAAGGGGCGCGGGCGCCGAGAGTTTCCAGGCCGATCGACCCGCTAATGACGAGGTAAAAACAGTTGGCCGGTTCGCCGGTTTCCACGACGACTTCGCCCGCGGCGAATCTGGCTTGCATCGAACAGTCGGCCAGAATCTGGCGGTGGGGCCTGCTCAACCCGCGGAAAAGCGGGTGATCGGGCAGTGAGTCGGCTGTAAAGGCACGTTTGCCTTCTGGCGCCGTCGAATTAGCGTTCATTTTCAATTTCTTACAAAGTTGGGAGTAGCTAGTGTAGTGCCAACTCTGAATATAATAATGGGGACTAGGCGCGCCGCGTTGCAGCGCGCCTGGCGGGTTGGAAACTTTCTGAGAGGTACGGTCTAAGAGCCCCAGGCGACGGGGACGCTCATCTTGCGGCCGGTACGATTGACGTAATGGAGTTGCTTGCTGGCCAGACCGTGTTCGTGAACCAGGCGGGTGATTTTGACGTCGTAACAGCAGTATTCGGCAATTTCGAGCAATTTGCCTTCTTTATACCAGCGGATGGCCTGCAAACCCTCGCTCGTCTTTTCGACTCCGAGGGTCGCCGAGGCGATGGAATCAAGCGAGAGACGGTGTTGGAGCGTCTTTTGCAATTCCACCAGCATATCCAACGTAGGCACCTGATCGACATCGAAGAAAGGATTGTGGCCGGCCAATACTTCGTAATCGAAACGAAGATTGTTGAAACCGACAACAAGGTCGGCGCGGCGCAGTTCGTCAATGAGGGCGTTGACGTCGCTTTCGCCGTAAATCCTGTATCCTGCGCGCGCGGTGCTGTAGGTCACGCCGATGCTCATCCGCATGTCGCGGATTTTGTCCCAACCGCCGACTTCGTCGGCGGACTTTTGGGTTTCCAGGTCAAAATAGACAACGTTTCTCATCGCAACCGGACTCGAAGCGGTTATATACAGCCGCAAAGGAATTGGAAGTTTTTAATCCGCGCCATCTGTCAATACAATAATCTGAAAAAAGTGTTGCCGGTCGAGATCGTGTTGGTCACCAGGATGACGCCGCTGTTGGTGACAAACGGGCCGGGATAGGCGGTCCAGGCGTTGCTGGAAAGGACGGGGGCAAATTGAAGCGTGTATCCGGTATAAACCGCCGACCATGAGACGACAACGTCCTTGCCCTGGCGCGCGACGGCAAGTGGGGGCGGGTTGGTTGGGATCGGCGGGGCCGGAATGGTGACATCGGCGAAGTCCAGGCCCTGCACGAAGGCGCTGGGGAAGCCGTTTACGCCGTTGGTCAAATTGTCGGAATCCAGCGTGAAGAAACTGTTGGTGCCGGCGGTAAAGCTCAGGCCATTTGCCGCAAGGGAAAGCTGCATGACGGTCCCGCGGCCCTCATCGGAGACGTAGAGGTTTTGCGCGGTTGAATCCAGCGCCAGACAGCCGCCGAGAAAATTGGGGTAAACCAGTGAGACACCCGCGGGCATCGGCATGGCGGTCGCGGCGCCGCCGGCGATGGGCATCGACCAGATGGTGTTGGAGGCGGTGTCCACGCCTGGGGCGGGACCGGAGGTCGCGAAATAAATCAGGCTTTTTGACTGGTTGACTGCCAGGCCGACAATGCTGCCCTGGCTGTTATCGCCGGGGAATTGAGAAGCCAGAGTGAGCAGCTCCGGCTGGGGATTGGCGACGGTTGTCTTGACAACGTAAACGCCGTTGAGTTCCACCTCGGCGAAATCGCCCGGATCGCCGAAATCATTGTCAACGTAATAGATCTGGCCGCCCCCGGGAGCGAGCCACATCTGGCGCGGCATGACGAAGTTGTTGGTGGTGGAGTCCTCGCTGAGAAGAACGCCGGCGGCGTTGGTGATTGAGCCGGTTGTCGGATCGTACGGGGAGGACATTTGGCCATTCGTCGGATTATAGGAGATTTTTATCAGGTCCGCGCCGCTGGGATCGTCGCCCCAGAGGCCGAGGTAAATGATGTGGTTGGTGGGGTCAACGGTGAAAGCATAGGCGAGGTCGTCGGCCGCGACGTCGGTGATTTGCACACTCTGCAACTGGCCGCCGCTCACAAGTCCCGAACGAAGACTGCCGTCGGAGGCGAAGCCGAAATAGAGGGTGGCATTGGTGTCAAGGCCCACGGAGTAATAGGAATTGGTGGACGGATCGACTGCAACGGTGGTCTCAGCGGCGCCGTTGGTGTTGAGGTAGCCGACACGATCATCCGAGACGCCGCTGGCGGTGTTGCTGGCGGGACCCTGGCCGCCAAACCAAAGCGACGCGATGGGTGACGGGTTGGCATGGGCGAGACCGACACCCGACACCAAAAACAGCAAACAACCAAGATTCTTCAGACCCTTTTCAATTCGCATATATTTCGATGTTGTTGAACCCGTTCGAATGATCAACCGCCGCCTTTGCCCGCAATTTGACCAAAATTCTTCCTGGACGTCAAGATAATGACACAACAGATACACGCAAGAAAATGGGGGGTAAAGCCTATCCGCGAGGCGGAGCTCTGATAAGCGCGTCGCGGGACGCGAGTGCGAAAGAATGCCGGTTTCGAGTTTGCCCTGAGTGCCCTGTCCGTGGTATGGTTTAAACGATGAGCGTCTTGGAATTAAGCGACGAGCAGGTGATTTCGCTGGTGCGGCAATTGCCAGCCGCACGCAAGCGCACGGCCTTGTTGGCTCTCGCGCAGGACTCGCAAGGTCGCCGGGAGGAACGACTGCGGTTTGGCGAGGCACAGTTGCGTCAAGCCTGTGCCGAGCGAGGTTTGAATTGGGATAGCCTGTCCGAGGATGAACGCGAGGCGTTCGTGAATGACTGGCTGCACGGGAAATAACCGTGGCCATCACAGCCGTTTTTGACACGAATATCCTTTTTTCCGCAACGGGCTGGCGGGGAAATCCATTTCAATGCGTCGAGCGGGCACGGGCTGGCGAAATTCAAGTCGTTACTTGCCCCGAATTGGTCGAGGAACTGGCTGATAAACTGGAGTTGCGGCTACATTTTTCAGCGGAACAGGTTGCCGAAACACTCGCCGATTACTTGGGCTTTTTGCGGGTAGTCCAAATTCCCAAGGTATTGAACGCGGTGCCGCGCGATCCGGAAGACAACATGGTGCTCGAATGCGCCATCGAGGGGCAGGCGCAATACGTTGTCAGCGGCGACAACGATCTCTTGGTGCTAAAAGAGTTCCGCGGCATTCAGATTGTTCGCGCCGGGGATTTTCTGAAAGTCCTGGCCGACGCGCAACGCTGACCTTTATGAGCATTTATGCGACACTTTGGAAGTTGAAGTTTCCCAAGGACGGAGACGATTTCACGGGATGTGAGTGGTCGCGCCCAGAAAGTTATTCGTTGTGGGCAACGGGTGAAATGGGCAGGCTATGCAAGGATGAAAAGATGCTGCGCTGAAGCAATTGGGACGTTCGCGCTCGTGTTCGCCGGCACGGGCGCAATTGTCGTCAATGAGGTCAGTGGCGGCGCGATTACGCATGTTGGAATATCGCTTACATTCGGCCTGATTGTCCTGGCGATGATTTACACGGTTGGAGACATTTCCGGCGCGCATTTGAACCCGGCTGTGACGGTTGGTTTTTGGATTGCGCAACGATTGCCAAGGGAGGACGTTCTTCCTTACATCGGCAGCCAACTCACCGGGGCATTGGTGGCAAGCGGTCTGTTGCGGGTTCTTTTTCCGGGGAATCCATTGCTGGGCTCGACCTTGCCCGCGGGTTCGGACTTGCAATCGTTCGTGCTCGAGATCGTTTTGACGTTTCTCCTGATGCTGACCATTCTTAACGTGTCGACCGGCGCGAAGGAAAAAGGGATTACTGCCGGCATTGCTGTGGGAGCGGTGATCGGCCTGGAAGCCATGTTCGCCGGGCCGATTTGCGGCGCGTCGATGAATCCGGCGCGTTCACTGGCCCCCGCGCTATTGTCGGGCCATTGCGAGCATCTTTGGATTTACCTGGTCGCGCCGCCGATCGGCGCGTGCATGGCGGTGCTGGGGTGCCGTTGTGTGCGTGAGAGTGGCTGCTGCATGAAACCCGAACCAACGTTGTGAAAAAGAAAGTTCTATTCGTTTGCATCCATAACAGCGCCCGCAGCCAGATGGCTGAGGCGTTCCTGAATCGAATCTGCGGGGATGAATTTGAAGGGCATAGCGCCGGATTGGAGCCGGGACGGTTGAACCCGATTGCGGTGGAGACAATGCAGGAAGCCGGCATTGACATTTCCGGGAATCAAACCAAAGCGGTGATTGATTTCTCGAGGGCGGGCGAAAAGTTCGCGTACGTCATTACGGTTTGCGATGAGGCGAGCGCGGAACGGTGCCCGGTTTTCCCCGGCGTGGGCGCGCGCCTGCATTGGAGTTTTCCCGACCCTTCAAGATTTCAAGGAACGCATGAGGAGAGGCTCGCCAGGACACGCGAGGTGCGGGACATGATCGAAGAGCGGGTCAGACAATGGTGCGAGCAGGTTTGTCCCCTGGCAACAGGTCAAGCCTGATCCGACTTCACCACGTCCAGTAAAACGCGAAGTACCAAAGGGTGTGACTGTCGGCGACAACACTGTGACCGCCGCTGAAGAGCAAACTGAAGTGTTCATTGAAGTTGTAGGAACCGCCGACATTGAGCGCGGCAAAACCGTTGTCGCTGTCTGTGTCCCGGCCTTGGGCAAAAATCTCGCCGCCAAGGGTGAGGTGGTTCCCAAGGTCGTGTTGGAGGAGCCAGCCGCCGTAAGGATGATTGCGCTCGCCGGGGGCGGAATTCAAAACCTCGCCGCCGCCGCCATAAGTGGTCCACGGTCCCCAGCTTTTTTGCAGCCACAAGGGCAATTGAAACCAGGTGCGCCCGTTGCCCAAACCTCGGCGGGAGCTGCCGGTGGGCAATTCGGCGAACCCAAAGATTCCGATTTGCGGCCAGCCGTTTGTTTCATGGACGAAACGGTATTTGACGCCCAGCTCGGTGTCGCCCAGACCGGAAGCCGTGGGCGCGCCGCCTCCGCTAGCCGTCGTCATCGGCACGATCAAATGCAGTTGCGTGTCGGGCAATACTCCATAATTCATCTCGACGGCGGGACCTTCGACGGTATTGGCGTTGCGAGAAAGGCCGCCGAGGGTGAACAAATACGCTTCCCAATGGCGATAGTCCACCGGCTCAGGGTCGTCGGTCAGGAAGGGCGGGCCTGCCCACGCGCGCGCCATGAGCATCAAATACAGACTGAGGGCGAGCACACGGGACCTGAAAAGGTTGGTCGCCCTACCCATTGGTTTGACGCAGGTTTTCAACCGGCACATACTGACTGTATAACCGGTTCGAAAACAAGACATAGGCAAGGCCGGTTTTTCAACCGGCTGCGACTTCTTGCCTCTGAGATTGCAATTGGAGGGCGGCGGCATATTATTTTGAGATAAAGGAAAATATATTATGAGCTGGCTTATTTTCGCGTTGATGACGGTTGTTTCGTGGGGGCTGTACGGGATTTTTCTGCACAGCGGACAGGTGGGGATGGCGGACAAATCCAACGGGCTGTTTAAGGCCTTTTTATTTGTCGGGCTGGCGTATTTCCTGACAGCGGTCCTGGCCCCGCTGGGGATGCTCATGGCGCGGAAGGCCGCCTGGAGTTTTCCGGTGGCGGGAATGGGATGGTCGTTGCTGGCGGGAATCGTCGGGGCGGCCGGGGCTTTTTGCGTGTTGCTGGCGTTTGGGGCCAAGGGGACGCCGGGAGTGGTGATGTCCATTGTTTTTGGCGGCGCGCCCATAGTCAACGCGGTTGTCGCCATTTCCATGGATCCGCCTGAAGGAGGGTGGGGAGCGATACGCTGGCCGTTTTACCTGGGGATCCTCATGGCGGCGACGGGCGGATGCCTGGTGACGTTCTTCAAGCCGCCACCCTCCCGCGCGCACGCTCCGGCGCCGGCTCCAATCGCGGCCCAAAAATAATGACGGGGCCCTTTCCCACGCGCGAGGCGATTGCGTCCCATCAACTCGCGCAGTTGCGCCGATTGCTCGGCGCGGTATTGCCGGCCAACGCCTTTTACCGCAAGAAACTTGACGGGCTTGAGCCAGGGATCGCCAGCCTGGAGGATTTTCGAGAACGATTTCCCTTTACCCTGAAAGCGGAGTTGGTGGAGGACCAATTGCGGCTGCCGCCCTTTGGCTCCAATCTGACATTTCCTCTCGATCATTACACAAGGTTCCACCAAACCAGCGGAACGACCAGCGCGCCCGTGCGCTGGCTGGACACGCCGGAGAGTTGGAATTGGATGGTCGAGAACTGGAAGGAGATATACCGGGCGGCGGAGGTCGGCGCGGGAGACCGGATCTATTTCGCGTTTTCGTTTGGGCCGTTCATCGGGTTCTGGCTGGCCTTCGATGCGGCACAGCAAATGGGCTGTCTCTGTATTCCCGGCGGGGGCTTGAACAGCCACGCGCGATTGCGCGCGATTGTGGAAAACCGGGCGACGGTGCTCTGTTGCACGCCGAGCTACGCGGCGCGGCTGGCGGAGGCGGCGATTTCTCAGAATCAGGGGAGTGTCGCGCTCCGGTCAATCATCGTCGCCGGGGAGCCGGGCGGCAGCGTTCCCGCCACACGGGCGCGCCTGGAGCAGCTTTGGCCCGGGGCGCGGATTTTCGATCACCACGGCATGACGGAAACCGGGCCGGTATCGCACCAATGCCCCGCGCAGGCGGGAACGCTGCACATATTGGAATCGGCGTATCTGCCGGAGATCGTGGATGCCGAGGGGAGGCAGGCGGGAGCGGGGGAGGCGGGAGAATTGGTCTTGACAACGTTGGGCCGGACGGGTTCACCGCTGCTTCGGTATCGGACGGGAGACATCGTGCGGGCGGGGAGCGGGGAGTGTTGCGCGTGCGGACGGCACGATTTGGCGCTGGCCGGAGGCATCCTGGGACGGACGGACGAGATGGTGATTGTTCGCGGAGTCAACATTTACCCCGCGGCCGTGGAGGAGGTGCTGCGGGGATTTTCGGAGATCGCGGAATACCAGGTGGAGGTGGACCGAACCGGCAGCCTGGTGGAATTGCGCCTGCGGATCGAGCCAGCGCCGGAATGCGCGCAACCCACGGGGCTGGCGGGGCGGGTGGAAGGGGCGCTGCACACGGCGTTTAATCTGCGGGTGCCGGTGACCCTGGCGGCGCGGGGCAGCCTGCCGCGTTTTGAGATGAAGGGCAAGAGATGGCACCAACGGGTGCTTGAAAAAAGTTAGGCGCCCCACCCGGGGCGCCCCATGAAAACTAACTCTACTGCGGTAGAGACTTTAAGAGCGTTTGCGCTGACTTGTCTGCAAGGTGTATTACGGATTTTTCTGTAGTGCCAGACCTTACAAAAACAGCCGGCCGGAAAGGTGATCCCACATTTTTCTGTCCGACGGGGATGCATGGTGTATTTTCTGTGGCACTGTGACGACTGCCAATGCCATCCAATTGCTGGAAAAATTTCGCGACGGCAAGATCGGATTGACTGAAACGCTGGCGGCGTTCCAGGCGCCGCCGGTGGCGGACCTGGGATTCGCGCAGGTCGATTTCCACCGGGCGCTGCGCAAAGGGTTTGCGGAAGTCGTTTACTGCGCAGGCAAGACTTCGGCGCAAATCGTCAAGATTGCGGAGAAAATATTGGAGCACGAGGAGCGGCTGTTGTTGACGCGGCTGGAAGCGGACCAGGCGGCGGTGATCCGGAAAAAATTCAAACCGGCGCGATACCACGAGGCGGCGCGCTGCATTACCATTGAAAGGCGGCCGCTGGCCAAGCGGCCCGGAATGGTGGCGGTCATGTGCGCCGGGACCAGCGATCTGCCGGTGGCCGAGGAAGCCTGGGTCACCGCGGATATCATGGGCAACACGGTGGAGCGGATTTACGACGTTGGCGTGGCGGGGCTGCATCGATTGCTCAACAAGCTGGAGCAGATACAACGGGCCAACGTGGTGATCGTGGTGGCCGGGATGGAAGGGGCTTTGCCGAGCGTTGTGGCGGGATTAGTCAGCCGGCCGGTCATCGCGGTGCCGACCAGCGTCGGTTACGGCGCGAATTTTGCGGGGTTGGCTCCGTTATTGAGCATGCTAAACAGTTGCAGCAGCGGGGTGACTGTGGTGAATATTGACAATGGGTTCGGGGCAGGGTATGCCGCCAGTCAAATCAACGCCCTGGCAAAATGAAGACGCTCTATCTGGACATTTTCAGCGGGATCAGCGGGGACATGTTTATGGGGGCGATGCTGGATCTTGGCGTCAAGATGGACGATTTGACGCGCGAGTTGGGGGGATTGCGGCTGGGAGGATTCCACCTGCACGGTTCACGGGAACGAAGGTTCCAAATCGAGGGCGTCAGGTTCCAGGTGCATGAAGGGCACGAGCACACGCACGGACATGAGGACCATCACGAGCCCGGACATGAGCACGCGCACGAGCATGAGCACGCGAACGACCACCCTCAGGAGCACGGGCATGAGCATCCGCACGAGCACATGCACGAGCATGGCGGAGAGCACGGCCGCACTTATGCCGATATCAAGCGCCTGATTCAGGAGAGTCCACTTTCAGAATGGGTGAAGGGGAAGTCCGTGGCGGTCTTTGGGCGGATTGCGCTTGCGGAGGGCAAAATCCACGGGGTGCCGGCCGGGAACGTGCATTTTCACGAAGTGGGGGCGCTGGATTCGATAGTCGATATTGTCGGCGCGTGCGTTGCGCTGGAACTTCTCGGCAAACCGCGCGTCCTCTCGGGCACGGTGGTTGAAGGGCACGGGTGGGTGGACTGCGCGCATGGTCGGTTTCCGGTTCCCGCGCCGGCGACATTGGAAATCCTGGCGGCGCGCGGAATTCCGATGGCGCAGTGCGATGAACCCAGCGAATTGGTGACGCCCACCGGGGCGGCGTTGCTGGCGGAATTTGTGGAAAAGTTCGGGCCGATGGAGAATTTTGTGCCGGAACGCGTTGGCTTTGGAGTGGGCGGACGGGACAACAAGACCCGGCCCAATGTGTTGCGGGCGATACTTGGCGAGACGGCGGCCAGCGCGACACATGACTGGGAAACGGATACCATTGCCGTCCTTGAAACCAATCTCGACGACGTCAACCCGGAGTTGCTGGGACATTTTGTGGATTTGGCCATGGCGGCAGGAGCTCTGGATGTGTCCCAGGCGCCGGTGCAAATGAAAAAGAACCGGCCCGGCGTTCTGCTCAGCGTCCTGTGCGCGCCGGAAGAGGGGGACAAATTTTGCGAAATGATCCTGCGGGAAACCAGCGCGTTCGGTGTGCGGCGTTCGATGGCCGAACGCCGCAAGCTGCGGCGGCAGTTCGTGACGGCGCAGACTTATTACGGAGAGGCCACGGTGAAAATTGGCACGTTGGACGGACAGATCGTGCAAACGGCGCCGGAGTTCGAGTCGTGCAAAAAGCTGGCTCTGGAGAAGAACGTGCCGTTAAAAACGGTCTATGACGCCGCGCGCAAAGCCGCCACATGAATCATTCTGATCCCCCCGCGGCAGATGTCCCTCCAATGGCGCCTTGCCTGGCGGTGGTCATCCCTGTGTTTAACGAGGCGGCGACCATCGCGACGGTGGTCAAGACCGTGGCCGCGCAATCGCTGGTGCGGGAAATTATCATAGTCGATGACGCGTCGGTCGATGGCACATGGAACGCCCTTGAGATGGTCGGGAAGACCGAACCGAGGGCGAAGCTCTTTCGGCACACGGTCAACCAGGGCAAAGGGGCGGCGTTGCGGACCGGATTTGCGAAAGCGACTGCTCCGCTGGTAATCGTCCAGGACGCGGATCTGGAGTATGATCCGACCGATTACCCCGCGCTGTGCAAACCCATACTTGCCGGGAAGGCGGATGTGGTGTTCGGCTCGCGTTTTTCGGGGGCGGGCGCGCATCGGGTGCTGTATTTCTGGCATTCGGTGGGGAACAAGCTTTTGACAACGTTCTCGAACATGGCGGCGGACATCAATCTGACCGACATGGAGAGCGGCTACAAGGCGTTCCGGCGCGAGGTCATCCAACGCATCGCCATCGAGGAGAACCGGTTCGGTTTCGAGCCGGAAATCGTGGCCAAGGTGAGCAAGATGAACCTGCGGCTTTACGAGGTGCCCATTTCGTACTACGGACGCACCTACGCGGAGGGAAAAAAAATCGGGTGGCAGGACGGATTCAGCGCGTTGCGCTGCATTTTAAAATATAACTTTCTGCGGTGAGCGGCGGTCGGCGCAATCGTGCGCTTAGACCAAGCGGCTCATTTTTCCGGGGTCAAAAGATTGTTGTCCGCCAGCCAGTCGGTCAGCCGCTGGGGCCAATCTTTGATCGACTTGAGTTTGGAACGGCTTCCCAGGTTGAAGCCGTGGCCTCCTTGCTCGTAAATATGGACTTCCATTGGGCGTCCGGCCTGGTGGTATTTCTCTTCGAGGGAAAGGATCGCGCCGACATGGCTGGTGTCGTCGTTGGCCACCAGGAAGAAGGCCGGGGGAGCATCGGGCGGGACTTTTTCGGGAATGCCCAGCGGCCCGGGATAGATCACGATTTGAAAATTGGCCACGCTATCCTCGCGCTCGATTGGGTCGGCGGCGGCGGGGTCGCCCGCGCCGGGACTGTAAACCAGCATGGAGGCGACCTCGCCGCCGGCGGAAAATCCCATGACGCCAATCCGGTTGGTGTTGAGGTTCCATTCGGCGGCGCGACTGCGAATGAGGCGGAGGGCGCGCTGGGCGTCCTGGCGCGGATGGATATCGAGGGAATAGGGTGAACCCGGCTCACGGGCAAGGCGGTATTTCAAAACGAACGCGGCGACGCCGAGGTTGGTGAGATAGCGGGCGGGTTCAACGCCCTCGGCCTGGAAGACCAGCTCGCGATGGCCGCCGCCGGGAAAGATCAGAACGGCGGTGCCGTTGGCCTTTTCCTTTGGCGGGAGAAAGACGGTGATGGAGGGATTGTTGATGTGTTTGACCCAATAACTTTGCGCCTGCTCGGGTTCATTGCGGCGGTCTTCAAAGCCGGGAGCGCCATTGGTCCAGAGGAAAACGGTCTCGAAATCGGCGGCGTGAAGCAGGGAATTCCCTGTCAATAGAACACAGAGGGCCAACGCGAAGCGGCTCTTATTCATGTCGCACCCACAATAAGATGGCGCGCGCGGCCGGCGACTTAAACATTGGTCATCGGCCCGGTGGAATCGCCGAACTGCGACAAGTTCCGCAGTCCCATGCGATCGGCCATGCTCAGGTAAAGATTGGTGGCCGGAGTGGCGTCGCCCTTGACGAAACGGCCGCCTTTGAGCGTGCCGCCGCCCGATCCCGCAAGAACGATGGGCAGATTGACATGGGTGTGGCGGTTGCCGTCGGCGTTGCCGCTGCCGTAAACAATCATTGAATTGTGCAGGAGCGAATTTCCGTCAACGTCCTTGGTCTGATCGAGTTTTTGGAAGAACGCGGCCAGTTGCTTGATGTACCAAACGTCGATTTCCTTGAGCTTTTCAATTTTGTCCACATTGCCGAAGTGGTGAGAGAGGTCGTGATGGCCCTCCGGAACGCCAATTTCAGCAAAGGAACGGTTGCTGCCGTCGTGGGCCAGCAACAAGGTCGCCACGCGTGTGGAATCGGTCTGAAAGGCGAGCGTCAAAATATCGAACATTGTTTGCATGTGCTCGCCGTAACTGGCCGGGATGCCGTCGGGTTCGGCGACTTTCGGGTCCTTGGGGTCGCCGATTTTTTCGGCCCTGGCGATGCGGTCTTCCAACTCGCGCACGCCGGTGAGGTACTGATCGAGCTTGTCTTTGTCGTAGGGGTTGAGCTGGCGTTGCATCTGGTGAGCGTCATCGAGGACGAAGTCAAGAATGGAGCGCTGCTCCTGGCGGCGGCGTTTCATGTTTGCCAGGCGTTCCTCGGGCGGGCCTGCGCCGAAGAGCCGTTCGAATACCAGGCGCGGATTGGCTTCGGCGGTCATCGGGGTCGTGGGGCCGCTCCAGGAGAGATTGAACTGGTAGGCGCAGGAATAGCCGGAATCGCAATTACCGGTGGGACGGGAAGTCTCGCAGGTGAGTTCCAGCGACGGAAAACGAGTCAAATGGCCGACCTCACGCGCCATGACCTGGTCGATGGAGATGCCGGCGTGGATCTCGGTGGCGCTTTTCTTGACGCGAACGCCGGTGAGGAAAGTGCCGCCCGCGCGGGCATGGTCGCCGCCGCCGTCGTTTCCAGCATTGGCCGACGTGTCTGAAATTCCACCCAGAATCTGGACATGTTTGAGGCAGGACGCCAAGGGCTGCAACGTGGGGCTTAATTGGAAATTCTTCTCGTCGCCAGTCGGCCACCAGGCGGCGGGAATCGCCCCGTTTGGAAAGTAGAGAAAGGCGGTGCGAAGTGGCGCTCCTGTGGCTGTGGCCGCCAGATTAAGACCGGACCCGGCGGCCCACAGTTTGCCGGGTGAAAATGAGGCGAATGCGGGAAGGGCGACGCATGCCCCGAGTCCACGGAGGAAATTGCGGCGGCTGAAACTGGCGTGGCGTTGGGCAGCATGGAGGCGTTTGGCGGATTTATCGGGGTTCTTCATGGTTTGGACGAGTTCAAGGCCACACTATTATCGGTTGATATAGAGGCGGTTACGGTGGACGGCTTGCGGCATTTTTGAAACGGCGCCGATTCCACCACCCCCGCAAGCAGGGCGGATGCGCGGCCATTTGCCTTTTCAATCCTATGCACAATCTGATCGACTGTTTCGACGTCGTAATAATCCAGACCGCGGCCCAGTGCGTAAGTCAGCAGCTTTTCGGTCACGGTACGATAAAAATCTTCGTAATGATCTTTGACGAGAATGCCCTTCAATTCCTTCACATTAGAATAGGTTTCGCCGGTAATCAATTTGCCTGTGGCGTCGATTGGCTCGTTGTACTCCTGGTCGCGCCACATTCCCATGGCGTTGAAGTTTTCCAGCGCCAAACCCAACGGGTCCATGCGGTTATGACAGGAACTGCACAATGGGTTTTTGCGGTGCATCGCCAGGGTTTCACGCAGTGTGGGGACGTGATTCGTCACCCCCTTGGCGGCGTCCTCCAGCGGCGGAATGTCCGGTGGCGGCGGAGGAGGCGGCGTCCCCAGGATGTTGTCCAACACAAAGAGACCGCGTTTGACAGGGGAGGTGCGGGTGGGATTCGAGGTCACGACCAGCGTGGTCCCTTCGGTCAAAATACCTCCGCGCACGCTGCCTGGGGGAAGGGTGACGCGGCGCATTTCGTCGCCCGTGACATTGGTGATGCCGTAAAACGCAGCGAGTTTTTGATTGAGAAAGGTGTAATCGCAGTCGAGCAGTTCGAGCAAACTGCGGTCCTGGCGCAGGACGTAATCAAAAGAGTCCTCCGTTTCCATGCGCATGGCACGGCGCAAATCGCCGGTCAGGTCTGTGCGCGGGCGGTGTTTGAATCGCTTGGAAAACGACTCGCGCAGGGCGGCCAATTCGTCCTGTTCCTCCTTGGTCAGGCTATCCTCCGGCTTGTCGCTCAATTCGTGGAAACGGTGGCGAGCTTTGTCGAGTTCGGGGTCAAATTTGGCTTCACGCGCCAGCACGGAGCGGGCGTCGATGGAAACATCCTCGATGTCCCGCGCGCGGAGCCATTGGCCAGTGAAATTGTGAATAAAGGCCTCCGAGCGGTGGTCCTTGAGCATCCGCGCCACCTGAGCGGAGAGATTGTTCCGCAGCTCTCCTTCGCCCGCCAGGCGCAGCAGTTCCTCGTCAGGCATCGACGACCACAAGAGATAGGAAAGACGCGAGGCCAGCGCGTATTGGTCGACGAACGGAAACGCGCCTCTGGCGCCGCCCGGTTCGGCGGTTTCGTCGCGGAAGAGGAATTGCGCGGAAGCCAGCACGGCGACCATGCCTTCGGATATGCCCGCCTCGAAGGTTTTTCCGGGCTGCGAATAGACCGACTCGGCCAATTTGGCCAGGCGATTGACCGTCACGTCGTCCACCGGACGGCGAAAAGCCCGGCGGGCAAAATTTCCAAGCAATTCGCGCGCATATTGGCGGCGCGCGGAGGAGCCGGCGGGAACGTCCTTGGGGAAGAAGCGGGCGTAATTCTTGGGCCGCGTCAGATGCTCGGCGTCCAGAGGACCGCGCACGGTCACGGAGTTGATTTGCATCGTGAGAGTCCGGGCATGGGGTTCCTGGGTCAAAGGCAGCAACTCGAAGGCAAACTGATGATCGCCGACCGCCCAGTTTTGATCAAATTCGTAATGATAAGGTCTGCCGCCCTGCCAGCTATACTCGTTGCTGAGCAATGCCCTGCCATCGACTTTGAATATGAACCGGCATTTGTTGTAATCAAAAACGCCGTCCACAAATTTCTCGTTGACGCGGAGGTCCACCGACAAATGATATTTGCCCGCGATCTGGCCGGACAACGTGTTTGATACCGCGGCATTCGTGTAATAGGAAAGCGACAAGGGGCCGTCCCAGCCGCCGCCTGAGTCGTCGCCAGCGTGAAAGCGGCCTCCCGAGACCGTCCGTTCCGGCACGACGCCCGGCACCGTCGGCACCGCCTCGGCGACGATGGTTTCCGCCGCATCGACGTATTTCTCCAGCAACATTGGCGGCAGGGTCAGAACGTCGGCGATGGTGTCGAATCCGAAGCTAGTGTCGTCGGGGGGAAATTCGGCGTCCGTATTGAAATCGACTCCGAGGAGATCGCGGATGGTGTTGCGGTATTCGACGCGGTTGAGACGGTGGATTGTGATGCGGCCGGGATCGGGGTTTTGGGGATCGATTCCGAATACGTCGCTCTTGATCCAATGGGCGATAAGCTCGCGCTGTTCTGGAGTGGGCCTAGGTTTTTTGGCCGGGGGCATGAGGTTGGCACGGAGGTTTTTGAGGGCGTTCCACCACAACTCGCGGTCCTCAACGGCAGCCTGGTCGGATTTGAATCCATCGAACGCCACCTTGCCCTTGCTCATGCCATCGCCGTGGCACTCAAAGCAGTAGGTTTCCAGAATGGGCCGAATGTCCGTGCGGAATTCAGCCGCGCCGGGACTTTCTCCGGCGGTGGCGCGGAACAAAAAAGCTCCGGCCCACACCAACGCGAACGCGCTGGCGCGGGGCAGCAAATGGAATCGGAGCTTCACAACTAATTATGGCCCATTTTCCTTTGACTCTTCAAGCTCTTACTTTCTTCAAGAGGCTTTGGAAAATACTCCTAAAGGCGTATAGTTCAGTACGACCGAGTCGGCCAATGGGATCAGGAAAATGAAGACTTACTACCAGGAAATAGCGCCTGACTATGCCCGATATCGTCGAGTTCACCCTGAAGTGCTCCGCGGGCTGATCACGACCGGACTCGTTGTCGGCAATTCGCGAGTGCTCGAGATCGGTTGCGGCACGGGCAACTACATTTGCGCGGTGCGCGAATCCGTCGGCTGCCAGTGTTGGGGCATAGACCCATCGGAACAAATGTTGGCGCAGGCGATGGGGCGCCCGGCCCCGGTTCAATTGGCGCGCGGGCGCGCCGAGGAGCTGGCATTTCCCGGAGAGAGCTTCGACGTGGCGTTTTCGGTTGACGTCGTCCACCACATTGCCGACCGCAGAAAGGCATTCAGCGAGGCGGCGCGCGTCCTGCGCCGGGGCGGGCGCCTCTGCATTGTTACTGATTCTGAGGAAATCCTCCGAAACCGTCAGCCGCAATCCATCTATTTCCCGGAGACTATCGCGGTGGAGTTATCCCGCTATCCGGCCGTTGAATTGCTGCGGAGAGAACTGATCGAGGCCGGCTTTGTTGAACTTGCCGCGAGGGTTGTCGAGTTTTCCACCGTGCTGCCGGACATTGAGCCGTACCGGGCACAGGTGTTTTCCAGCTTGCGCCTGATTTCGAAGGAAGCTTTTGACCGCGGGATGGCGCGGCTCGAACGGGATTTTCATAAAGGACCCGTTCCGTGGGTATCGCGTTACTTGATGCTTTGGGGCGCAAAATCCCGGGAGGAACGAAAATAGCGCCTTCGCCGCTTGAGGGGTCCTATTCTTCTCCGTCAAAGTAGTCTGCCTGGCTTCCTTTCAGCACGACCCCATCGGTCGGCTGGCAAACCAGCCACTTCTTGCTGTCGGGATAATAACACGAACCGCCGAGCGGATTGTCGGCAACGACGTAATAGACGAGGTCGTCTTTGCCCTCATTGAAAATTTGATGGGCTTCGTTGGGCGCGAAAAG
Organism: Vulcanimicrobiaceae bacterium; assembly: GCA_035511075.1. GTDB lineage: Bacteria > Verrucomicrobiota > Verrucomicrobiia > Limisphaerales > Palsa-1400 > DATAUD01. The sequence goes on from DATKFW010000073.1 coordinate 68,764, forward strand.
AAATACGTCGCCTGTGGAAATTTCGGTGATGCCTTCGCTGTGCCGCACCTTTCCGGCTCCGGAGATGACCACATAAAGTTCCCATTGCGCCGAGTGCGCGTGGTACGGGCAGCGAGTCGCCAACCCGGGGATTCGCGTGACCGCCAGGTCAAAAGGATGCCGCTTCATCGCGTCCAGCGAGCGGGGATCCCGGCCGAGTGCCACGGAAACGTCCTTGGTGTGATGGTGGTATTTACCCTTGGGAGACTTCGTTTCCTTTTCGCTGACGGCGTTCAAATTGATCTTGCGCATCGGCCGAAATTGCAGATTTTAGCGATTATTGTCAATTATCAGCCGCGGGGCGAATAGGCTTCGAGATGCGCCGAAGACGCGGGCGGCGTCAGTGTTGGCTAATGGTACGGTCGTGACCGAGCGCGGCGATAATGCGCTCGACATCATAAACGCAACCGGCCCAGGCGCCGCCGCTGGCCGATTGCAGGGCCGCCCAAAGTTTCGTGTCATCGGGCAATGCCGCGTTCGGCGCAAGGTCGGGCCGCGGCTTGCGTCGGGCCAGCATTCGTTCGGCTTCATCGGCCGTGAACCGTCGCGCACCCTCGCTCACAAGATCGATTGCCCCTTGGTTGCGCGCGATGTCCAGATGAATCCGAATGATATCACCGTCCAGGAGCTTGCCAATCGGGCCGCCTGCCAATCCTTCCGGACCGATGTGGCCGACGCACGCGCCCGTCGAAACCCCGGAGAAGCGCGCGTCGGTCAGGAGCGCGACCTGTTTGCCGCACGGGAGATGCTTGAGGGCGCCGGTGACCTGGTAGGTCTCCTCCATGCCTGTTCCCAGGGGGCCGACCCCTGTCAAGACGATTACGTCGCCCGCCTGAACGCGTCCCTCCTTGATCGCCGCCATCGCCGCTGTCTCGCTGACAAAGACGCGCGCCGGCCCTTCGTGACGGTAAACGCCATCCTGCCCGATTACCGAAGGATCGATCGCGGCTACTTTCACGACGGACCCCGCTGGCGCCAGGTTGCCGCGCGGAAAGAGCAGGGTGCGCCCCATCCCGCGCTTTTGCGCCTGGTCGGGCGGGAGTATGACGTCGTCCGCGTCGATATCATCGTGGCGTTTGAGCAACTCGCGGAAACGGCGGCGGCGTTCCGAAGATTCCCACCAATCCAGGTTGTCCCCCAGGGAATTGCCGGAAACGGTGAGCGCGTCGGTCTCCAATAGACCCAGCCTGCGCAGGTGGAGCATTACTTCAGGCACGCCTCCCGCCAGAAAGACGCGGACGGTGGGGTGATGCACGGGGCCGTTGGGCAGGACGCTGACCAGGCGCGGCACCCGTCCATTGACGGCAATCCAATCTTCGACGGTGGGCGGTGTCAAACCGGCCGCATGGGCGATGGCGGGGATGTGGAGGAGCAAATTGGTGGAACCGCCGAAGGCCGTGTGGACGACCATCGCGTTCCGAACGCTCGCCGGCGTCAGGATGTCACGCACCGGCAACCGGCGGGCGTCGAGTCGATGCAGCGCGCGGGCTGATCGCCGGGCCATGTCGAGCCAAACCGCCTGGCCGGACGGCGCCAGAGCGGAATGAGGCAGCGACAGGCCGAGGGCTTCGCCGACGACTTGCGAAGTGGCGGCGGTGCCGAGGAATTGACAGCCGCCGCCCGGCGAAGCGCAGGCGCGGCATCCCAAATCGGCGGCTTCGGAGAGGGTTACCAAACCTCGGGCGAAACGCGCGCCGAGGGTTTGGACGGCGCCGGCGTCCTCACCGCCCTCCGCCGGCAGGGTGACTCCGCCGGGCACGATCACGCACGGCAAATCACGCAGGCCCGCCAGGGCCATCATCATCGCGGGCAAACCTTTGTCGCAAGTGGCGATTCCGAGCACTCCCGAGCGCAAGGGGAGCGAGCGGGCCAATCGCCTGAGGACGACGGCGGCGTCGTTGCGATAGGGAAGGCTGTCGAACATGCCGTGAGTGCCCTGAGTGCGGCCATCGCAGGGGTCCGAACAAAAGCCGGCGAAGGGTATGGATTGCAGGCGGCGAAATTCGTCCGCGGCCGCCTGGGCCAGCAGACCGATCTCCCAATGCCCCGTGTGATAACCCAACGCGATCGGCTGGCCGTCGGCGGCGCGGAGCCCGCCCTGAGTGCTCAGGATGAGAAAATGTTTGCGGCCGACTTCCGACGGCTTCCAACCCATGCCGGCATTTTGTGAAAGTCCAAAAAGATCGCCGCTGGGACTGTTGCGGAGCAACTCCTCCGTCAACGGCAGAGCGCCGGAGGGTCCGCGAGCGCGGGTTTGCACCTGGTAGATCTCATCCGAGGAATCAAACACGTCATCGCTGGGACTCACACGAGCATTGAAACATGTTCGCTGCCAAACTCGATTGAAAAAATGAGTTAGTTGTTCTCTTTGGATGTCATGGGCGTGGAGTTTGCGCGGTGGGAATAATCATTCAGCCGGTTGGGACGTATTCCGATTCGTTTCCGCTTCGAGAGTTTCTTGCGCTCCTTGCAAGGCGCGGTGCATCTCCAAAGCTGATGCGTAGCGTTGCGCTGGGTCGGGCTGGCAAGCTTTGAGAATAATGGCATTCAATGTAAAGAATTCCACTGACTCGAGGTTGTCGGCGAGGGTCGTCGAAATTTCTGGGAAAAATGCCGGGTCGCGTCCGGTGCTGAGGACGTAGAGAACGATTCCCAAAGCATAAATGTCGGCCTGCGGAGTGCCTGGAAGTTCGGGAGGCGGGGGCATATAGCCAGGCGTGCCGACCAGGGTCCGCGGTTGGCCGGGCGGCCGGATTTCTGCGATAAGACCGAGGTCCGCCAGTGTGGGGCGGCCCTGCACGAAGATGATGTTCTGCGGCTTGATGTCACGATGGGTCAACCCCTGGCGATGGAGAAATTCAAGGGTGTCGCTCAATTCAATGCCGATACGCAGACATTCCTGCGTTGGGAGCCTTCCTCCATGCGCGCGCGCGCGTTCACTGGCCAGATCACGGGGCTTGTACGTGGAAGGTTCTCGTTCCCATCCCGTCTCGAGGGGATCGCCCATCTCCATCACATAATAAAAATGATCCGGGAGCTTTTCGCTGACAAAATCAACACGCAAGAGGGCGGGGTGTTTATTGGAAATCGACTGGTATCGGCTGATGCCGTTAAACTCGCGTTCGTACGGGGCGGTGTCATTGTTAAATTTTCCAAGATAGACCACTTTGACGGCGCGCCATTGGTCGGCGGCATTCCGGGCCAGCCAAATCCTGCCATAAGCACCCTGCGCGAACGGCGAAGGAAGCAATTGGTAGCCGGGAATTTGCGGCGATTCCACGGCTGCGCCAGCATCAGGGCGAACCTCCAGAGATTCTGATGCGCGACCGTCTTTTCGAAGCATGAGCGCCCAGACCAGAGCGCACGGAACTTGTCCGCCGAAAATCACGAGCCACGGAAACCAGTAATTGGTGAAATAACTGCACGAGACCGCCGCAAGCATCACGGTGACGGCAACCGCCGCGGCGCAAGCGCAAGCCGTCAGCCGACGCATCCGGCACAGTCCGCCGCCAAGCAATGTTCCGGTGAATACCAGGATCAACAACTCCTTCCACCCAGCCAGCCGCCGCAGCCATTCGTCGTTCACCAGATTCAGAAAGGAGGTCAGCATAATCTCCACGCCGCCCGTCGTTTCGCCCGTCCAGCGCGTGTAAGGGGTGCGAAATTTGTCCAGTTCCCCGTCCCATACGGATGTGTTTGATTCGGTGCCGATGAAGACAATTTTGTTGCGGAAATAATTCGTTGGCATTGTGAGCGCAAAGCCGTAGCTCAATCTCGTCCACCCACCGTCCCGACCGTAGTAACGCAGCCACTGCTTGTGCGCGGGTTCGCTTAATCGCGCCCCCTCCAACCGCGCGGCAGTCTCGGGCAAACTGGGATATGGCCCCGGGGCAGGGAACGGCCAATGCCGGCGCACGATTGAATCCGGATCCGGGTCTATCCATGCGACACCCCAATTTCTGCCGGCGGCGGAATAAAAAGGTTCAGTCGGAAGCAACGCGCGCATGCCGAGAAGCGCCGGGTGAGTGATTTGTGACTGCTCAGCCATCAACACAATGTGACGCTGGCGTCGCATGGCGTTTACAAGCGTCTGGTCTTGCGCCGGATTACGGGGTTCGCGGAAGAAGCTATCCATTACAACGAGCGCGCAGCCATCCTCGGCCAGCTTGTCCAATAACCGCGCGTGCAAGGCCCGATCCCAGGGCTGGCCGCGCGTCTGATGGAAATGAGCATAGGCCTCATTATCCATCATGACAACGGCAACGTCGTTTGTAACGGCCCGCGTCCCGAACCGAAATAGGTAATCGTAGCTGGCGTTTGTCCAGGCGTCGCCCAGCGGCATGCTCCACAGCATCAGGCCGCAGAGAGTTGCCAGGGCCGCGCCCACCAGCGCTCCGAGGACACTTTTCCCGCTGACGCCCTTAACTTTCACGGCGAAGCATGTCCGGAATATGGAAGGGAGCAGGGGAAATAGCAGGCTTTTTCGCGCCGATTTGCCGGGAAGCGTTGGAATAGCGGGGGTAATTGGCGTTGCGGTTTCCGCGCGGCGCAACATGCATGCCTTCGTCAAGACGCATTTCCGGGATTCGTGAAGTTGAGCGCGATTATTTTTGAAAGACCCGTCCAAGACCCGCGTATCGCTTCCGGAAATAACACTAAAACTTAATAACACTAATACTATCTATGAAGACACGAACTATACGAACAAACACCATCGCGGCGATTGCGGGACTACTTTTAGCGACGGGAGGCGCCGTCCATTCGCAACAGTCTATAGCTCCGGGAGCCAGGAATGATTCGGTGGACCAGATGGTCCGGATCGGCGATCCCGCGACATTTGCGGTGGACGCAGTGCCCGGAAGTTCCTATCAATGGCTGCGCAACGGGACCCCTATCGACGGCCAAACCAACAGCGCCCTGACGATTGAAAATGCACAAATCGGCGACGCGGGATTCTATTCCTGCAATATTACCAGTAATGCGGACGTCGTGCCGACTATCTCGGCTACCCTGGAAGTTTTTGCGGTGAATCCTGATATAGATGTTGTCGTCTATGCCCCGCCAGTGAGTTCGTCTGGGACGTCGGGGACGTGTCCCGGGGCGTACGCGGGTTACGTCAATTATATTCCGACAAACACCTGGGGTTTCATACCATTGACCAATACTACAACATTTACGGCGAGTGATACGGGGCGGACCAATTCGAGGGTCGAATATGTGGGGGCGTATGGCGATGAAGGTTGCCATAAGACCAACGTGACGATTCCCAATCCTCCGTACAGTCCGCAGTATAGATTCACCATCTATTTTCCCAACAAAGTTCCCACGACCAATTATCCCATTACCCTGACCGGCTTTACTTATTGAATGGTGGTCCAGTGACCGGGGGTCAGAAGTTCAGGCGCAAACCCGCGGTGAGGGTTCGCTGGTGAGGATATTCCGGGTGGGGGTTGAGCGGGTTCAGGTTGTAGTCCTGACCGGAAATATTGAGCACTCCGAGGCTTGCTTCGGCCTTGAGGTGCAGAAATCGCCAACCGGCGTACGCGTTAAATTGCCAGAAATCGTCACCTGGCAGGTTCGGCGTGTCACCGCCGTTGCCTTGGTCGTTCCACAATGCCTCGCCCCTGAGAAAGAAACCGGATGGGTGATTGTATGCGGCAAACAAGCGTCCTTGTTGGAGGACAGCCTCCGTCTGCTGACGCGGCGCGAAATTTTTGAACGGAAGGCCTTCGGGCACATCAATGAAATTGTCGTTCAACGTGGACCGGGTGATTCGATATTGGGCGCCCAAAGACCATTCCTTCCCGAGTAACTGGTTTGCGGTCATTTCGAGAGTGTTTTCGTGGTAATCCAGGTTTTCGCGCATGTCCGAGGGGACGGCATTGGATGCTTCAGTATAGGAGACATCGAACGCGCCGACGACTTCGCGGTCCAGGGAATTCAAAAATTGTCCGGAGAGCGCCAGGTAGGTGCCGGCGCCGAATTTCTGCTCGATCGAGATTCCATAGGTCTGGAATTGCGCGCCGGGACTTTCGATTGCGATAGAATCGGGGATGACAGTGCGGAAAGATTGTATGAAGCCCGCCACCTGTGATGGCTCCAGTTGATAGCTCTGATCCAGACTGACACCGCCGAGCGAACGGGTATAGGCGAAGCGGATAGTTGTCTCTTTGGCCGGAGTCCAGATCAGGCCTGCTTTGGGGGAAAGCCGGCTCGATGTTTCTTCCGCGTCGGAAATCGGCGCAGTCTCCATGTTTGCCGGGAATTTGAGCCAGTCGTAAGTCAGTCCCCCGATGAGTTGCAAAGGATCAAGAATTTGCCACTCGTGATAACCATAAAAGCTGGCACGGTAGAAATGCGAATTAAAATCCTGATCCGAGGCCAGAGAGGATGAACCTCCCAAAACAGAAGCAAAGGACGACGACAGGTTTTGCAAGTCAGCGGTCCCACAATCGCCATATTGCAGGCGTCCGCCAACGATGGTGTTATGTTCGGACGTCTGCCAGATTTGTTGCAATTCCCCGGAATAGACGGTCAACTGGTTCTCAAAACTCTGATGCATGGCGATGCCGTCCACGCCGGTGAGAGTTGTGACGCCGGGCTTGGAAACAGGATTGAGCTGCGGCGTGAACTCGAGCAGGGCGGGCTGCGTTGAATTGGTGAACGAATAAGCGTCGTTAATTCTTGCCAGCAAGAGCAGCGTGTGGACGCCCGGGCTGCCGGTGTGGTGGTAGCCCAGAAGGGCGGTTGGGTCCTGGGTTTCCTTGAAGCGGTAGTCCGGGCTCGCCATGTCCGGTGCGTAATACTGCCTCGTATCCCCGCCATCCGCGTCATAGCCCAGCGCCTTCGCATAGATGCCATCCGTCGGCGTCAATTGTTGTTTTAGCGTGAGGGCAATTGTGCGTGCTTCGACGTCATCATTGGCGCGTTGGCCGGGATCAGACTCGTAGTTTTCTTCAAGGTCATAGCTGAAATTTCCTTCGGTGCCGTACTGCGCGCCCATTTCATTCAACGCCCCGCGGCTGAGGTATTCGGTGTCCGACACAATACCGGGCTGGTCGCGCTCAAATAGTTTGGAATAGGCCTGTTGTGAGACCGTCGGAGACATGGCGCCGACAGCGGCCGGAGAAAGCAGGTTGGCGAGCAGGTACTCGTTTTCCATCGCTGTCTCGTAACGCAAACTGGTCTCGTACGGACCCACGAGCTGGCTGTAACTATTGGCCAGAAAAAGGTGGGCGGAATAATTTGCGTAGTCGTCGTTGACCGCCCGCGAAGCTTCGAGCATGCCGACTTCGGTCATACCGGCGTCCTGATAGATCGTGGCGAGATCGGCGCCGCGCACCGCGCGGTCCTGATCCAGCAAGAGCTGGGAGCGATAGACGCTTCGGTTGTCGTTCAGAGATTCTGACGTTTCCAAATCGTGAATGGCGTCGTTAATGCGATTGTCCTGCTGATCGAGCAACGCGGAGTAAAGCCACGCCGTTGGGTCGTTGGGGTCCAATTTTTTGGCCAATTGCAGTTCCTTGTAGGCGCGCAGGTAATCGCCCGCGTTGGCGTAAGCCTTGGCCAGATAGCTGCGCAACTCGGCGCGTTGCGGTTCCAGCGCGGCGGCCACCAACAAATCCTCGCGCCCGCCGGCCGCATCGCCGCGGCGGATTCGGCAAAGGCCGCGACCCAACCATGCGTTGCCGAGGGCGGAATCGACGGCAAGAGCGCGGTTGAACCAGACGATGGCGGCGCTCGTCCGATTTTGGGCGGCCACGAGGAATCCCTTCAACGCGAGCGCCTGGGCGTTGCGCGGAGCCAGTAGGAGACTTCTGTCCAAGGCATCAAGGGCGGTGCGATTATGTCCGAACGCAAACTCCAGTTCTGACACCCGTTCCCAGGCAAAGCCGAAGTCCGGCGATTGGGCCGCGGCCTGTCGCGCCAGTTTAAGGGCGCCCGGCAACGAGACTTTCGGGATGGCCCGCGATTGCTCGTAATAGGATTGCGAAAGAAACTCGGTGGCAAGCCGCGGATTCGGAATCGGAGGGACGGATTGCCGTTTTACGGCGGCTACGAGTTGGCGGATCGCGCGGGCCAGACGCTGAGAGCGTCCCGAAGAGCCAGCGGCGGACACGAAGGAAAGCACCGTTTCAACTTCGTCCACCTGGCCGACAGAGAGTAACAAGGCAGCATGATAAAGGCGCTCGCCGTCGGAAGCGGGACGCGGCGGCGCAGGGTATTTTGTCAGCGCAACCAGCAAATCACCCGCGCGATAGGCATCGAGCGATTCCTTCAAGAACGCCTGTTCTTCCCGAGTGAGGGACAAGTCGTCCGGATCGAGCACGGCGGGGTAGTAAAAGCACCATTGCAGAATATTATTGGCAATAAAACCGGCGGTGCGAACGGGCGGATTGCCCACATCCGCGAAGGCCTGCTGGCCGTTGGTGAGCACGAGCGTGGCCCGTACGTTGCCAAAACTGACCCGGCCATCAATCACAGACACAGTCGTGCGATCCGCGTTATTCACAGTCAGGGCAAAGTCGGTCCCGTCCACGCCGGCGACCGCGCCGCGTGTTATGACCCGGATGCGGCCCGGCTCATCGCGATGGAAAAAGGAGATCATCCCCCGGATCAAGTGCAGGCCGCAATCCGCACCGGGCGCATCCGGGGGCAATATCTCGATTTCCGCACAAGCGTCGAAAGACATAACGCTTTGATTACACCAACGGACTGCGGCACGACTATCAGTTCCAGTGCGCAACCGGTCGAAGGGATGCAAGGATTGATTGATTTTTGTCAGCATCCAGGTCGTTGAGCCGACGGGGGAAACCTCGACCACGCCCTGGATTTCAACGATGCGAAGCTCATTCGTCACCTCGCCGGCCGCTACATTCTGAGCCATCGACTTTCCAAGGCCGATCACACAGCATTGCAGGAACGCGGCGCACAATGCCGCCCGGCCCAGCTCTGAAAACAAGGTCAACTGATTCCTTTCTTGCTCTTATGGCTCAGGATTTAACGAAGCATTGGCGAAAAATGGTCGGAAGCAGCATTTCACAGACCACAGACGATCCTGATTGGATGAAGGACAACTGGATTGCCTGCAATCCTACGAGAAGAAAGTCTCCGTCTTTGACGGCGTTATTTTAGCCGTTTGCCGGAATAATTGCAAGTAATTGTGGATAAAGATGTTGTTTCTGCCGCTGCGGCTCGAAATCTCACAAGACAAGCTTGAAATCGGACGGGTGCGGATGGCGGCGGAGGGAAGAGCCGAAGTGGCGTCGCCAAGTGGTCGAGGACAGGGGTAAGGCCCGAGCGGGAGTTTATTTCAATTGCTAATTGGCCCGTAGAGCCTGCTTAATGGCGGCATGCAAAGCCAAGATCGTGAGTTGATTCGTACGCGTACGACTCTGATCAAACGGCTTAAGAATTGGCAGGACCAGGCAAGCTGGCAGGACTTCTTTGACACTTACTGGAAGCTCATCTATGGGGTCGCGGTCAAAAGCGGATTGAACGGAACTGAAGCGCAGGATGTTGTGCAGGAAACAATGATCTCTGTCGCCAAACACATGCCCAATTTCAAGTATGACCGAAAAACAGGTTCATTCAAAGCATGGCTCTTGACCATGACTCGCTGGCGTATCACCGACCAGTTCCGAAAGCGCGACCCGACGTGCCACTCGCGTTCACATTCCGACAATAATTCCGATTCCGCCGCCGCCGCCACATTGGACAATATCGCTGATTGCACGAGTCTGGACATGGAAGCGTTTTGGGACGCGGAATGGAAAAAAACTCTCTTTGAGGCTGCAATGACGAAAGTGAAACGCAGTCTTGACCCGAAGCATTATCAAATTTTTGACTTCTCTGTGAATAAGAAATGGGCGCCGGCCAAAATCGCCGAAACTTTCCTTTTCCCC
>DATKFW010000074.1:0-11874 GCA_035511075.1 Vulcanimicrobiaceae bacterium
GGGTGGAGATGGTCGGCAGCACGATTTCGGGCGCAAACGGCAACGACGCCACTACTGCCCAAGGCGCAATCGTGCCATCGTCGGGCCCGTACGGCACTCCGCGCGCCAGATAACCAAAGAACTGCCGCTCTATACCGTAAACCTTGATGATGTCAGGCCCGGGGCCATCGCTCGCAGTGATACCCCAGCAATGGCTGCCGTAGTCCTTGAACTTGAGCGGATTATCAATCGCGTATTGTTGTTGTATATAGGTGGCGCGACGGCTGTTCTCGAAGTAATCGATGCCATTTTCCCGCATGAACGCGTCTTGGATGCCGCGAAAATCGATCCAAATATGCGACAACTGGTGCGTGAAAAGCGATCCAGCGTAAAGATAGTCATACCCGTAACTGTGTTGCCATTGGTAAGTCGAACCCCACGCGGCGTAACTGTCGTTAGACACCGGATACGTGGGAGAGCCGAGCGCAAGCATGTAAAGCAGAAGTCCTTCATCGTAGCCCTTCCAACGATCCTGCAGGAAGCCGAGTTCAGGCTTCCAGCCCTGCGTCAATGTTGCTTCCTGGTTTTGGGCCCAGCGCCAATTGGCACGGCGGTAGAGTGCGTCGGCGAGGGTTCGGATCTCGTGCTCGTCGGCCTTATCCGCGTCAAAATAACTTGCCGCCGTCAACATGCCGGCCAGCAGAAAAGCGGTGTCTATGGTTGACAGTTCGCATTGCCAGGCGCGCCGCCCGGTCCGCATATCGAGAAAATGATAATAAAAGCCCTGGTAGCCGGTGGCATCAGGTTCCGGGCCGTGCGGACTGTTCCAGAAAAATCGCAATGTCACCAACGTGCGCTCCACCGCGGCGCGACGCGCCATGAATCCGCGCTCAATCCCCACCGGGTATGCCGCCAGGGCCAGGCCGGTGGCCGCAATGCTGGCGGGCCAATCCGGCGATGTCTTGTCGATCACCAGTCCATTGGCGGGATTCGTCTCATGCGCAAAATAGCTGAATGAATCGCGCTGAAGAATTTCCTCCGTCACAATACATGGGTCTTTTTACCTCGATTTGGTGGGCCGCCTTCCTGCACCGTCGACACAGTGTGCGCAATTAGTGCAATTTTTCGGGCGATATCTTCAGGTGAAAGAACAAAATCGATGCACCCGCTTGCTATTGCGCTCTCGGGCATATCGGGCTGCTTCGCTGTGTCGAGCTTCTGCGCAATGGTAATGCCCCCCACTTCCTTTATGCCGCAAAGCGCCGCTGCCCCGTCACCATCATATCCGGAGACAATGACGGCGATAAGTTTTCCGCCCCAGTGCTGGGTTAGGGATCGCAGAAAAACCGTAATGACGTCGGGCCATCCCCGGGGCTTTGATATTGGCTTTAAACGGAACTCTCCATCAAGGATGTGTAAATCGCACTGTTCCGGGATGATGAACACATGGTCGGGCTGAATATCTAATCTTTCCGTGATCAGTTTCACCGGCATCTGGGTAAAACGCGGGAGAATCTCGTGGAGTTGGGTGGCTACGGTTCTCAGGTGATTAACGATGACGATGGCAACGCCCATATCAGCCGGCAGATTCCGTAGTAACCGGGTATATGCGTCGAGGCCGCCAGCCGAACCGCCTACGCAAACGACAGGAAATTCGTTTGCAGTTTTCTTAGCTTTCATTGGCAATCACTCCGTTGCGTCGTTCATTTCCTTGCGGCCGAATGTGGTATCTAGCGACTTCAGGTTGCGGGCGTTTTGGAGCGCCTTCGGGTTCAACCGTGGCCGCCGCAAAATCCAGCGAGGAGCAACCACTCGTTCTTCCTCAGGTCGGTTCATGATCAAGGCGGCGCACAGTCTTTGCCTTTTAAGCCACCAGACGCTGATCTGCTTTTGATCCATGTTGCCCCGATAAACGACCTGGTCGTGGCCACCCGCATCGCCCCAAAATTCATAAGAAAGGTCGAAAGAATCCGAGAAAAAATAGGGAACGTGGATAAACGGCTGGAGTTTTCCCATCATGTTGCGCATCGCCACCCGCCCATGCTCCACGGCGTTATCCCAGTGCTCCACTCTCATGCGACGATGGAAAACTTGATCGGGGTAGTTGGTTACATCACCAGCAGCCCAGACACCCGGTATAATGGTCTCAAGGAATCTATTGACTTTGATGCCGCCATCCGCGTCCAACGGTGTCCGGTGAAACAGTTCCATGGATGGCGTCGCCCCAATTCCTGCCACCACAAAATCTGTGGGCACTTGATTTCCAGAGGCCAACACGACCTGGCACTCATGATTCTTCTGCGTCAAGGCAACCACCTTTTCACTTTTCATAAGGGTGATGCCATGCTCGGCAAACTGACGCTCAAAAAATGTTGAAACAGGAGGCGGGAACAGCCGTTGCCAAACCCGATCGTCGGGAAAGACCATGGTCGTTTGCACCCCGTGGCTGGCCAGAACGGAGGAAACCTCCATTCCAATAAAACCAGCGCCGATCACCACGGCACGCTTGCCTCTTTTGATCCGCACACGGATGGCCTGCGAATCCTTCATCCCTCGCAGATAAAAGACTTCGGGCCGGTTGGCTCCCGGCGCCTTCAACCTTCGAACCGTGGAACCCGTTGCGATCAGTAACTGATCAAAGCCGATGATTTTGCCTGAATCACTATGAAGGCGACGGCGGCTGAAGTCCACTTTCTCCACCCGGAAGTTTCGGTGGACAGTGATGCCATGCTCGCGGTAAAAGTCGGCATTGGAGATCTGAATGTCACTGGCTTCTTCTTTGCCGGACAGAAAGCCCTTCGACAAGGGAGGGCGCTCGTAGGGCAGGACATTTTCTGCGGTGACGATGGCCAGTCCCCTCTTTTTACCGCTCTGGTCGACGAACTCCTTGGCCGCATAACCCGCAACGACGCCCCCGCCCAGGATGACGATGGGAAAGGTCTCCATTGTTTTGGATTGGAAACGGGGTTGCAGGAAACGCTTAACTTAAGAACCCTGTTTCTTCATGGCAGTAATAACCTTCAAATGTTCATTCACAACCGGAATGGTTTTTTCCACGAAGCCTTTGACATCCGTGTCTTTCGTGGCGGAAGATTCAGCTTTAAAGGCCTTGGCATCCGATTTGTGGTCTTTGATCATGCCGGTGATATAGGCATTGTCGAAATCCGAACCTGACAGGGCCGACATTTTATCCACCACCCCTTGATGTTCTGCATCCAGACTGTCGGACAAAGTTACACCTTTTTGGGCGGCCAACGCTTTCAGGTCGTCGTTGACGCCGGTATGATCCTTCACCATCCTCTGGCCGAACTTTTTCACATCGTCGCGCTGCCCTGTGCGGGAAGCCAGTTCGCCCAATTTCACCTCGGTCATCCCGCCTTGGGCGGCCGCCTGGATAAAGTTGCAGTCTTTCGTGCAGACCGTTGGGTCCGCGTCTACGCGCGGGACCGTGATCATGAATCCCACCGCCACCAGAGCCATGCTCATTGTGGCTGAGGCTGAGTTGGAAATGAGTTTCAGAATTCGCGGCTTGCCTTGTTCAATCGTCTGCTGTGATTGTGTATTCGTATTCATTAGTAATTTTCCGTAATAATTGTTATTTCCTTCTGACGTTACGCCATCAAGGTGCCCCGCCGATGGAATGCGTGCTATGGGGTGTTCCCCCCACTAACCTTTTAGCGTTTCCGCAACGCCCAGGGTTTCACGGTCTTGAAGAGGGGACTCGCGTCAATCAGGGCGCGAAAAATTTGGAGAGAATCTCATCGCACTGGCGGGCGAGGGAGAAATCCTTTTCGGTGATACCTCCCTCATCATGCGTGGTGAGCTTCATTGTCACCTTGTTAAAACGAATATCGATATCCGGATGATGATCTCTTTTTTGAGCCTTCTTGGCGATCCGGTTCACAAAGTCAATGGCGTTTAAAAATCCTTCGAACTGAAATGTGCGAACAATCGTTTGCGCGCGTTTCGACCAGTTCGGGACGGCTTTTAAGTGAACGCCGACTTGTTTGGTGGTTAAGGATGGCATAATTTCATTGAGATTTTTTCCGGCCAGATCCGCTCTTTTTGCCACCGCCGCTGAGTTTGTTCACAGTGGCCCACGCACGGGCTTCCGCAGTTTTTGTGGTGAGGCCCCTTTTCTCGTAGCCGGCTTCGATATGTTCCGCCTGACGTTTCTGTTTGTCTGTATAACTGGATTTATCGCCTTGAGGCATAGTTGCTCCTTATGTGGTTTCGATCATTTTTTTCCGCAGGCTTTATGCCGTGAGGCACATTATTGCTTTCATTCTGTGGTGATGCTTCCGTTGGTCATAAATGAATAAGCGTTCTCGCAGATTCCCAGTTCTGGCCTCGTTCAGCCTTCCACGGTAAAGCCGACTTTGATAGTCACCTGCCAATGATCCACCTGTCCCTTGTTAATGGCGCCGCGCGTTTCCACCACCTGGAACCAGGACAGGTTCTTGATGGTTTTGTGCGCCCGTTTAATGGCCTTAGCAACGGCGTCCTCAACGGAAGTGGTCGAGGTGCCGGTCAGTTCAATGAGTTTATAGACGTGGTCTTTCATGTTCGTTTTATCGTTGTTGCCAAAGGATTTGAGCGGATTCCAACGGAACTGCCGTTCCGGAGCGCTGCGGTATCATTCGCGCCGCATAGTCCGTTGGCGGTTGGGCCGCGGACACGGCAGCGCTGTAAACGTAGCCGCCCGACGCGCTGGCCAATTGGCGAACAGGCTTCATCTCCTCGCGCTTGGGACCGTCGCCGTTGACGCTCTCGGCATAAAGCTCGATCCGCACCATCTTGGGATCGAGGTCGTTGAGATAAACCTCAACGTCAAAGACGTGCTGCTGGCCTTTGGTCTCCACCTTCATTTCTCCGAAGCGTAGCGTGGGCCATTTCTGTTCCAGAGTATGCTGCCAGTCGACCATTTGCCTGGCGATGGCGCCTTTATTGGCCACGCGCAAATGATAGGCGGCAGCAGACGGGAGATAGTGTTGGTCGGTGTATTCGCGCACTGAACGATCGGCGGAGAAGCGCGGGGTCAACGCCATGCTTTCCCGCATCCGCGAAATCCAAGCAGTCGGGATGCCCTGGCCATCGCGGGTATAGAACTCGGGGATCACCTCCTTTTCGAGCAAGTCGTAGAGCTTCTCGGCTTCAGCGGCGTCCCAGGCCGGGTCGCTGCCGTGCTCCTGTCCGTCCCCCAACGCCCAACCCAGATTCGGGACATAAGCTTCTGCCCACCAGCCATCCAATTCTGAGAGATTGATGCCCCCGTTGACCAGCACCTTCATACCACTGGTTCCACACGCCTCCCACGGCCGCCGTGGCGTATTCAGCCAGACATCCACCCCCTGCACTAAGCGCTCGGTCAAATGCATGTCGTAGTCACTGAGGAAGATCGCATGAGCGCGGGCTTTGGTCTGGCGAATGAACTGTATCCATTTCTGGATCAGGGCTTGTCCCGCCTGATCTGCTGGATGGGCTTTGCCCGCAAGGATAA
The DNA here is from genome assembly GCA_035511075.1 of Vulcanimicrobiaceae bacterium. GTDB lineage: Bacteria > Verrucomicrobiota > Verrucomicrobiia > Limisphaerales > Palsa-1400 > DATAUD01. The sequence continues at coordinate 5,480 of DATKFW010000074.1, forward strand.
GTTGCACTGGACGCTGCGGATTGGACAACAGCCGCAGCAGCCGCTCGGGATCATGCAGCAGCAGGTCGGGTCGTTTGTAGGTGGCGAAACGGCGCGCAAAGCCGAGTGTCAACGCATTAGGGTCGAAGAGATGCCTCGCTTCCTCGACTAACTCAGGCGAGGCCCCGGCGGCGGCATAGTGCCGGGCCAGACGCAGGCGCGCGTATTCTATCAGCACCTTGCTGGCGGCCATGCGAAATTGCCACAGGTCGGCATCAGAGACTCGGCGAATGTCCTGTTCCAAATTCTCTGTTATCCCCAGCCAGCGGCCTTTCCCACAGGCCTTGGTCCAAAGCTCGTCCGCAGCCGGCGAATCCCAAGTCGGCATGTGAACTCCGTTGGTCACATGTCCAACCGGCACTTCCTCGGCCGGCCACTTGGGAAAAAGAGGCTCAAAGAGGTGACGGCTGACTTTCCCATGCAATCGGCTTACGCCATTGACGGCCCCGCTTCCACGGATGGCCAGATAGGCCATGTTGAAACTCTCCGTCGAGTCATTCGGATTCTGGCGGCCCAGGGCCAGCAAATCGTGAATTTTAATGCCAAGCCTTTCTTGGGCGTACCGGCCGAGGTATCGTTCGATCAGGGCTGGAGCGAAACGATCAAAGCCAGCGGCCACCGCCGTATGGGTGGTGAAGAGGTTGCCCGCTCGCGTGGCGGCCAGCGCAACCTCGAAGGATTGCCCGGTTTCTTTCATGAAATCGCGGGCCCGTTCCAACACGGCAAAGGCCGCGTGCCCTTCGTTCAGGTGACATACTTCCGGGTGGATGCCAAGGGCGTCTAGCAGGCGCCAGCCGCCAAGACCGAGAATGAGTTCTTGCTTGAGGCGCAACTCCGGACCGCTCCCATACAGCTCGCTGGTGATTCCTCGATGAGCGGGAAAGTTCGCCGCGTCATTGCTGTCCAACAGATAGAGTTTCACTCTGCCGACCTGGACCTGCCAGGCGCGCAGAAAGACCGAGTAACCGGGCAACGCGACCTCCAACCGCAACCACTCGCCGTCAGGTTGGCGCAATGGCATGATCGGCAACTGACCTGGGTCATTGTAGGGGAAGAGGGCCTGTTGCGCTCCGTCGTGATCAATCACTTGGCGAAAATAGCCTTGTTGGTAGAGCAACCCCACTCCGACGACCGGCACCCCCAGATCGCTGGCGGCTTTGAGTTGATCGCCGGCCACGTTGCCAAGTCCTCCTGAATAAATGGGCAGCGCTTCGCTCAACATGAATTCCATGCTGAAATACGCGACGCAGGTCAAGGAACCCTGCGGATCGTGTCCCTGAAACCATGCCGGAGCCGCCGCCGCCTGGCGCTTGGCCTCCAGAAGATCATCGATTTTTTTGCGAAAGGCAGGCTCAGCCAGCACGCGTTCGAGTTTGTGCCGAGAAACTGTCTGTAGGACAACCCAAGGGTTTTGCGTGAGTTCCCAGAGGGTAGGCTCAAGCTTCCGCCACACTTCGTCGGTAGTATGATTCCAGGACCAGCGCAAATCCAGGGCCAGCTCCGCTAGAGAATCGAATCCCTCGATGTCCTTGGGCAAATAACTGTAATTGGTCTTGCTGACAGGAGTTTGTTCGCTCACGGTATCTCGTTCAAATTAGTATTGCATACGACCTCTTTTGTTTCACCAAAACGATCTCCTAAGATATAGCACTGCCCTCCGCGCCAAGTCGCAGGCGCGTTCACAGTTCAAATATAATCCGGCCTCGCGCATTGGCGGTATAAGGTGTTTTACCCATGCCGACTGTTGCTTTTGCTTTCAACGGCCAGTTGGAGCGCTCCATCCCGCACCAAGTCCGACGACCATTGCGCCGCTTCGGCTTCGGCACTTAGAGATGTTCCGCAGTCAACAACATGTACGCAATCATCATCACCGCGAGCAGCGCGACGGCGATGGTGACAATCACAATCAAACCGCGATTAGCCCGCACTTCGCCACGCTCAATTGCCAGATTAACGAGGTGGTAATGCCACGATGCAATCACTGCAAGCGCGCCTCCCAGAGCCATCATCGCTACGCCCATCGGCAGCGACATACCGGAGCTTCGGATTGGTGTTTGCGGGGCGAGCCGCGTCGCAATTTCGCGCAACCACACGCCGAACTTGGCGATGACAAAACCCAGAGTGATAATCGCGATACTCGTCCTGATCCACGCCAGAAAAGTTCGCTCATTAGCGAGATATTCTGTCGCTTTTCTGTCTTCAGGTAATATCTTGCGCAAAATGTCTCAAGGGTCGTGGCCAATTCACTAAAGCTGAGCGTCGATTCTTCCATTCATCCGCCAAAAGTGTTGGGCATCGTTTCTCTGGACGACGGATCCGGTATCCATTGGCCATCCATCACCAGACAGTGTTCGTAAGTGCCAGGTGCCGAAGCCAATTCTTTCCACCAGTGTCGCCCCCCCGTCGGAAGCAGAGTCTTAGCTTCGGATTGCCACCGGTTGAGAGTGCCCGCGACGCAAATGGTGATGGCTCTCGGATGAGAAAATTCAAACAGGATGGGCATCAGTTGGAGGCCGGCGTTATGGCCATTGGCGTGATTATCATTGTGTTTCATGGGAGTGAGCCGAATTGATTTTTTTGGCGAAGCTCATTTACCGAGCATTTTTGCAATGACGAAGATGACGATGGCTCCAAAAAGGCCTCCGCCCCCAAGAAGATATATCAAGGAAGTAACCAGCGGCGGCGAACATCACGGGCATTGCGAGTGCAATCATGAGTCGAAGAATAAATGGGGGTTGACAGCCCTGCAACCGGGTGACCGTCTCGCGGCGGATGCAGAGCTCTCGCCGTTAGTGCAAAACGGAACTGGCGCGATTGCGGCCGATGCCGACCGGTCGGACACCTCGGCGCAGATTTCCCAAGCCCTTGTCTGCGGTTCCCACCGATCCCTCCTCATCCGATTCGTCCAGCGCCTCTTCGTTGCTGCTCGCCTCCGCCAGTGCGGTAAGCGATTCGTTGGCGGCTTTCTCTTGGTCAAGGATTTCTTGCAGGAGGCCGGCGGCTTCCTTGTTCCCCAGCAGCCCGGCCCATTCGTGCAGGCAGCCATAGGCCGCCATTTCATGATGTTCGACTTTTTGCGCGGCTGAGATCAACGCCGCGTTGATGGTGGGTGACCCTTTGAAGTCCGTGGCGAGTTCGTCGCCCTCTTCCAAAAGACCAACGGTGGCCTTGCACGTTTTCCCTTTGGCCTTTTCGTCGAACAATTGGAAGACTTGTTCGAGCTTCGTCACATGGCCTTCGGTTTCCTTTAAATGAAACTCAAACGCCTTTGTCAGCTTGTCGCAGGTGGCCGCCTCGGCCAGCTTCGGCAGCGCCTTGACAATTCGGCGCTCGGCGTCATACATGTCCGCTAGTTGGTTCAGAAATAGATCTTTAAGTGTTTTCATATTCGTTTCTTTTCATTTATTTGTTATTGACGAGTTTGAATTGAGCCGGTGGCCAAGTCATCTCGACCACAGAAGTATAGACGTGAAATCCTTATGGGACTATGGGGTGTTACCCTATCTGCCAAATGGGCCGAATGGATATCCTCGGCGGATCGGTGAGGCAAGAGGCTTCCCGCTTGAAGCAATCACTCCAATCAATTATGATGGCCGCCCGTATTATGGAACATATGATCCAGTTATATTCGCCTGGTCGGCCATCGGGAGATTGGCTTCGAAGCCGGGACCGGTTGCATACGCTTGTCACGCCTGATTCTGGCCGCGCAGGAAACGCAAGCCTGAGATGAGCGCATGAAAAAGAGTTCTTCACCACTTCATCGCCGGCGGAAGCCGCCCGCAGTTGTTCCACTGGAATCACCGGCTCCGCCCGTGGGTGTTTCATTCCCTGTCGTTGGCATCGGCGCCTCTGCCGGAGGATTGGAGGCTCTGGAACAATTTCTGTCGTGCGTGCCGAGGAATAGCGGGATGGCTTTTGTCATCGTGCAGCATTTGGACCCCACTCGCAAAGGGATCATGCCCGAGCTGCTCCAGCGCGCAACCGGCATGAAAGTGATCCAAGTCAAGGACCGCACCCGGGTCGAACCGGACCGCGTCTATGTAATCCCGCCGAACAAAGACATGTCCATCCTGCGCGGAGTCCTGCACCTGCTGGATCCCGTGTCGCCGCGAGGACTGCGCCTGCCCATTGATTTCTTCCTCCGTTCCCTGGCGCAAGACCAGCAGGACCACAGCATCGGCGTTATTCTTTCGGGCATGGGCTCCGACGGCACGCTGGGCTTGCGGGCCATCAAAGAGAAGGCGGGCGTGGTGCTGGTGCAGGATCCGTCCACCGCCAAATTCGACGGGATGCCGCGCAGCGCGATTGACTCGGGGCTGGCGGACATCGTGGCGCCCGTGGGCGAGTTGCCAGCGCGGATCCTGGCCTATCTGAAACGCACTCCGTTGGTCCGCGCTTCCGAACTGGCACTGGAAGGCAAGACAGAAAGCGCCTTGGAAAAGGCCATCATCCTATTGCGCGCCCATACCGGCCATGACTTTTCGCTTTACAAGAAAAATACCTTCTACCGCCGGATCGAGCGGCGCATGGGCATCCACCAAATTGACAAGATTGCCGCCTATATCCGTTACTTACAGGACAACACGCAGGAGCTGGATTTGCTTTTCAAGGAACTGCTGATTGGGGTGACGGGATTCTTTCGCGACGGCGCTCCCTGGGAACAATTGGTTGAAAGCGTCATCCCGGCGCTCCTGGCCAGCCGGCCCACCGGCCACGCCCTGCGGGCGTGGGCGCCCGGTTGCTCCACGGGGGAGGAAGCGTATTCACTGGCCATGGTGTTCAAGGAGGCGATGGAAACGGTCAAGCCGCCGAAGAAATTCAAACTCAACATCTTTGCCACTGATCTGGACAAGGATGCGATTGACAAGGCGCGCCAGGGCGTTTACCCGGAGAATATTACCGCTGACGTGTCGCCGGAGCGGCTCAAGCGGTTCTTTACCAAAGTCGAACACGGCTATAGGGTGGGCACAGAGATCCGGGAAACGGTGGTCTTTGCGCCGCAAAGTCTCATCATGGATCCGCCCTTTACCAAATTGGATATTTTGTGCTGCCGCAACCTGCTGATCTATCTTGCCCCGGAGATGCAGAAGAAACTTATGCCGCTGTTTCACTACAGCCTAAGCCCCGGGGGAATTCTATTTCTCGGAAGCGCGGAGACGATCGGCGGCTTTACCGATCTGTTTGCCTCCCTGGACGTCAAGACGAGGCTCTATCGGCGAATCGAGTCTGCCACGCCGACCGAGCCAATCGAATTCCCGCCGGCCTTTGCCCCGCCTTTGGCCGCCGGGACGGAGACGCGGGCGGAAGCCAAAACACTGCCCAATCTCCAATCGCTGGCGGATCAGTTGGTCTTGGATCTTTACTCTCTGCCCGCAGTGCTCGTCAACGACAAGGGCGACGTTCTCTACGTGAGTGGACGGACGGGCAAATACCTGGAGCCGGCTGCGGGCAAAGCCAACTGGAATGTCTTTGTCATGGCTCGCGCGGGCCTGCGTTACGAACTCACGAACGCTTTCGAGAAAGTGTTGGGCCAGGAGGGCACCGTGGCGCTCCGGGGACTCAGAACGGAAAACGATGGCGGGGAGCATTTCGTGAACGTAACGCTCCATCGGCTCGAAAAGCCGGAACCTTTGCGGGGGCTGGTCATGATCGTTTTTGCCGACGTGGCGGCGCCACTTGAAGCGACGGCGCGGGGACGGTCCCGGCCAGGATTGGGGCGCGGCGCCCAGCAGACGGAACTGGAGAAGAAACACCAGCAGGTCTGCGTGGAGTTACAGAACACCCGCGAAGAAATGCAAAGCTCCCAGGAAGAAATTCGGTCCAGTAACGAAGAAATGCAATCCACCAACGAGGAACTCCAGTCCACCAACGAGGAGCTGACAACCTCGAAGGAGGAGATGCAATCGCTCAACGAAGAACTCCAGACGGTCAACGCCGAGTTGCAGGTCAGGGTGGACGAGTTGTCCCGGTCCAACAACGACATGAAGAACCTGCTCAACAGCACGGACATCGCCACTCTGTTTTTGGACAAGGAACTCAAGGTGCGCCGGTTCACCACCCAAGCGACCAAAATCATCAAGCTCATCCCCGGCGACGTGGGCCGGCCCATCACCGACCTTGCCTCCGACCTGCTTTATCCGGAATTGCCGACGGATGCGGGAGAAGTGTTGCGCAAACTAGGCTTTGCGGAAAGACCGGTCGAAGCGCGCGATGGACGCTGGTTCACGGTGCGCATCATGCCGTACCGGACACTTGATGACCGTATTGATGGCGTGGTGATCACCTTCGCGGACATCACCGCCGCCAAGAAGCTGGAAGCGCAGTTGCGGGAGAAGCAGGAACTCCTGGAAAAGCAC
>DATKFW010000075.1:0-20079 GCA_035511075.1 Vulcanimicrobiaceae bacterium
TTGGCGGCGGGGCCGCTGACGGCGGCCTGCCCAACAAGAAGAACGAAGTCATGCTGGCAGCCAACGTGATCTACAAGTTCTAAGCGACATAAAATCGTCTTCAACACCCCTTCCGGCAAAACCGGAAGGGGTTTTTTTTGACGCCGAAAAACAGGAAAATCGGCGGGGCAATTTTTCGGTAGTGGCTTCGCTCCGGCGACGTTTTAGGCCAATCATGTCAGCGGTCACTCAAAACCAGCCACGAAGGGTCGAATGAAAACCAGCCACTTTGAGGATACCATTCGGTTTTCGCCACGATTCGGCCATATTGACCTCATTGTTTTGGCGCCGGTTTGAAAATGCTGATATATGGTCAAAATACTTTAACATCAGATTTCGATGCCGGAGACAGAAAATGGTTCATCCGCAAGTCGCCGCAATGAACGCTTCACTGTCACTCACTGGAGCGTCGTGCTGGCGGCCCGTGGCAGCAACTCCACGCGCGCCCGCGCGGCGCTGGAGGCGCTTTGCCGCGCCTACTGGTATCCACTCTACGCGTTCGTGCGCCGAATGGGCCAGAGTCCGCACGACGCGGAGGATGCGGTGCAAGGGTTTTTTGCCGTGTGCCTGGAGAAGAATTATCTGGCGGCGGCGGACGAGGCGAAGGGACATTTCCGTTCGTTCTTGCTGCTGGCGCTGAAAAGGTTTCTGGCCAAGGAGCGAGACAAGTCGCGCGCGGGCAAGCGCGGCGGCGGGCAGAAGCCCATCGCCCTGGACGGACTGACGGCCGAAGCACGGTATACGTTGGAACCGGCGGAACATTTGAGCGCCGATAAACTTTTCGAGCGGCGTTGGGCGTTGACGTTGCTGGAGCAGGTATTATCCCGGCTTCGTGAGGATCAGGCGGCGGCGGGGCAAGGGGAGGCCTTCGAGCAATTGAAAGAGTTCCTATTGGCGGGCGGACGCGGAACGCCCTACGCGGAACTGGCGGCGCGTCTGGGGACTAGCGAAGGGGCGGTGAAAGTGGCGGTGCATCGGTTGCGGCGGCGTTATCGGGAGTTGTTGCAGGACGAGATCGCGAACACGGTTACGTCGCCGGAGGAAGCCGAGGAGGAGCGAAGGTATTTGCTGGCGGTGTTGAGCAGGTGAGGGTGTAACCTTTGGCCGTGCTTCCGTAATTAGTGGGTGGACCAAAACGGTTCAGAAATTGAGAAGCCCTATGAACGCGAATCCAATTTGCCCCAGTTGCGGCAGCCCGCTGCCGCCGGACGCGCCCGCCGGCCTCTGCCCGGTCTGCCTGCTCAAAACAGACCCGTCAACCAAACTTGCCGCCAAAGCCAGGTCCGGCGAACCAGCTTCTACCATCATGGTTTACCCGGTCACCCAAAGCGCGACTGGCGAGACCCAGGGGGATTCTGCAAGCGCCGGACCGAAAGCACAAACGCAGTTCGGTGGCTACAGAATCGTCCGGCCTCTCGGTCAAGGAGGAATGGGGGCGGTTTACGAGGCTGAGGAGATCGCCAGTGGACGCCGGGTCGCCCTCAAGGTTTTAAGCCACTCGCTGGATTCGGCGACAACCCGGCAACGCTTTCTGCGCGAGGGGCGTCTGGCAGCTTCGGTCAATCATCCGAACAGCGTTTACATATTCGGCACGGAGGAAATCGAAGGACAACCGGTCATCACGATGGAACTGGCCACCGGGGGCACGTTGCAGGATCGCGTCAAGCAGAGCGGCCCCCTGGCCATACCGGACGCGGTGGATGCAATTCTGCAAGTCATCGCCGGACTGGAGGCAGCCGCACGCATTGGGGTGCTGCATCGGGACGTGAAACCGTCGAACTGCTTCGTGGAAGAGGATGGGACGATCAAGGTTGGCGATTTTGGGCTTTCCATCTCGACGCTGGCGCGGCCCGAATCAAATTTGACCGCCACGGGCGCGTTTCTGGGCACACCCGCTTACTCTTCGCCCGAACAACTCCGGGGCGATGAGTTGGACGTGCGCTCGGACATTTACGCGGTCGGCGTAACCCTTTACTATTTATGCACCGGCAAAACGCCCTTTACCGGAGAAAACGTGGTGCAAATCCTGGCTCAAGTGCTGGAACGCACTCCCGAATCACCGAGCAAGCTGCGACCCGAATTGCCCAAAGAACTTTCCAACGTGGTTCTTCGCTGCCTGGCTAAACTCCCCGCGCAGCGCTTTAGGACCTACCAGGATTTGCGCGAGGGATTGGCGCCCTTTGCCTCTACAACGGATACTCCGGCTCCGCTCAACTCGCGTTTTTGCGCCGGAGCGTTGGATCTGTGCGTTGTCTGCACCGTAGAGATTTTACTCTTGCTCCTTCTTCTGCCGAAGGCGCTGATCGTGTCCGGAACAATCGATCCCAAGCCTCCCCACCCCTGGTTTGAGGCGATATATTCCTATATTTTAACTGTGCTGTATTATGGAGTTCCAGAGGGTCTGTGGGGTGCGTCGCTCGGCAAGGCCGTCTGCAACCTGCGCGTGCTGGACCGGTCGCGCAGTGTGCCCGGACTGGGGCGCGCCTTCCTGCGGGCCGCGCTCTTTGCTGCAGGGTTTGACCTGGCGGGAAACGATGTTTTCTTTGGATCCCATCAAAACCTGGAGCTGTTTGCAATCCCGGTTTTTGCTCTTGGATTGTTCGCCACCGCCCGGAAAGCAAATGGATGGGCGGCCTTGCACGACCTTGCCAGCAAGACGCGTGTTGTGCGCACTCGGGCCAGGGAGGCTCGCCCTGCAAACCAAAAAACAGAGCCAACCGCGCCGCAGATCGAGGGTTCCGCGCAAATTGGCCCGTATTACGTCTTAAGCCGTTTGGATGAGTCAGCGAGATACGAACTCTTATTGGGCTACGACACGCGCTTATTGCGAAAGGTATGGATTTACAGGGAATCGGCGGGGACGCCGCTTGGCATCCATCGCCACGCTCTACGCCGCCCGACGCGATTGCGCTGGCTCAATGGCCAACACACGGCGGAAGGATCTTGGGACGCGTATGAGGCCCCAAGCGGCGAAGCCCTCCTGCACAGCTTGCATACGCCCCGACCCTGGGACGGTGTCCGCTATTGGCTGCATGATCTGGCCCAAGAGATGGGTGCAGCCATTAAAGATTCCTCGCTGCCGCCAGCCGTGGAGATGAATCGCGTCTGGCTGACTGGTGACGGACGGGCCAAACTACTGGAGTTCCCTGCGCCCGGGGCCGTTTGCGCGAAAGGAGTGCCTCCACCTGATGAAGATTCCCGTTCCGCACCCTTTAGCAGTGACGACGCGCAATTATTTCTCAAACAAATTGCCGCGTCCGCCCTGGCAGGCAGGGCGCTGTCTGTCGCCGAGATTCGCCAAGGGCCGGTCGCGGGCGTGCTGCCTTTGCCCGCGCGAAATTTCCTGAGCCGATTGCCGCACTTTCCGGATCTGGATCGAATGATGGACCAACTCACGCCGCTCTTGCATCAAGCCGCGGCCATTTCCCGCACACGTCGCCTGGCCTTGATGGCCGCTTGTTGCCTACCGGCGACCTTGTTCATGGGCATGGCAATGTGCTTTTTGTGGGTTTACATGCAGCCAGCCCTCAATCTGATTCCCTCGCAGGAAATGGTCTCGCTCTATTATTGTGTGGACCGGCTCGAGACACTGGAAAAGGCCGGCCAAACAGACGCGACTCAAAGCGAACGCGAGGCCCTGGAAATCTATATCGCCGCCCGTTCCAAAAAGATGCTGAGCAACGAGTTCGTCAGAAAGGCTCTTGAAACAAGCAAGGAAAGTAAGTTGAGAAGCTATTATCAAACCATGAACCAAGTCCAGGCGAAGCATCCAGCCCCTTCCGTCCAGGAAATCGCCGGTGCCACGGCTCGGTTAAAGCCGTTCCTGGATGCCTGTCCTGCCTATCCGGCTGAGTTGATGGGCTGGAAGTTCCGGATCGGACTCCTAATAAAGCTTCCGTACTGGTTTGCCTGCCTCGTCGCAGTCCCAAGCGTGATCGCGGCGCTGGTCTTTCGCGGCGGTTTGCTGGTGCGCGCGCTGGGAATCGCTTTCGTGGCGCGAGATGGCGCGCCCGCTTCACGCTGGCGGCTGCTGACCAGAATCCTGGTAACTTGGTCGCCGCTATTAGTGGACGTGGCACTGACGCCGGTTTTGGGCCCGATCAAAGCCGAGTCAATCATGTGCGCCCTTTTCGCGCTGGGCATAGCCTGGTCATTGCTTGACCCGCAACGGAGTCTGCCAGACCGTGTGGCCGGCACTTGGCCGGTGCCACGCTGACATGGTGGAAATCGAGGCATCCTCAGAAAACTGAGGATGCACCGGGTCGAAATCAATTCTTATTGATCGAACCATGGGTTCGAACGGGCCAGAGCGCCATGCGGTCCAGAAGATGGTCGCGTTTAATCAGCGTGTGGAACAGCACCGCGCTGAGGTGCGCGAGAAAGGTCAGGAACAACAGATAGGCCAGAATGGTATGCGTTTTGCGGAGAATAGCGTATAGAGTTGGGTCCGCCGGAAGAATCGCCGGGAGATGCACCGGCCCAAACATCACGATCGGATAGTGCCCCGCAGACAACATGCCCCAGCCCACCAGAGGCAGCGCGAACATCAAAGTGTAGAGCAAGCGTTCCGAAGCCGAGGCAAGAAATCTTTCCCGACGCGACATGGTTGGGGGAAAAGGCGGCAGCGTCGTGAGCATTCGGTTCACCAGGCGGATTGCTGCCAGAATCAATATCATGATGCCCAGCGGCCTGTGGATTGCCACGAGCCGGTGGTAATCGCCCAACGAGGCTACCATGGAAACACCGATGAACAGCATGGCCAGCAGCATTGCCGCCATTAGCCAATGGAGAATGCGCGACAACGGCGTGAAATGAGTGGGATTACTGGCCATACTCACTTTCCGGTCTCCGCGGCGGAAATCGGGCTAGGTTCTTTGTGCTCACCTTCGCGCCGAGTGAAGTCTTGCGAGTAAACCGCCGAGCGCGCGCTTAACAAAGGATCGTCGGAGGCGGAAATTCCATTTGGCAGCACCAACGGATCGAAGTTTATGTCGCGAGCAAGACCCGTATCATCACTCTCGATGTGGTCCAGGGTCAATATTCCCGCGTCAATCTTCCGGCGGTCCGGGGGCCAGGGAATGGTGGCGTCGTCGCTCGGATCGCCCGGCCCCGCCACTGTGAGAATCAGGCGCCATTGTAGAGGACCTTTGTGGATAGCGGCGATCAACCCATCAAACAGATAATTTGTGTCGGATTGTTGAACGCTCTCAGCCTGGGCCGGATTGGATGATTGGACGGGAATCAAAGACCAGCGGACGGAGGCCGTTTCTCCCAATGAGTTGACGAATCGAAAGGAGTTCAAACTATTAAAAGTTGTATCGTCAAATCCTGAAGCCGGCTTTTGACTTCGTATCAACTGGATTGCGCTCGCTGACTCCGGATGCTGTTCCAGGAAGAGCTTCATTTTGGCCGGATCGGGTTTGCCGGTGGCTGGGTCCGGCGCCGAGGCCAACAATTGTTCGTAGAAGGCCTGCGGCGTTCTGAAGGGAAACACAGGAAGATTTACCATCGCTGTGCGCCACTCTTCGCCGTGGGGAAGTTGAAAGAGAATGCCCAAGCCGCGAACCGATTGGGCGGCGTCGGCCGCGTATGGCTTTCCGCCGCCAAGCGAGAACCTTCCCACGACAGGCAACCGGCCAGCCAGGAAAACAGAGGCTTTGGAGATGTCCGCTCCCTGACCGCTGCTCTCAAAATAGCCGCTGACGTCCACGCCTTTGGCATGATTGCGCCGGAAGCCCGCGTGAACTCCAAAGACCTGTTCAAATCCGTCCACAAACCGTGCCGGAGTCAATTTGCGCGACCCAATCCAGCCGCCCGCGTCCAAGAATAGCCCGGCAATTACCGCGATCACCACGGCAATCACCAGAAGCCGCAAGACCAAACCCGCTCCTCCGAATGAAACAGGGGCCGCGTCAGACAATTGATTTGGCTCAGAACCCATTTGGATTATGGACTCATGGCTACAAAACCTACCGTGTAGCTGTTTGAAGAAATTGTCAATATCTCCACGTGCGCTCGTCAGCAGACGTGGAGATATTTGTCGTAGGCCGTTTAAGAACGCGCCGCGACCGGCTCGGCACCGATTTTTAGCGCCATGCGACCCAGATGATGTCGCTGCATTGCTGCGTGCGCCGCCACGACGTCGCTCAGCGGGAAAACTTGATCGACGTGGACCTCGAATGGACCTGCACCAATAAGCGCGTTCAACCTGTCAAATGAGGCCCGGTCCGGCTCACCATTATACATGACTGCTTCAACACCCGGCCTGCCTTGAGGCGCTGGAGTCACTCCCGTAGGGTAAGCAACCTTGCCGCCTTGGCGGATGGCCGCAATGGCCTCGTCGAGACCCTTGCCGTTAACTGTTGCCAGCACCGCCGAAAGACCTTCCGGAGCAAATTTCCGAACGGCGGCCGCCACGTCGCCAGTGGAACTGTTGACCGTCTCATCTGCTCCGGCTGCCTTTGCAAGCGCCACGCCGTCATCGGCTGAGGCCACGGCAATTACCCGCGCTTTGAGGCGTTTCGCCAGTTGTATCGCCGTATGGCCAACGCTGCCAACCCCGAAAATCAGGAGAGAATCGCCGATCTTGATTTGTAAAGCGCCGTCCACACCCTGGAGAGCAGTAAGCCCCGGGATTGCAAGAGCAGCAGCCTCGACAGGCGGCAAGCTTTTCGGCGCCCGCGCAACCAGATCTTCCGGCAGGGCGATGTATTCGGCATAAAAACCGCCCTTGGGATTCATAAATCCACTGCCGTAAACTTTATCGCCAACCTTAAAATTGCGCACGCCGGTTCCGACAGCTTCAATTGAACCGGCCCCGTCCGCCCCAAGAACTACTGGAAACTTCAGCGGAAACATTTCTTTCATTCGGCCTTCGCGAATCTTTTCGTCCCAGACGCCGACACCGGCAGCTTGAACTTTGATAAGCACTTCGCCAGGACCGGGCTCGGGTGCTGGAATTTTGTTCACTTTCAGAACTTCCTTGCCGCCGTATTTATCGATGGTGACGGCTCGCATCGTTTTGGGCTTATTCATATTTTTTCCTTTTCGTTATGCTGTTTGAAGACTGTTTGCCATAAACTTCCAAACAGAAACCTATTCGGCAAACGTCGCGCGTGCCATCGGGAGCTGCCACTATTTGTTACAATGGAATCCCTGAGGCGCCTTTTGACACCACCCATTTTTCCCTTCCCATTTGTGTTATTGTCGCTATAATCAACGTGTGGTTGCGGAGTCAAACCAAGTCGTTTACAGCATCTGGGCTGCTGATAACGTTGTCTACGGGCCGGTGGAATTGCCGACCTTGATCGCCTGGGTGAAGGACCAACGCGTGTTGGCGGACACCTGGATTTTCGACGGGAACAACGATCGTTGGCGCAAAGCCTCGGCTTTACCCGAGCTGCAACTCTTTTTCCGCAAGAAGACCACGACCGCGATCACGAGCGATGCTGAACTATTTATCGACAAATCGGGGATCACGCCGGGCATGTTGCGCCGCGTCAAGGCACTGGCCGAATTGAGCGACGAGCAGTTAACCCGTTTTTCGGCGTTCATGGAACCTCAAACGATCCGACAATTCGCGCAAATCGTCAAACAAGGGGACCCAGATGACGGGATGTACCTTGTGCTGGACGGCGAATTGCGGGTCCGTCTGATGATAAACGGCAAGGAAACCATACTTGCCACACTTGGCCCGGGGGAATGCTTCGGCGAAATCGCTCTATTTGATCAAGGTCCCCGCTCGGCGGACGTCGTCGCCAACCGGGAGAGTATTCTTTTGAAGATTTCTTCCGAATCGTTCGAGAAGCTGCGCCGTGAGGCGCCGGAACTGTCGGCGCCGATTCTCTTTTCAATCAGCAAATCACTGGCCGCGCGCATTCGCGCCGATAACAAGCGGATCAAGGATTCTGTCAGCTTCGCTCGCGCGGCGGGTCATTGAATATTGCTGGCCCAAAACTCCGGGTGGCATTTTATCCAGCTTGCGCAGAAAGGAACATCGGGCAGGGGAGCAACATTGTTTTTTCATGTACATGTATAATGCTTACCCTAAACGTTTTGCGACTTTTGCTCATGCTTGCTCTTACCTAATGGCACTGGCTCTGCTAATAGCCGGTCTGTCCGATTATGGACGCCGACAGGTTTTCACCGAAATGAAAAAAATTGAAGCGATTATCAAGCCATTCAAACTCGAGGAGGTGAAGGACGCCCTAAGTCAAATCGGAATCGAAGGCATGACAGTGAGCGAAGTCAAAGGTTTCGGACGGCAGAAAGGGCACACGGAAATTTATCGCGGCAGCGAGTACAAGGTCGATTTCCTTCCGAAAATCAAAATCGAGATTGTGCTTCCGGACAACCGGGTGGACAGCGCCGTGGGAGCTATTGTAAGTTCCGCCAAGACCGGGAAAATTGGGGATGGAAAGGTCTTTGTCTCCGATGTGGAGGAGATCATTCGCATCCGCACAGAAGAGAAAGGTGAGGCTGCGATTTAAGAAAATCAAGAAGAAAGGCATCGCTGGCCGTTTACAACGGCTTTGGTTAATTCAGTCGTCCCTGAAGAAATCATTTGCCCCTTTGCCCCCCGTTTTGCGGAACGTGTGGGTACTGGGGTGATCCAGCGCGCACCGTTGCGCCAATAATGGCGGACGAGAGACGGACTCTAGGTGCCGGCGCTCGCCATTACGACAACAACAATGCACCTACTATAAATCATGAATACACCAAAAAGTGTACTGGAGATGGCCCGCAAAAACGGAGCCAAGATGTTTGATATCAAGTTCGTCGATACGTTCGGAACCTGGCAACATTTCAGTTGCCCGATCTCGGAGTTGACGGAAGAATCCTTTACCGACGGTCTCGGATTCGACGGATCGTCCATCCGGGGATGGAAATCGATCGAAGCCTCCGACATGCTCGCGATGCCCGATCCGGCGACGGCCTTCATCGACCCCTTTTGCAGCGTTCCGACGTTGTCGCTAACCACGACCATTGCCGAGACGGGGACCAAGGAGGCCTACAACCGTGACCCGCGGGGCATCTCCCAACGCGGGGAGAAGTACCTGGAGTCCACCGGCATTGCCGATCAAGCCGTGTTCGGGCCGGAAGCCGAATTCTTCATATTTGACAATGTCCAGTTTGACTCCAAGAGCAACGGCACGTTTTACCTGGTGGATTCAGAAGAGGCGATCTGGAACACTGGCAAGGACGAATTGCCCAACTTGGGTTACAAAATCCGGCACAAGGAGGGGTACTTCCCGGTGGCTCCCAACGACACCCAACAGGATATCCGAACGGAGATGTGCCTGGTGATGGAACAATTGGGCATCAAGATTGAGCGGCAGCACCATGAGGTGGCCACGGGCGGCCAGGCTGAAATCGATTTTCGGTTCGACACACTGGTCAAGACCGCCGACAACATGATGCTCTACAAGTATGTGATCAAGAACATCGCGCGCAAGCACGGCAAGACGGCGACCTTCATGCCCAAACCGCTGTTTGGGGACAACGGTTCGGGGATGCACACGCACCAGAGCCTATGGAAAAAGGGCAAACCGCTTTTTGCCGGCAAGGAATACGCGGGCCTGAGCCAGTTGGCCCTTTACTACATCGGCGGGATATTGAAGCACGCCAAAGCGCTGTGCGGGTTGTGCAGTCCAACGACCAACTCCTATAAGCGTCTGGTCCCGGGCTTTGAGGCGCCAGTCAATCTGGCGTACAGCGCGCGCAACCGTAGCGCGGCGGTCCGAATACCGACCTTCAGCGAAAGTCCCAAAGCCAAACGAATCGAGTATCGGCCGCCGGACGCGTCGGCCAATCCGTATTTGTGTTACACCGCGCTGTTGATGGCGGGACTGGACGGGGTCTTGAACAAGATTGATCCCGGCGAACCAATGGACAAGAACATGTATGAATTGCCGCCCGAAGAACTGGCCCGGGTGCCGCAAGTGCCCTCGAGTTTGACGGAGGCTCTGGACCTGCTGGAGAAGGACCACGCGTTTCTGCTAAAAGGCGACGTGTTCACCACGGACTTCCTGGAAATGTGGATCAGCCACAAGCGCAAAGAGGCCGACGCGCTGCGGCTGCGCCCCCATCCCTACGAGTTCTATCTGTACTATGATGTTTAGAGCGTAGTTATTGCCGGGACAAGTTCGGGCAAGCGGCGTGGACCGGTGGTTCACGCCGCTTTTTTTCGCCGGGTAGGTGTGGTCATCGGGGTTTCCCCGCATGCCAAACCGTCATTTGCCTGATTGCGTGGATGCCCGTTCCATGATTAAAGAACAGTGGTGAATACTAAAGCCACGGCCGCAGTCAAAGATATAAATTGATCACATGAAGACAAGCCCATCCAGCGCTGCTGTTCCGGCGTCTGTCAGCACTGCCAAGAAGAATCCGACCCGCATCGTTATTGTGGACGATCATCCGCTCCTGCGCAAAGGCGTCGGCCAGTTGATCAATAATGAGAAGGATTTGATGGTTGTCGGCGAGGCGGAAGATGCCGCCAAGGCGCTGACCGCCATTGAGTCCTCGCGGCCCGATGTGGCGTTGATTGATATTTCCCTCGGTGGCGCCAGCGGCATCGAATTGCTCAAGAACATCAAGGCGCGTTTTCCAAAGCTCCAGGTCCTGGTACTTTCCATGCACGACGAATCGGTCTATGCCCACCGCGCTTTGAGGGCCGGAGCCTCCGGTTATATCATGAAACAGGAGGCCACCGAAAAGGTTCTCACAGCCCTGCGCAAGGTCCTTCGCGGCGAGGTTTATCTGAGCGAGCGGCTGGGGGCGCGCATGCTGAATACCCTGGTCGGCGGGCGCTCCCCCTCGGGCACTTCGCCCATTGAGGCCTTGAGCGATCGCGAACTGGAAGTCTTCAGCCTGATTGGTCAGGGTCACGGCACGCGGCCCATCGCGGAGAAGTTGCACCTGAGCGTCAAGACGATTGAGTCCCACCGGGCGCACATCAAGGAGAAGCTCAATCTTCAGACGGCGACGGAACTGGTGCATCACGCCATTCAATGGGTGCAAAGCGAGCGCGTAGTCGGCGCCGAAGCCGCTCACTCGGAATAGTCCTCCGGCGTTCCTCAAAATGGCGGCATCGGATTTCAAGATGCCGCGATATTCTCTCAATCGGGAGCCTTGACATGTCCTGGCCGGTTCTCTTAGATTCTTCGCTCCTTAGTGCTCATCAGCGCTTGGGCAAAGGCTGATTTACAAAATGAACAAAGGCAAAATCGTGCAGGTCATCGGGCCGGTCGTCGACATCGAGTTTCCCGATAGTCTGCCTTCCATTTATAATGCCGTCACCGTCGAATTCGATGTTCCCGGCATTGGCAAAACCAAGTTGACTCTCGAAGTCCAGCAGCATCTGGGCGATAATTGGGTCCGGTCCGTCGCCATGTCCAGCACCGAGGGGCTTAAACGCGGCCTCGAAGTCATCGACACCGGGGCCGCCATCTCGATGCCTGTCGGCCCGGGCGTGATGGGACGCGTCTTCGACGTTACCGGCAATCCCGTCGATGAGCGCGGACCGGTCATAGCGGAGAAATATTACCCGATCCATCGCGCCGCGCCGCCGCTGGTCGATCAATCCACCTCGCCCGCCGTTCTGACTACGGGCATCAAGGTCATTGACCTTATTTGCCCGTTTCTCAAGGGGGGCAAAGTCGGCGCCTTCGGTGGCGCGGGCGTGGGCAAGACGGTCGTGATCATGGAATTGATCAACAACATCGCCAAACTTCACGGCGGTGTTTCCGTGTTCGCCGGCGTCGGCGAACGCACCCGCGAGGGCAACGACCTCTACCACGAAATGTCCGAGGCGGACGTCATCAAACAGAGTAATCTGAGCGAATCGAAGATCGCGCTGGTTTACGGCCAGATGAATGAGCCGCCCGGCGCACGTTTGCGCGTCGCGCTGTCCGGCCTGGCGATCACGGAATATTTCCGCGATGAAAAGAACCAGGACGTGCTGTTGTTCATCGACAACATCTTCCGGTTTTCGCAAGCCGGCTCGGAAGTGTCCGCCCTGTTGGGACGGACTCCCAGCGCCGTCGGTTACCAGCCGACTCTTGCGGCGGAAATGGGCGATTTGCAGGAGCGGATCACCTCGACCAAGAAAGGTTCCATCACCTCGTTTCAAGCGGTCTATGTGCCGGCGGATGATCTGACCGACCCGGCGCCGGCCACGACATTCGCGCATTTGGATGCGACCATTGTTTTGGAGCGCTCGATTGCGGAGTTGGGCATTTTTCCGGCGGTTGATCCATTGGCCTCCAACTCGCGCGCATTGACGCCTGAGATCGTGGGCCAGGAGCATTACGACGTGGCGCGCGGGGTGCAGAAAGTGCTGCAACGCTACAAGGATTTGCAGGACATCATCGCGATCCTGGGCATGGACGAGCTTTCGCCGGAGGACAGGCTGATGGTGTTTCGGGCGCGAAAAATCCAGCGTTTTCTGAGCCAGCCATTTACGGTCGCCCAGGTGTTCACCGGCCGCGAAGGCAAGCAGGTGCCAGTGGCGGAAACGGTGCGCGGCTTCAAGGAGATTCTCGATGGCAAACATGACGAGGTCAATGAAGGCAACTTTTACATGAAGGGCGGCATCGACGAAATCAAAGAGGCCTCCTAGATGGCAAACACGCTTCAACTTCAAATCGTCACGCCCGAGGCCCAGACCTTTTCCGACCAGGTTGAAATGGTCACGTTGCCGGGGGTGGAAGGCGAGATGGGGGTCTATCCCAACCATGTCCCGTTGATGACGCAATTGGTCCCCGGGGAAATAGTCGTTCGCAAGGACGGACAGGATCTCTTTCTGGCCGTCGGGGAAGGGTTTGTGGAAATCACAGGCCAGCGCGTCGCCATATTGACGGACATGGCAATGCGGGTTGAGCAAATCGACGAAGCCAAGGCCGAGGAAGCACGGCGCCGGGCCGAAGCGCGCCTGGCCGAACATCTCGATGAATCCGAGGCGGCGGTGGTTCAGGCTGCGCTCGCCAACTCTTTGGCCCAGATCAATGTCAAACGCCGGCGGCAGGCGCGTTGATGTTTTGATCGCGCTTGGGCGATGAACCGAATCGTAGAACGATTTGCGGGGCTGAAAAACCAGGGACAAAAGGGGTTCATTGTCTATATCGGCGCGGGGGATCCGAACCTTTCCGCCACACGCGATCTGGCGCTGGCGTTCGACAACATTGGTGTGGATATCCTTGAGCTGGGCGTGCCCTTCAGCGATCCGCTGGCCGACGGCGTGGTCAACCAACTGGCGGCCCAGCGCGGATTGGAATCCGGCACCACTCCAGCGAGGGTCCTTCAATCCGTGGCAGATATCCGGCGCAGTTCCCAAATCCCGATCGTCCTCTATATCTACTTTAATCTCATGCACCGCGTGGGCCTTGAAAAATTCGTTCAGGACGCCGCGCTGGCGGGGGTTGATGGATTGCTGGCCCTTGATTTGCCGCCGGAGGAATCGGAGAATTACGAGTCGCTCATGGCGCGCGCGGGGCTGTGCGCGATTTACCTGGTCGCGCCGACCACGCCCGAATCGCGCATTGAACTGATCGTCAAGCGCGGGAGCGGTTTTATTTATTATGTCTCACGCGAAGGCGTCACCGGCATGCAAACGAAAATCTCCGACAGCATCGGCGCGATGACCGCAAAAATCCGCGCCCACACGGACTTGCCTGTCGCCGTGGGATTTGGCATTTCCACTCCCGAACAGGCCCGGATGGTGGCAGGCAGCGCCGATGCGGTTGTGGTGGGCAGCGCGGTTGTCAACCAAATTGCGGCGCATGGCAAGAGCGCGGAGATGGTCGCCGCGGTGACTCAATTCACCGCCGCCCTCCTCCAGGGCGTGAAAGGAAAACAGTATGAAAATCGCGAGGCAAAATAACGACCGGTTTGTCATCATCATGGCGGGGGGCCGCGGGGAACGCTTCTGGCCCTTGAGCCGCGAAAAAACACCCAAGCAATTGGTCGCGCTTCTGGGCTCGCGCTCGTTCCTGCAGCAAGCCGTGGATCGGGTCCTGCCTTTGGTGCCGCTAAAAAACATACTTGTCATTACCAATGCCGTCCAGGGGCCCGAAGTCCGCCGCCAATTGCCAAAGCTGCCGGCCGAAAACGTCGTTGCCGAGCCGGTGGGACGGGACACTTGCGCCGCCGTGACTCTTGGGGCGGCAATCGTCGGACAACGTTCCACCAGCGGGGTCATGGCGGTCCTTCCGGCGGACCAGGTGATACCGGAAGAGAAGAAGTTTCAGCAGGTCCTGGGGGACTCGATGGACCTGGCCTCGCGCGGACAGGTCATCGTCACCATCGGAATCAAACCCACGGAACCCGCCACGGGTTACGGCTATATTCGGGTTGGCAATGTTCTGCCGGCGCCGCACGGAGTCAAACCGTACCGGACGACTTTTTTCAAGGCCGAAAAGTTCGTCGAGAAACCCGATTTCACAAAAGCCGAGGAATACCTCGCCAGCGGCCAGTATCGTTGGAATGCCGGAATGTTCATCTGGTCGTTTGTGACCGTCACGCAGGGGCTGGAAAAGCACCAACCGGAAATGGCGGCGGCATGCCAGCGATGGTTCAAGGCCGCCGGCACACCCAGGCTCAACAAAGTGCTGGCCCGCGAATACCCGGAGATCAAGAAAATCTCAATTGATTACGCTTTGATGGAACACGCGCAGAACGTCGTCGTGGCCGACGGCGCCTTTGACTGGGACGACCTGGGTTCCTGGACGGCGCTGGCCCGGCATCTCAAGGCGGATGCGGAAGGCAATTGCGCTGTGGCGGACTTCGTTCACGTGGATGCCGCGCGCAATATCATTTTTGATGCCCGCACGAAAAACCGGACGCCCATCGCGGTGGTGGGACAGCGCGATACAATCCTGGTGCAAACCGACGACGCTGTTTTACTGGCGCACAGGAGCCAGGCTCAAAAGGTCAAGGAGCTGGTCAAACGACTGGCTGAAAGCAAGGAATACAAGAAGCTGGTCTGAGTCGGAACGATGTAGTTAAAGAACTGAATATTGACAGGATTTGCAGGATGGGAAAAAAGGAAGAGATAAGAGCGGCCCGGTTTGCGGGCTGCCTTGGATGCCGCCAAAATCCACTGTCGCAGAACGCTTTTTAATTTGCGGATAAGCTCTTAATCTTAAACTTGCCTCCCGCCCGAATGAGATTAAAATAAACATCAAGGTTAGGAACGAAAGAAACGCTTTATGAATCAGCTTGACCAATTGAAACAATTCACACGCGTCGTGGCCGATACCGGGGACTTTGCCGTCATCAAGGAATACTCGCCAGAGGACGCGACCACCAATCCCACGTTGATCCTCAAGGCCGCGCAAAAGCCGGAGTACCAATCGCTGGTCGAGGCGGAGATCCAGACCGGCAAGAAAACATCGCGCTCTCCGGATGATACGATGCGCGCCTTGCTCGTCCACTTCGGCCTCGAGATTTTGAAAATCGTCCCGGGGCGCGTCTCGACAGAGACGAGCGCAAAGATTGCGTTTGACACGGAGGCGCTGGTCGCCGAAGGGCGGGGATTCATCGAACGTTATGCCAAGGCCGGCATCGGCCGCGAGCGGGTGTTGATCAAGCTGGCGACGACCTGGGAAGGAATCCAGGCGGCGCGAATATTGCAAAAGGAAGGCATCAATTGCAACATGACACTTCTTTTCTCAATGGCGCAGGCCGTCGGCGCTGCGGAGGCGGGCGCGAAATTGATCTCCCCGTTTGTCGGCCGCATTCTTGATTGGTATAAAAAGGCCAACAAAAAGGAATACGCTCCCTCCGAGGATCCCGGCGTGCTGTCCGTGCGGGAGATTTACGCCTACTACAAGACTTTCGGCCATCCGACCGAAATCATGGGCGCGAGCTTTCGGAGCAAGGGCGAGGTGCTTGAACTGGCGGGGTGCGATTTGCTCACGATCAGTCCGGAGTTGCTCGGCGAACTCAAGAATTCCTCCGACCCGGTGCAACGGAAGATTTCGCCCCAGACAAGCAAGGACCCCAAGCTGACCCGCATACCCGTGGACGAAAAAAGCTTCCGCTGGATGATGAACGAAAGCGCGATGGCGACCGAGAAATTGGCGGAGGGCATCCGCACGTTCGCCGCCGACGCCGTCAAACTGGAGGATTACATCGCCAAGAAGGTATAGCCCTGGTCTCCGCTTTTCCTTGGACCAACTTCCGCGCTTGCGTGGCGCGGTGAATCGGGTAACCTCTGCGGCGGATGAATATTTTTCTAGCGATCATTGTTTATTGGATCATGGCGGCCATTCTGGTCACGGGAGTGGTTTTGGCGGTCAAAGGGATTTTTTGGCTTCTGATTCTTGGTTTGATTGGGTTTATTCTCCTCGTCGCGAAGGTCGCCATTTTGCCTCACTAAACACCCAGCCAACCGTTCGATGCCGACGAATCGCTTTCCCTGGTGGCGAAGCGCGCTTCTCCTGGCGTCAGCCTCCGCTTCAGTTTTACTTGCCGGTTGTATTTGCCATCAGCCCGGCGCGCATGAACGCAGGAAAGGCGATGAAATCGTCGTTGCCGGCCAGTTTTTTCATACCGGAACATCCGTGGTGCTTTGGATGGACCGGGGCGGGTACGACGCTTACCGCGTTGAGCGCCGCTTTGTGCCTTTCGAAGAGTCGGATTTTAAAAGCTCCCAACCGCATTTGGATTCTCCGCGCACGCCAAACCGGTATGACATACGGCGGAGCAACCTGACGCCCGAAGAGCTTGAACGCATCCGCGGCGGCGGATGGGACCTTCCGACGCTCCAATCCAATGTCGATCAATTCGTCCTGCACTTTGACGTCGCGGGAATTTCGCGAAATTGTTTCAAGACATTGCAGGACCGGCGCGATTTGAGCGTTCATTTCATGTGCGACCTGGATGGGACCATTTACCAGACGCTCGATTTAAAAGAACGCGCCCGCCACGCCACCATTTCCAATAATCGCTCGGTTGGAATCGAAATCGCCAACATGGGTTCATACCGTGAAACTGAAAAGGATCCGCTCGCGGAATGGTACAAGAAAGAGCCCGACGGCAGCACGATCATCACCATCCCCGAATCGTTTGGCCCATCGCCGGAGCGCAAGTCTCATTTTGTCGGGCGCCCGGCGCGTCGCGAAATGATTGTCGGCGAGGTGCAGGGCAGCCGGTTGCATCAATATGATTTTACGCCGCAGCAGTACAAAGCCCTTGCAAAATTGACCGCCGCCCTATGCACCATCTTTCCACGAATCACATGCGACTACCCGCGTGAAGCCGATGGCCGGCTGATGACCCACAAGGTGCCCGCGGAGGAGTTGCAAAATTATCACGGAGTGCTGGGCCATTATCATATCCAGACCAACAAGGTCGATCCCGGCCCGGCCCTGCAATGGGATTACCTCATCGGCGAGGCGCGCCGACTGATGAAGGAGAAGCCCCAGCGCGACGTCAATGGCCACCCACTTTTGTACCGGCCGAAATTGATTATTGACAACTAACTGGCGGACTTTTCCCCTGGGAGGAACTCGATCGGCGGCGGCTGCCGGGCAGTGAATTGATCGGCGCGCAACCGATGCCCGGCCCGATCACTCCCACTCGATCGTGGCGGGGGGCTTGCTCGAGATGTCGAAGCAGACGCGGTTGACGCCCTTGACCTCGTTAATGATGCGGTTGGAGAGTTTTTCGAGGAGTTCGTACGGCAGCTTGACCCAATCGGCGGTCATCCCGTCCTGCGACTCGACGGCGCGAATGGCGATGGTGAAGTCGTAGGTGCGCTCGTCTCCCATGACGCCGACGCTGCGCACGGGCAGCAGGACGGCGAAACTTTGCCAGATCTTGTAATACCAACCGCTCGCCTTCATCTCCTCGACCACAATCGTGTCGGCCTCGCGCAATATTTCGCAACGTTTGGGCGTCACTTCGCCAAGAATGCGCACGGCCAGGCCCGGGCCCGGAAAAGGCTGGCGCATGACCATTTCCTTGGGCAACCCCAACTCTGCGCCCAAGTGGCGCACCTCGTCCTTGAACAGGCACTTGAGCGGTTCGATCAGTTGGAACTTCATTTTCTTGGGCAAACCGCCGACGTTATGATGGCTCTTAATCAGCGCCGCCGGATTGCCGGCGATCGGAATCGATTCTATGACGTCGGGATACAGCGTGCCCTGGCCCAGGAATTTCGCCGCGCCGGCCCGTTTTGTCGCCGCCTGAAAAACTTTGATGAATGTTTTTCCGATGATCTTGCGTTTGCGCTCGGGGTCCGTGACACCTTTCAACCGGCGCAGGAAGAGCTTCGAGGCGTCCTCGTATTGCAGCTTGATTTTAAAGTGACGCCCAAAGACCTCGCGCACCACTTGATGCTCGCGGCCGCGGAGCAAACCATTATTGACAAAGATGCAGGTCAACTGGCTCCCGATGGCCTTGTGGAGCAGGGCGGCGGCAACGCTGGAATCCACCCCGCCGCTCAAACCGAGTATGACCCGTTCGCCGCCCACCTCGGCGCGGATTTCCTCGACGGCCTTGTCAATGTAATGGCGCATCGTCCACTCCTTGCCGCAACCGCAGACGCCATGAACGAAATTGGAGATGATCTCCCGTCCCCGCGGCGTGTGAACGACCTCCGGATGAAATTGCAAACCGAACAATTTGCGCGGACGATCTTCGATGGCGGCAAATTCCGAATTGTCCGAGGTCGCGACTGCCTTGAAACCTTTCGGGGGCGAAGTGAGTTTGTCTCCGTGCGAATTCCAGACCTGCAGGGAATCAGGCAGGTTGGCGAAGAGGGCGGAGGATGGATCGGTAATCAGCAGGGTGCCCTTGCCGTATTCGCGCTTTTGTCCGCGCGCCACCTTGCCGCCCAGGAAATGCGCCATCAACTGGGCGCCGTAGCAAATGCCAAGAATCGGAACACCCAGACGGAATATTCCGGGGTCCGGAAGGGGAGCGTCGGGAGCGTACACGCTGGCCGGACCGCCGGAAAGGATCAGGCCTTTGGGATTGAGCGCCGCGATTTCCCCCGCCGGTATGTCGAAACGGACGACTGTGGAATAAACCCGGCATTCCCGCACGCGCCGGGCGATGACCTGCGTGTACTGCGCTCCGAAATCCAGAATGAGAATTTGTTCCGTCATCAAAAAAAATAGCCATTCTTTCGCGTGCGTGGCAAGAGCAAATCTGGCCCCGGCATCCAATGCCTCGGCAACTAGCGCGCCAACTTGCGAGCTTGACTTTCCGGGGCGGCGGTGGCTTTTTGCCAGAGCTTTTGTCCGCATCCTATGAGCGATACTATTCTCCTTGACTGCCCAAAATGCGGACGGAAAATCGGCATCCCGGGGAAGGCCGGGACGGTCCATGTGACGTGCCCGTCATGCAGGGAACAATGGGATTGGCCGAGGCGCCGGGCCCCGGCAACCGGCGCGACACGCCAGGCCGCCAGAGTTCTCTTTGCCAGACTTTCCGGGCGGATCCGAGGTTGGCGCCACGCTGTGCTCTTGCCATCCCGGTTCACCGGCCCGCAATTGGCGCTGGCATTTGTCGCCGGGGTTGGGATTGGAGTTCTGGCGGGGACCCAATTGCACAAGCGCGGCGGGTCGAGTCCGGCGCCGCAGCCCGAACCCTTGTCGATTCCCGCGTTGGGCACAGGCGAGTCGGCCGCCACAAACATTTTCAACCCGCCGGGAATAAATCCAAAAATAGACGAAACAATTCCCAGCAACCTCATGGACCTGGAACCGGCAAAATCCAGAAAATAGGGCCGACCCGGGATTGCCAATTTTTTGGACACTGTGTCCCAAAATGAGACAATGCCGGGCGATTTCTGGCAATAGCGTTGCCTTTAAGACCGCGAAAAATCGGTGCTATGCGCGGCACCAGAGCGCCGGCGGCCGACGGCTGAAAGACCCTGATTACGAGGGGGAAACGCCTGGGGCGGGCATTCTACACATTACTTACGGAGTTTCGCCTCGCGGGCTTTAGCCACTTAGGAGGTGGCAAAATTGCCATTGGCACTAAAGGTGCTAGGTTAGAAGAACGCGGTTGGCAAAAGGCCTCCCCTCTCCC
>DATKFW010000076.1:0-3647 GCA_035511075.1 Vulcanimicrobiaceae bacterium
CTTTTCGATGACGAGCGGATTGCCGGAGGCGATGGCCTTGACCTCGGCATAGGTGAGCGCGGTCGAATCGAGGTCTTCGATGCGGCGAATGGTCATGTCGCCGCTCATCACCTGGGTGATGAACTTGGCCTTGGTTTCGAGAGTCTGCCACATATAAGCGTCAAACGACCCTTCGGTGACGTAGCGATAAATCTGCACCACGGAATTTTTATTGCCCTGCCGCAGAATGCGGCCTTCGCGTTGCTCCACGTCGGCGGGCCGCCAAGGAGCGTCGAGGTGATGAAGCGCAACCAGACGCTCTTGCACATTCGTTCCGGACCCCATTTTCTGTGTGCTGCCGAAAAGGACGCGAACTTTGCCCGCGTTCACCGAACGAAACAAAGCCAGTTTTGCATGGTCGGCGTCGTAATCCTGGATAAAGGCAATTTCCGCCTGCGGCAGGCCGCGTTTCACCAGTTTTTCGGCCATGTCATCGTAAACGGAGAAGCCCTTGTCCTTTGGCGTGGAAAGGTCGGAGAAGACCAGTTGCGTCAGGCGACCCTCTTTGCTCGCCTCCCAAATGCGGTAAATATTTTCGACGGCCAGGTTGACCTTGCTTTGCGGGTCGTCCTTGGCCGATGGCAGCATCAACCGCAGATCGAGCGCCGCCTTACGTCCCTCGCTCGTGATTTTGAGCATGTTATCTTCCGAAGGGTCAACCCGCTCGATTTTCAAACGTCGGGCGCGCTCGACCAATGATTCAACAAATTTTTTCAAGGCCGGTGTCGCGGGTGCGCAGCGAATGGCGGCTTTTTCACCGTCGAGTCTCGGGCGCGCCAGATTGAGCATCTGCGCGGTCTGCACATCAGCCATCTGCCGGAATAATTGCATCAATTCCGGCACGTTGATGAAACGGGCGAAGCGCGTGTTCAAACGATAGCCTGCCCCGTCCGGTGACAGTTCCATCGCCGTCACCGGCTCCCCGAACGTCGCCGCCCACCCGTCAAAATGATGCAGCTTGTGTTTCTGCAAGTCGTCCGGTTGCAAAAACCGCTGCATAGTGAACATCTCGGCCATGCTGTTGGCGATGGGTGTGCCGGTGGCAAAGACGACCCCGCCGCCGCCGTTTTTGGATTGGATATGCCGCACTTTCAGAAACATATCGAAGGCGCGTTCGCTGGCCGTCTGCGGCAATCCGGCAATGCGCGTCATCTTGGAAATATAAAAAAGATTTTTGAAATAATGGGCCTCGTCCACGAAAAGCCGGTCCACGCCGAGTTCTTCAAACGTCAGGGTATTGTCCTTTTTGTGGTTGGCCAGAAGGGCTTCGAGTTTGGCTTCCAACCGTTTCTTGGCCTTTTCAATCTCCTTTACCAAGCGCCGGTTGTCCGTGCCCGCGTGCTCGCGTTTCACTTTTTCCAGTTCATCCAGTTGTTCCCTGAAAAAACGAACCTGGGTTTCTTCGGACAGCGGTATCCGTTCAAAGCCGGAATGGGTCACGATGATGGCATCCCAATTGCCGGTGGCGATACGGCTGAAAAGTTTCTTCCGGTTCTGGGCTTCAAAATCTTCCCTGCCGGCGACAAGGATATTGGCGCCCGGATACAGCGCGAGCAACTCGGTCGAAAACTGACCGAGCATGTGATTGGGAACGGCAAACAGGGGCTTGCGGGCAAGTCCAAGCCGTTTCAGTTCCATCGCCGAGGCAACCATGGTGTAGGTCTTGCCCGCGCCGACGACGTGGCCGAGCAGCGTGTTGCCCGTTTGCAGGATACGCCAGACGCCCGCCTTTTGATGCAAATGCAGGCGAACGGCGGAGCTTGCGCCCGGCAAGGTCAGATGTTCGCCGTTAAACGTGCGGACTCGGCAGTGATTGAACGTGTCATTGTAAAGCCGGACCAGCCGCTCGCGACGGTCATCGTCCGCCCAAACCCATTCCTTGAACTTCTCCTTGATGCGCTCCTGTTTCTCCCTGGCGGCTTCGGTCGCCGTCGGATTGACTACGGGCTTTTTGTCCTCCGTCATGTCATAGACCGTGGGTGTCTTGAGATTGAGCGCGTCATGAACCAATTCAAGCCCGCTGTAACGGCTCGTCCCCCAATCCGTCGTGTTGGCGGTTGATTGTTTTGCCTCCCAATCGGCAGTGATGTGCCACGAGCCGAGCGCGTGAATGTGGCTGACTTGAACGCCCGATGAAACGCCGAGCAGCTCGTGGACGAATTTTTCGACATCCGATTCCGGCAGCCAGGTTGCGCCCAATCGCACGTCAATTTCGGCGGCGGGCAAGTCCTGCGGCTGCACGGACTTCAACGCCTCGACATTTTCGCGGAAGCGCGGGTCGCTGGCGCTTGCGACATCGGCGGCGACGAGTTTTTCGCGGACATTACCGGAAAGGTATTGGTCTTCGGTCTCCCATTGACTGTTCTGCGGATTGAGAAAAATCATCCCCTTCAAGTCCGGCAGGAATTCATCAACGGACCGATCAAGCAAACGGGCCATGTGGTCGAGATCAACACGGCCTTTTTCATTCAGCGTAATGAGCAAGGCTTCTTTGGGCGTGCCCGCCGATTCGACGGCTTGTTTGTGATGGATGGTGCGCTCGTGAAAGACAGCGGCCTTGGTGGCAACGCTGTTTTCCTCGTCGTAATGTTCCAACGACAGCAACAGCGGCAAATCAGGATCGCCGTCGAAGGCATTCTGATTGACCCGGGCATTGATGGGGCCGAAACGGGAAACGAAACGGTCATAAGCCAGGTTAAGCTGGAAGCGCGCTTCAACGACTGCGATTTCGGGGCTGCCGTCAAGCTGTGAGCGCAAGCAACCGCGCACGGCGTCGCGGACCCCAATCATTCGCCGAATCCGCGAGCGCGTTTCAACAGGCATATCGTCCAGTGGACGCAGCTTGTCGTCTTCACGGATGCAAACACGGCCATCTTCGTGGAGGCAAAAAGCATTGGGTTTGATGTAGTCCGGCGCGGGAATGTTCACGTCCAAGACCCGCGCGGCGGTCTTCTGATTTTCAGCCTGGTAAATATTTTGCGGAAGTTGCTCAATCGCCTGCGCCAATTTCTTTTCCAAGTCACGGCCGTCCGGCGCAAGCGTTGGTTCACCGTCTCGATACATCCCCCTGGTCAGCCGCATCTTTCCCAACATCATTTCGGGATGAGCGGCAAAGTATTCGTTGAGCGACAATTTTTCCTTCTGTTCGTTGGTAAAATCCACCGATGTTTTCCATGCCGCGCAGCACGGTGATTCACCGGCGCGCAACCGGCGGAGCATCACGATGTCGGTGGTGACTTCCGTGCCGGCATTTTTCTTGAAGGCATCGTTGGGCAATCGGATTGCGCCGAGCAATTCCGCTTTGGCGGCGACCAGCTCGCGCAGGGTTGAATCAAGCTTGTCCATCGTGTGGTGTGACGTGATGAACATGAGCAGTCCGCCCGGCCGCACCTTGTCCAACGCAGCGGGAAAGAAATAATCGTGGATGGAAAATTTGTATTTGTTCCAGCGCGGATCGTGGACGGTATAATCGCCGAACGGAACATTGGAAATGGCGAGGTCGAAAAATTCGTCGGCGAGTTTGGATTTTTCAAAGGGCTGCTCTCGGATGTCGGCATCGGGATACAACGCCCTGGCGATGCGCGCCGTCACCGGATCAATTTCGACGC
>DATKFW010000077.1:0-3202 GCA_035511075.1 Vulcanimicrobiaceae bacterium
GCCGAGTTGAAAAATATCACCCGCCATGCTTTCGACGGCGAAGTCCTCATTGACCGTGCCGACAAACGCGTCGCCCGGCTCGACGACCACCCGGTAATCCCCGTTATCCGGGATGGCTCCGCCCGAAGTCAACGCCACCAATCGGGCATTACGCCGTCCCCGGATACGCCGGTTCACCGCATCATGATGAATCAACGCGCTCCGCCGTCCGCGTTTGGTGCTGAAACCCTCCGCCAGCATTTGGATGACTTCCTGGAATTCCTCGAATGTCAGGTTGCGATAGGGATAAGCCGAACGCACCAGTTCAAACAATTTCTCTTTCTCCCAATCCTCGCTGGCGGCTGAGGCCACGATCTGTTGGGCCAGAACATCGAGGGGCTTTGGCGGTATGTGCAGGGCGTCCAGCTCGCCACGCCGGACACAGCGAAGCGTCGCGACACATTCCACGAGTTCATCCCGCGTCAGGGGAAACCAGCGCCCTTTGGGCAAGCCACCGCGTTTGTGTTCCGCCCGTCCCACTCGCTGGAGAAAGGTGGCGATCGAACGGGTTGTTCCCAACTGGCAGACCAGATCAATTGAGCCAATGTCTATGCCCAGTTCCAAGGACGACGTGGCCACGAGCACCTTTAATTCACCGCGTTTAAGCCGGTTCTCCGCATCCAAACGGAGTTTCGTCGAGAGACTGCCGTGATGCGAAGTGGCCTTGTCCGGTCCGAGCCGGGCCGAAAGTTGATGCGCGACGCGTTCGGCCAGCCGCCGGGTGTTGACAAAAACCAGTGTGGTGCTATGCGATTCGATCAGACAGACCAATCGTTCGTAAACCTCGACCCAGACTTCATTGGACA
Source organism: Vulcanimicrobiaceae bacterium (assembly GCA_035511075.1). Taxonomy (GTDB): domain Bacteria; phylum Verrucomicrobiota; class Verrucomicrobiia; order Limisphaerales; family Palsa-1400; genus DATAUD01. The sequence goes on from DATKFW010000077.1 coordinate 846, forward strand.
TCACCGCCTCCAAGGGCGAACCCGGAAGTTCAATGGCGACATCCAAGGCGCGCAAATGTCCGCCATCAATCACGCGACAGAGCGGCAGTCCGGCTTTGTCCACATTGCGGGCGCCAACAAGAAACCTGGCCACCTGCTCAATGGGCTTTTGCGTCGCCGAAAGCCCGATGCGCTGCAATGGCCCCGAGACCAGCGCGGCCAGCCGTTCCATGCTGAGCGCCAGATGCGCGCCGCGGCGGTTGCCGATCACGGCGTGAATTTCATCCACAATCAGTGTGCGCACCGTGCCCAGCATTTTTCGCCCAGAAGCGGAAGTCAGCAGCAGGTAGAGGGATTCTGGCGTCGTGACCAAAATGTGCGGAGGACGCCGGATGATGGCCTGGCGCTTCGCCGCGGGAGTGTCGCCCGTGCGTACTTCCGCGCGCACGGTTATGTCGTGGCCCTCGCCGGCCTTGAACGCCGCCTGAATTTCCGCAAGCGGCTCTTCCAGGTTCTTGTGGATGTCGTTGCTCAGCGCCTTCAAAGGCGAGACGTATAAAACCTGGGTTTCATCTTTGAGCGCTCCTTGCAAACCCTCGCGAAACAGGGAATCAAGCGAGGCGAGAAAAGCCGCCAGCGTCTTGCCGGAGCCGGTGGGCGCGGCGATGAGCGTGTGCGCTCCCGATTGGATCGCCGGCCAGCCGCGTTCCTGCGGTTCGGTCGGCGAACCAAACTTCCGTTCCAGCCATTCCGATACGACCGGATGAAATTGAAAATGTTCGCTGGCCACTCGGATGAGAACATAACATATTTGCTCTCCGGCGCGAGATGGCAAAATGTGCATTCTGCTCCATATTGCTCAATGGTTGCGACGTTGATCAAAACCGGCTGCTGCGGGTTCCCGCTGCCCAAGGTCGAATACGCCGAACGGTTTCCAGTCGCCGAAGTGCAACAGACATTTTATGAGCCACCCAGGATTTCCACGCTGCAACGCTGGCGCGCCTTGGTGCCTGCCGATTTTGAATTCACCCTGAAGGCGTGGCAGTTGATCACACACACGGCCAAAAGCCCCACCTTCCGCCGGCTGAAGACCAAACTCACACCCTCGCAACTGGAACAGTGCGGATCTTTTCAAATAAGCCCAACGGTCTTGTGGGCATGGGAAAGAACGCGGGCCTGCGCCGAAGCGCTTTCCGCGCGATATGTTTTGTTCCAATGTCCCGCCCGTTTCATCTGCACGCCAACCAACATTGATCAAATGCGAGGTTTCTTCAGCACGATTGAAAGACATGGGCTGGCGTTTCTTTGGGAACCCCGCGGAAACTGGCCGGAGGACCGGGTATTGTCGCTGTGCCTGGAATTGAATCTGGTGCATGTCGTTGATCCTTTCGTGGCCCGGGTCACGACCAGCGGCCTCATTTATTTCCGCCTGCATGGCGGAAGGAATTTTAAGCAGGTTTTTACCGGTGCGGAGTTGCAGCAGGTTGCCGGGTTGATTCCAGCCGGCCGCCTGGCCTGCGTCATGTTCAACAACATCAACATGCTGAATGACGCCACCCGGTTTCAGGCGGAGCAATTCTGATAGGTAGAACCGGCGTCGTGTCGAGACTGCGATGAATCACTGCGTGAATGTGCCGATTTCGTGCCATTCATCTTGCAACGTAGAGACACAGAATCGCAGGTCATGGCACTTGGACCCACATTGGCAATCGATGGAACGAAAAGAATCGAAGCCTCGTATTTATTCCAATAAAATGGGCAAGTTGTCCCAGTTATCTCACAGAACCGAAAGGCGACTTCGATTTGTAAGTCAGTCATAAGATGTGCGGCCCCATGAAATTGACAGAATCTTACAGGGATATGCCGCCGGATACTTCGACTCTTTGGCCATTGATCCACCCGGTGTCATCCGACAATAGAGAGGCAACGGCGCCGCCAATATCATCAGGAAGACCCACTCGGCCCAGGGCGGTTTGTGAGGCGATGAAATCATTAATCTGCTTGTTGTCGCGCACGGCCCCGCCCCCAAAATCGGTTTCGATCGCGCCCGGCGCCACGACATTCACGGTGATTCTGCGCGGTCCCAGTTCTTTGGCCATATAACGCGTCAAGACTTCGATGCCGCCTTTCATGGCGGCATAAGCCGCGTATCCAGGCAGCGAAAACCGGGCCAGCCCCGACGACAAATTCACGATCCGTCCGCCATCCTGCATGAGGGGGAGCAATTTCTGGGTCAGGAAAAATGTCCCTTTCAGATGGATGTTCATCAATTGATCGAACTGCTCTTCGGTCGTTTCCATGAATGTCGCATGGATGCCGATCCCCGCATTATTGACCAGAAAATCGAAATCATTCCGTTGCCAGGTATTTCTGAGCGC
>DATKFW010000078.1:0-27916 GCA_035511075.1 Vulcanimicrobiaceae bacterium
TGTTCCCATTGATTTATCTTGTGGAGCGGCACTCATGAACCGAGAACCGGCCACCAATAGATTTCTATTTACGGCGGGGGCCCTGCTTGGCCTGCTTGCGCTCACCGTGGGCGCCGCCTACGTGAACCTCGGGCCTTTTAACACCATCGCAGCAATGACAATTTCCGCCGCAAAGACTGTGCTCATTCTTGTGTTTTTCATGGAAATTCGTGGACGAAGCCCGGTGATCTGGGTCGCACTCGCAACGGGGTTTTTCTTGCTCGGCATAATGTTCACTCTGGCAATGAGCGATTTCCTAACGCGTGGCTTGAAATAAGAAAGTGCATTACCATGTGACATGCCTGGCCGGTTTCACTCCGGCCCCGGCTTCCGAGCAGAATAGCGAGATGTTGAAACAATAGCGAAAGCTCACGACGCAATGATCGCCCTTCTCCTCTTGACGAGTAACAGCCGCGTAATCCTGCCCGTGCTCGCCCAACCTCGATGGGGCTTGGGCGGTGAGGCCGGTGGAGCTTACGCGCGAATGTGGCTGGATGATGTTGATTGTCGAGCACCCTGCTGGCGAGAGGATCGATCGGCTGATCGGCGCCCCCATGGAAATCGGACGATTCTTGCAACTCGCGATTGCCTTGTCGTCCGCGCTCAGCCGGTTGCACGGAGGTTCACGAACTGCGCTCGCTCTTTGTGTGTGTGGCACGCCTTCACCACTTCGATTTATGATGAACTGCCTATATGAATACAACAATGATTCTGAAGCCGAACAATGAACCATCAGAGATACGAATGTCGGGTCGTCTGAGAAAAACAGAAAACGATCAACACTGTACCAGCGCAGCCACGGACGGATGACAATTGGATGAAGCGCGAGCTTACTCCTTGCTATAAAATTGGCAAAGCAGTTCGTTTTCGCCTCGACAACATTTAGGCGCACCTAAACAGAACGTGCTTCGGGGCACTGTCAACACCGCTGGATTTGGTGGAGGCGGCGGGAGTTGAACCCGCGTGCCTGCCAAATATACCAGCCGCGACTACATGCTTAGTCAGAAGAGAGTCTCAACCGCCGAATAACGTTCTGACGCGAATCCGACCGTCCAGCCCGCATGAAATAACTTCGGCAAAAACCGCGCGGACTCCGGCCTTCGCCTAACCTGCTATGGCGTTCATCCCCCGTAGCAGGTGTCCAGGGGCGAACGTCGCGGCGCTTAAGCCGCGAGGGCTAATTGTTCGTTAGCACTTAACTTTTGGTTCGGTTTTTTACGAGGCCAACGAACCATCCTCGGCATGCCGCCTCTGGCGCATCTCGCAGGTCGAAACCAGTACGCCCCCAAAATCGGCAAAATCAATATCCACACGATGGACTGGATAGTCAAGGGCGCAAAAAGAGGTTGTGTATTCCGCGGAAAAATGTAAATTCGCGGTTGTCGCGCTCCTTGCCTCCGGGTGATCAATGGAAAGTCGTGCAGGCCTGGACTGTGCCATAAATGCCCAATCACCAGTCATGGCGGTCAACGCTGGCATCTTCCAGCCCCGTTGACGCCGCCAATCGTCCGTGGGCCGAAGGATTCACGCTGATCGAATTGCTCGTGGTCGTAGCGGTCATCGCCATTCTGGCGGCACTTCTTCTGCCGGCCCTGGGCAAGGCCAAGGAACAGGCCATACTGGTCAATTGCAAAAGCAATGAAAGGCAGCAATTGCTTGCGTTCACCATGTACGCCCATGACAGCAAGGATTTTCTTCCGGACGACGCCGGGACTCACCAGCCGTGGGACCTGGTGAAGTCAGCCGGAAGCGATTTGGCCGCCAGCGGCGCTACTTACAAAGTCTGGTATGACCCCGGCACCTACGAGGAATTTGCCAACGCCGACTGGCTGACAAATTGGAACAATACGATGAAAGAGGATTACGACAACGACTCCGCGTTTTGCATTGTTGGATACGCCCAGACACTGTACGGAATTGGCGACTACGCAAACACGGGCGAGTGGGAACTTAGCACCAACATGAATCAGAAGCTCACCGGGGAACCGATGACTCTCAATGGCCATTCTGTCCCCATAAACACGTCGGCGCGGGTGCTCACCGCCTGCGCCACCATCACCAGCGCCTACAATTTGTCCGATAACCTGACCACGATGGAGCGCTACATCTGGACCGGCCTGCCGCATAATGACGATCCGGACGTGCCCTGTCTCAAGCCCTTTACCAGTTCCCACATGCTCAACGGCAGGATTCCCTCCGGGGGCAACATGGGTATGTTCGACGGCCACGTCGAGTGGCGTCGCTTCCAGGACTTCATTCCCCGCTCAGACGGCGCATTGTGCTTTTACTATTGATTGGAGCGAGGTTGAGGGCCTCAAACCGCCCTAAATATCTTGCCATTCCCGGCGTCGGCTCCTAGTTTTTATTCTCATGGCAAGCGTTTATTTCGATGATCGTTGCCGGTAATACGCGGCGGCCTCGCAACGTGGACGTGCCCCGAGCGGCCGCCATCCTTTACGGCGATTGGGGCACCAGCAAGGCTTACGTTATCGGGCTGGCTTTTGCCGTCGGGGGTTACAGTTCCTTTTGGCTCATCGTGGCCATGTGCGTGCTGACGGCTTTGGTCGGGGTCAATTACATGGCCATTTGCAGGCATTATCCCGACGGCGGAGGCGTTTACGCCAGCGTGCGGCACCGCTCGGAAATCATTTCCATCGTCGGGGCGTTTCTGCTGATTGCCGATTACATCGTGACGGCGGCGTTGAGCGCGCTCTCGGCATGCGCTTACTTCGGCTTGCCGCATCCGGAAATGTATGCGGCGGGAGGGATCGCGATCATCGGATTGCTCAACATCTTCGGTCCGCGGCATACCGGCAGCCTGGCGTTTTTGGTTTCCGTGCCCACGGCCGTCGTCGTTCTGCTGTTGGGGATATTTTGCCTGCCGCACCTTGGGCAGGCGGTGCATAACGTGCAACCGCTGACAGGCGGATTTTTCAAAAATTGGAAAGGGTTTGTCGGCGTGGTACTGGCACTGTCCGGCGTGGAGGCCATCGCCAATTCCACCGGGGTCATGAAAATGAATCCCGGCGCCAGCGACGCCAATCCGAATGTTTCCAAAACATCCACCCCGGCGATCCTTTTGGTCATGTTGGAAGTCTGCATCTTCACCGCCCTGCTCAGCCTGGGCATGGACGCGCTGTCCGGCTTGACCATTGACTCGACCGACGCGTTGAATCCCAACGTCAACGCCCCGGGCCATCCGGGCGTGAGGGACTACATGCTGCGGTATATGGGGCAGATGTTTGTCGGCGGGGCTTTTGGGACGACTGCGGGGCACATTGCCGCCTGGATCGTCAGCGCTGTATTTGGATTGCTGCTGCTCTCGGCCGTCAACACGGCCATTGTGGCGCTGATCGGCATTTCGTTCCTGATGTCGAGGGACGGCGAACTGCCGCCGCAATTTCAAAGGCTCAACGAATTCGGGGTGCCCAATCTTGGGTTGATGGCGGCGGCCGTCATCCCGGCGATACTGGTGGTGGTCGTCAAGGACATGAGCGGATTGGCCGATCTTTACGCGGTGGGGGTCGTCGGGGCCATTGCCACCAACCTGGGCGCGTGCAGCACGGACAAAAAACTGCGACTGGCGGTCTGGGAACGGGGGACGATGTTCGTCACGTTCCTGATCATGGTGGCCATCGAGCTTTCGCTGTTGGTGGACAAACCTTCCGCCCGGCTCTTCGCCGGCACGGTGCTGCTGGTGGGACTTCTCCTGCGCGGCCTTGCCGCCGAGTTCTCCAACCGGCAAAAGGCTGCGCTGGCAGCGGCGGCCCCAGTGCCAACTCCCATTCCGGTGGCGCCTGTGAAGTACAATATGGATTGCGTGGACGGCCCGCCAATCATGTGCGCGATCCGCGGGGCGGGAAGGACGCTGGATTTCGCCGTCGACCAGGCTCGGCAGACGCGCCGGCCGCTCTATCTGCTTTTCGTGCGGACGCTGCCGGTTCTGACCGAGCAGGATTACAAGAAGAAGTGGCAGGATGACGAAGAGGCGCGAGACGTGTTTCTGGCGGCAAAAGGCAAAGCCGACGGGCACCCGGTTTTCCCTTGCTACGCGGTGAGCGATTCGGTGGCCGATACGATCGTCGATATCGCCGCCACGCTGGGCGCGTCCTATCTGATCCTTGGGACGCCCGAGCGCAGGGGCCTGGCCTCTTTGCTACGCGGCAATATCATCCGCGAGATTTCCAACAACCTGCCCGAGGAGATCAACCTGCTCGTATTTGCTTGACAGAGCCGGATTCCAGTCTTTCCACGCCGCCCGACGCCGCTGACAGCGGCCCGGTGGCGGAAAAATCCGCGCTCATTACGGGCGCCACGTCCGGGATCGGCTCCGAGTTTGCCGAAATCATGGCGGCCGACGGCTACGCGCTGGCGCTGGTGGCGCGCGATCAACCGCGCCTTGCCGCCCGGGCGCGGGAATTGGAAAGTCAATTCCGGGTACCTGTGACTGTACTCGCTTTCGATCTGTCCGATCCGATGGCCCCCGCGGAAATTTTCGATGAGTTGCAGCGCGAGTCTTTTCCCATATCGGTGCTTGTCAATAATGCGGCCTTCGGCGTATTCGGCCGGTTCGCGGAGACGGGTCTGGACGCGGAAATGCGCCTGTTGGAGGTCAACATGGGAGCGGTGGTGCAGTTGACCAAATTATTTCTCAGTCCAATGCTTCAGCGGCGCGAGGGGCGAATTCTCAACGTCGCCTCGACCGCCTCGTTCCAGCCGGGTCCCTGGCTCTCGCTATATTCGGCGAGCAAGGCGTTTGTTTATTCGTTTTCGTGCGCGCTGGCGCTGGAGTTGGAGGGCACCGGAGTGTCCGTGACGGCGCTCTGCCCGGGGGGAACACAGACGGAATTTCAGCAGCGGGCCGGAATGGAGCAGAAGGAGGGATTATTTCGCCCAATGAGCGCGCGGCGCGTGGCGGAAATCGGATACCGGGCGATGCTGAAGGGCCGCCCCATTGTGGTGGCGGGATGGAAAAACTGGCTGATGGTCGAGATGTCGCGCCGATGTCCGACGATGTGGACGGCGCGAGTGGCGGCCATGTTGAACAGGAATCGCTGATCGAAATTGATTGAACTCGCGCCGCGGGACGGATTTCATTTGGCGCATGTTAACTGGAACGTACACGGCCATTGTCACCCCCTTTCGCGGGGGGAAATTTGACGCCGAAGGGTTGAAAAGGTTGATCGAGATGCAGGTCCGCGCCGGGGTGGACGGGATTGTGCCCGTCGGCACCACCGGCGAGTCTCCCACGCTGGATTACAAGGAACATATCGAAGTGATCGCCCGCGCGGTGGAATTTTCGGCGGGACGAATCCATGTGATGGCCGGCACGGGCGGCAATTCGACCAGCGAAGCCGTCTATTTGACGCAGGAAGCGGAGAGGGCCGGCGCTGATTCCTCGTTGCAGGTCGCGCCGTACTACAACAAACCGACCCAGGAAGGGTTGTACCAGCATTTCCTGGAAATCAGCCGTGTAACGACGCTGCCCCTCATCCTTTACAGCGTTCCATCGCGGTGCGGAGTTGAGATCGGCGTCGAAACTGTCAGGCGTCTGGCAGCCGCGACGCCCCGGATCGTCGGCATCAAGGAAGCCGGCGGCAACGCGGATCGTGTAAGTCAAATCCGGGCCGCAATGGGCCGGAAGTTCTCGATTCTATCGGGCGATGATTCGCTCACGCTGCCGTTCATGTCCGTGGGGGCCCACGGAGTGGTCAGCGTGGCGTCCAATGTCGTTCCCCGGCAGGTTGTGCGCATGGTAAAGGCGTTTCGCGCCGGCGATGCCGCGGCGGCCTTGAAATGGCACGCACAGCTTTATCCGCTGTTCAAGGACCTTTTTATCGAGTCGAACCCGATCCCCGTGAAAGCCGCCCTGGCGTTGATGGGGGTCATCCAGGAGGAATACCGGCTGCCAATGGCGCCGATGAGCGGGAAGAACCGCGAAATCCTCAAGGCAACCCTTCATCAATGCGGAGTGCTGCGCCATGACTAAGGTCGTTGTCGCCGGCGCGAAAGGCCGGATGGGCCAGGCACTCTTGCACTGCGCGGAAAACATCCCCACCATCAATGTCACCGGGCAAATCGAGATCGGACAGGACTTGCGCACGGTGATCGATGACGCGGATGTGCTCGTTGATTTCACCTTCCATGAAAGCACGGCGGGATTGGCCCGGATTTGCGCCGCGCACCAGAAGGCCATGGTCATCGGCACCACCGGGCACACGGAGGCGGAACGAAAGGAGTTGCTGGAGGCGGTCGCGCAAATTCCGGTGGTTTGGTCCGCCAATTTTTCCACCGGCGTCAATGTGTTATTTTGGTTGACACGAAAAACCGCCGAATTTCTCGGGCCCGATTACGATTTGGAAATCGTCGAAATGCACCATCGCTTCAAGAAGGACGCACCCAGCGGCACCGCCAAGGCCCTGGCCCAAATCCTGGCGGATGCGCGCCGCCAGCAGCTCGACGAAACGCTTCGCCACGGCCGCCACGGGTTGGTGGGCGAGCGCACGGCCGTCGAAATCGGGATGCACGCCATCCGGGGAGGCGATGTCGTTGGCGATCACACCGTCATATTCGCCGCGCCGGGAGAACGGGTTGAATTGACGCACAAGGCGTCGAGCCGCGAGGCGTTTGCCGCCGGGGCGTTGCGCGCCGCCCAATGGGTCGTTGGAAGGAAGGCCGGCTTATACGACATGCAGGACGTTCTGGGGCTGAAACCCTAGCCGGATTATGCGTCAAGTCGAAGATGCCGCGGGGTTGGCGTTCGTCGCCCTGGGCTCCAACCTGGGTGAGTCGGCCGACATCCTACGCCGGGCCATCGAAAGGCTACGCCCGCTCTCCGCCGCGCCGTTGTTGCGGTCGTCCCTGTGCAAAACCATGCCGGTGGATTGTCCCGCCGGTTCGCCTCCCTTTGTCAATGCGGTGGTCGGTCTTCGCCCGCATGCCGGCGAGACACCCAAGTCCCTTCTGCGTCGCCTGCGGCAATTGGAGAGGGAATTTGGGCGGCAACCCGCAAAAATCCCCAACGAACCGCGGCTGCTGGACCTCGATTTGATCGCCTTCGGTTCGCAAACGGTAAACACGCCCGAATTGATTTTGCCGCATCCGCGGGCGCATTTGCGGCGGTTTGTGTTGCAGCCGCTCAACGAAATTGCTCCGGATTTTGTTTTGCCCGGTCAGAAAAAGAGCGTCCGCCAACTTCTGCTAACCCTGCCAGCGGCAGAGTGATTCGACGTACGCGGCGGAGCCGTCCCGGAGCCAGCCGTCCAATTGCGCCTGGTCCTTGAGTTGCTGCCCGCGAAGGCGAGGCACGACAAAAAACCGGCACTCAACTTCGGGCAACGCCGTCATGTCGCCCCACAGCTTTTCGAATTGCGCCACGGGGAAGGTGTCCTCCTGGCCGTGACCCCACCGTTTCTTGACTTCCTTCAAGGTAACGTAGGCGGGCATGCGCGCTGCGATTTTGCGGATGGCTGCCGAAACCCTCTCCGCGTTGGAAAGGTCGGCCGTAGTCAAATCGAAAATCGCCAGCAGCTTGCGCACGTCGATCCACGTGCTCAATGAGTTGTAGTAGGAAAGCGCGAATTCATCCTCCTCGCGGGGCATCGCCAATCCTTCCAGAACGCGCACCCGGCCGTTGACACGGGCCAAACCGCCGCCGCGGTCTTCCAATCGGCGCCCGATCACTTCAAAAGAGAGACACCCACCGCGCTGAATATGAAGTCCGAGAAGGGCCGGGTCCAGATCGACGCCGAGGGAGTCGATATTATGGACCAGCAGATGATGCAAGTTGGGCCGTTCTTTTAACAGGCGGAGCAATACGCCGTTGCGCAACAGATTGGAGATTTCGTACCAATGGCCCACCGGGTGCAGGCATTGGGCCGGCGCGTTGTCGGTGTAATCCCGTCCTTCACCCGCCTGTCGCGCCCAGGCGATCAATGCTGCGCGCAGGCTCTGGCGGACCTTTTGCGCCTGTTCATCCAGCATCTGCTGCGGCATTTCCTCCCAGAGAAACCGCAAATCCCGCTCCATCGGGATCAGCCGCAGCCCGATCGCGCGCCCGGGCGAAAGCAACAGCGGGCCGGGATAACCATAGTTGTTTTGCCGGGCGAGAAACTCCTGGATCGGCCCGTGTGTCAAATAGCTAGTGGTGACGACATGCGGCGGGACCAGCCCGTGTTGCCGGCCCACGCGCCGGGCCTTGGCCAAGTGCGTCTCCAGAAACGTTCGGTGCCGGCCGCCCAATTTGCAGAAGGGATGCAGCGCCTTGACCACTCTCGCGCCCTGGGTCCAGCGGCTGCCCACCCCCGCCGCCAGGGTCACAACCGCCGCCTCGCCGCGCGCAATGGCCTGCTTTCCGAGCGCCTCGCAGTCGGCCGCAGCCGGGCCGGTGGCATCGATTACGTCGCCGTCCTGAACATCCTCGATTTTGGCGCTGGCGGGCAGCCGGTTTTGCGCCAACCCGATCCGGCCATCCTTCATGTCGGCCCGTATCTGCTCGTGTTCGGTCCTGTCAAATCCATTTTCCAAAAGCAGCGCCTCCAGGTTCTGGGCGCCGGGCGCCTCGCGTTGCCAGCGGGGAAGCAGGCGGTCAAACACATCCTGCACCACGTTCCCCAGTTCCGCCCGGCCATGGCTGGCGGCGGCGAATTTGTCCAATTCCGCCCGGCGCGACTCCGGCAACGCGCGCAGATCCAGCTTGAGCAATTGCGGCACGACCATTGCATAGTAATGGCGCGGCAAAAGGGAGTCCTCGCCCGTGAGCAATTCCGCCGACGTTCCCGTTTCGTTGATCGCAAAATCATAAACAACCGGCTCCATCGCGAAGGGCAGGGCGTTTTCCAATTCCCGCTTGGTCCCGCTCATGATCTCTTGCAGGCGCTCCTGGGCCTCCGCCTTGCGGGACGGTGAAAAAATAAAACCCATGCCGCCGCCGGACATCCCGCCGAGCATCCAGAACCCGTAGAAATTCGACGAAAACTCCGCGCGCACCTTGTCAATCAGAGTTTCCGTGTAACAGTTGCTCGCCCACGGAATGATGGTCTGCAGTGGCCCCGTGAAATTGCGCCACGTCGCCGCGCCAACCGCCGCCACGTCCTCCCTTCGCAAAGCGGCCATTATTTCCTCCAGGATGCCAAGGGTCTCCTGGCGCGCCCGCCACTCCGCCTCCGATCGCAACAGGTATTTTTCCGTGACCATTTCCAGGATGGGCCCGACGTTTTGAGCCATCCCGCCATGGACCAGCACGAGGCTCTCCGTCAATTTTCGACGCGCGCTTTCGGACACGTCGTTGAAGTCAAACACATGATGAGTCGGCATGAGACGGCCCCGGCTCAACCCAAATTCCGGGTCTCCCTCCTTTGCCAGGGCGCCCTGGATCAATTTCATTCCGGGCCAGACGCCGCCGGAGTCCTGCCATCCGCCGCCGGAACCGCCAAGCCATTCGCCCAAAATGGCGCGTGCCAACGCCAGCCGGCGTTCGTTTTCGGCCAGCGGGCCTTGCAGCGACTGCGCCTGGCCGGTGGCGCGCATGCAGACGGAAATCAGCGACGCCAGAAGGTTGGTTGAAACGGCCAGACGGGAACCCTTCGGAATATTGTTGACGTTGCTCACCAGTTCCAGGCCCCGGCCCGGTCCCGCCACGCGCGCCAGCAAGTCGGCAAGGCTTTGCCCCGATCCTTCGATCCCCGGCGGGACAATTCCCGACGCGATGACCGCGGCTTTCAGAAGCCCCAGATAATCCCGGGCAAAATCAAACACTTCGGCAAGGTTTGTCACCTCCGCCACCGCGCCCAGGTCCACGCTCGCCAGCCGCAAGACCGGCTCATCGATGACGCGCAAATAGGCTTCCACCGGCGGTCTTGTCCGCGCGTCGCGTCCGTGAACGCCCAGGTCGATCGACACGTTCAAGACCCTTGCCCCTTCGGGATAATCCATTCCGAGGAAAAAAATGTCACTCCAGCCGCTGTGCGTCAGGTCCATGCGCACGGGCGTTTGTTCGCGCAGAATTGGATAGCACCCGTCGTCGCCGCGTCGCAACAATTCGGGCCGCAGTCGCAACGGCTGGTCCGCCGGATGGCCCATGCGGAACATCCATTGATTGCCGCGCACGGAGCGGACGCTGCGACGGACCTGATCGGCCAGGGTCTGGATGCCCAGCCGATAGTAGGCCGTGGCCAGCGCGCTGGAAATCGCGTCGCTTGGACCTTTCTCGCGCTGAGCGTCAAGAAAAACTTTCACCGCCTCCTCGAATCGCCTTTGCAACAGGTGGCAATATCCCTGAAACGGCAGCAGGCCGCGGCGATTCAGGCCCGGTTTCAGCGGCGCGTGAAATCGATGGATCGCGTACAGAAAAAACAACGCCCGCACGCGCTCGTAAAGATTCTCGCTCCGGCGGCGAAAATGTTCCAGCTCCTCGCATTCGCCCAACAACTCCTCCAAAGTGGCCCCGCGGCAAAAGGGGTCGGGAGACTGGTTGCGCGCCGCGGGGTCCGCCGCGGAAATGATCTGGCTTGGCCGGGCGGTCATAGGGCGCCGGTCGCGTCCCCTTTGAGCGCGAGCATTTCGACCAGGTTGGAAAGCACCTCGTCGCGGTCACGCCCCTCGAATGCCAGCGCGAGTTGCGCCGTCAATAATCCGTATTTGGCGCCGATGTCGTACCTTCGTCCGTCCAGTTCCAGCGCCAGGTAGCGTTCACGGGCCGCCAGCGCGTTAAGGGCCGGGCTGAGCGCGACTCCATTCTGCCCTCCCGCCGTTATCTCGGCCAGCCGTTCCATGACCGTCGGGGTCAGCACATGCATGCCAAAAAAACAGAGATACCGCCCCGCCCGCAAGCCGGGCACGATCAATCGCTGTTCGGCTTCAGTGGGCGTCGGCTTTTCCAGGACAGTGTCGACTTGGTAGAGGCGCCGGCGTCCGGGCGCGAGCCGTCCGCCCACCGCGCCGTAAAAGGGCAGTTTACTCTCATGCGTCGCCTGCACCGCGGAAACCGAGCACGATTCGGCTTCGGCAACTTCCACCAGTTGCTGCGCGCAATTCTTTGGCGCGCGGCTGACATAAAGGTGATCGCCCACAAGAAGAAGAAATGGAGCCTCCCCGATGAACTTGCCGGCGCATTGGATCGCGTGTCCGTAACCGAGCGGCGCTGTTTGCTCGACAAATTGCAGGCGGCTGGTGTGCGCGCCGGCGGCGGCGCGGTAGGCCGGCTCATCGTTGGGGCAAACGACGACGCAAACTTCCTCGATTCCCGCCCGGAGAACCTCTTCGACAATGATCGCCAGCGCGGTTTTTTGGACTCCATCGCGGTCCACTAGTGTTTGCAGCGGCAGCGTTCTCTGGTTTTTTCCCGCGGCAGTGATGACGGCTTTTTTTATTTGCACAGAAAATTCAGGCTTATTCCATCGGGCAGGGTCGCAAATCCGCGCCGGGCCGTCAACGTTCGATAACCGCGGCTTGTCTCCTGTGCCGCTGCCGGGTAACGTGCCGCGCACATGAGTCAGAAAGCTTACGCGGCGGCGGGTGTCGATATCGATCTGGGCAACCGGGTCAAGGCCGGCCTGCCCCAATTGCTGGCTTCCACGCGTCGCCGCGAGGTCTTGGGCAAGGTCGGCGGTTTCGGCGGCTTGTTCGCGCTGGACGTCAAAAAATACCGCCAGCCCGTCCTTGTCTCAAGCGTCGATGGCGTCGGAACAAAACTTAAAATCGCCTTCGCCATGGACCGCCACGACACCGTGGGACAGGACCTTGTCAATCATTGTGTCAATGACATCGCCGTGCTGGGGGCGGAGCCGCTGTTTTTTCTCGATTATATCGGCACCGGCAGGTTGCGCCCGCATGTTTTCGAGCAATTGATCCGCGGATTCGCCAAAGGCTGCGCCGAGAACCATTGCGCGCTGGTCGGCGGGGAAACAGCGCAAATGCCGGGGTTCTACAAGAACGGCGAATACGATGTCAGCGGCACAATCGTCGGCGTGGTCGAAAAAAGCGCGCTGCTCGACGGCAAAACCATCAAGCCCGGCGATGCCATCATCGGAATGGCCTCAAGCGGCCTGCACACCAACGGCTATTCGTTGGCGCGGCGCATCCTCTTTGACGCGATGAAACTCACGCCCCGCAGCCGTGTTGCCGGCCTGGGCGCAACGCTGGGTGAGGAATTGCTCCAGGTCCACGTGAGCTACGGGCCGTTAACACGCGCCGTTTTGAAAAAGTTTCAAGTCAAAGGGATGGCCCACATCACCGGCGGCGGTTTCATCGATAACGTCCCCCGCGTGCTCCCCAAAAAATGCGACGCCGTGATCAATAAAGGTTCATGGGTCATGCCGCCGATTTTTCAATTGCTCGCGTCCAATGGCGGCGTCCCGGAAAGCGAGCTTTACCAGGTGTTCAACATGGGAATCGGCATGACGTTGGTCGTCGCGCCGGAAAAAGCGGACGCCGCGCTGAAGTTCATCCGTGCGCGCGGGCAGGCGGCCTGGATCATCGGCGAAATTGTCCGCGGCGCGGGAAAGGCGCGGGTTGTTTGATGTCATGATGAGCATCTTTGAAGAATTGGAATGGCGCGGCCTGGTGGCCGACTGTACGGACGCGGTCGAACTGCAAAAACGTCTGGCCGCAGCCCCCATTGTTCTTTACGCGGGGTTCGATCCGACGGCGGACAGCCTGCACGTGGGAAATTTGGTGCCGTTGCTGGCGTTGCGGCGGTTTCAACTGCTCGGCCATCATCCCATAGCCGTCGCCGGCGGCGCGACCGGGTTGGTGGGGGACCCGAGCGGACGCGCGACGGAGCGGCAGCTTTTGACCCGCGAAATCCTCGACCACAATATCGCCTCCGTGAAGGAGCAAATGCGGAGGTTGCTCGATTTCGACACCCAAACCAACCCGGCGCGGCTGCTCGATAACGCGGATTGGACGCTCCCGGTGAGTTTTCTGGATTTTTTGAGGGACATCGGGAAGCATTTCTCTGTCAATCAAATGATTGCCAAGGAGAGTGTCCGGGCGCGCATGGACGACCGCGAGACGGGCATCAGTTACACCGAGTTCAGCTACATGCTCCTCCAGGCATTCGATTTTTACCATCTCCACAAACAATTTGACTGCCAGTTGCAGATCGGCGGTTCCGACCAATGGGGCAATATCACCGCCGGAATGGAGTTGACACGAAAAAAGGAGGGCCGCCACGTCTTTGGCCTCACGCTGCCTCTGATTCTCAACAGCGACGGCAGCAAGTTCGGCAAATCCGCCGCCGGCGCCGTTTGGTTGGATTCCAAGAAAACCAGCGTCTATCGCTTTTACCAGTTCTGGATCCGCTCCGACGACCGCGACGTTCTGCGCTACCTGAATTTTTTCACCTTCCTTGGCAGGGAGGAAATCCAGGCCCTGGCCGAGCAGCACACAGCCCGGCCCGAATCCCGCGCCGCCCACAAGACCCTGGCCGCCGCCATGACCGATTTGGTGCATGGCAGCGCCGCCACCGCCGAGGCCGTCCGCGCCAGCGAAATTCTTTTTGGCGGCGAACTGGAGGGCATCGCGGAAAGCACCTTTAACGAAATTGTCGGCGAAGTCCCCACGCGCCAGATGGATCGGACCGCGCTGGAAGGCGCCGGAGCGCCGCTGCCGGAAGTCCTCGTGGCGTCCGGACTCTCTCCCTCCAAGGGGCAGGCCCGCAAGGACGTCGAGGGAGGCGGCGTGTACGTCAACAATGTCCGCCAATCCAGCCCGCAGCGCGCCGTCACCTCCAACGACCTGCTTTTCGGCCGGCACCTGCTTCTGCGCAAGGGCAAGCGCAATTACACCGTCATCTCTGTCAAATAAAATATATGAATTGGAAAAAACTCATGGGCGCCATCGCTGCCGTTATGATGGCCGTTTCGAACGCTTCCGCCGCTTCGGAGCAGGAACTGGTCTTCATCGGCTCGGGTCGCGCCAATATCGAGGCCTATCATTTTGACCTCGCGTCGGGCGCGTTGACCCGCATCGGCCTGGCGGCGATGATTGCGCATCCCTCCTATTTCGCCATCGCGCCAAATCGCCGCTTTCTCTACTCGATCACCGAGGGTCACGGCCAGGATGACAGCAGCGTCAGCGCCTTTGCGATCGATGCGGCTGCCGGGAAACTGACGCTGCTCAATTCCCAACCCGCCGGCGGCGCGGGGCCGTGTTATGTCGAAGTCGATTCGAGCGGAAAAAATGCGCTTATTGCCAATTACGGCAGCGGGAGCGTGGCGGTTTTCCCGGTGTCCGCCGCGGGGACATTGAATCCAATGTCGGCGTTTGTTCAGGACCACGGATCCAGCGTCAATCCCGACCGTCAAGCCGGCCCTCACGCGCACTGCATCGTTACCGACCCGACCGATCGCTTCGCCCTGGTTTGCGACCTGGGGTTGGACAAGGTGCTCAGTTTCAAGTTTGACTCCGCCGACGGATCGCTGCGCGCCAACGACCCGGCGTTTGTCACCACCAAACCCGGTGCCGGACCGCGCCACATCGCGTTTCATCCCAATGGCCACTGGGCATACGTCAGCGATGAAATGGCCAGCACAATCACCGGCTATTCCTATGACGCAGCGGCGGGCGCCCTTCGGGAAATCCAAACAGAATCGATGCTGGCGAAGGACTTTGCGGGACAAAACACCGCCGCCGAAGTGGCGGTGCATCCATCGGGAAAGTTTGTTTTCTGCTCGAATCGAGGCGACAACAGCATCGCCGTTTTCGGTTGCGATGCGGACACCGGGCGGCTGACTTTTGTCGAGCGCGATTCCACGGCCGGGAAAACCCCGCGCCAGTTCGAGGTCGACCCTACGGGGGCGTATTTGCTGGCGGGCAACCAGGATTCGGACACCGTCGTCGTATTTCGGATTGACAAGGCGACGGGCCACTTGCAGCCCGCCGGCGACGCCATCCACACCGACAACCCCATGTGCATCAAATGCCTGCCCCCGGATTGACGGGCAGGCTTGCGATTTCGAGTCACGTCACATCCGCGCCCATCGCTCGGCGGCAATGGCCCAAAAAGTTACCTTTTCAATCGCCGACAAGGATGCGAAGAATTGAACCGTGAGACCGACCATCCAGCAGGAGCGAGATTTTCTATTCCAGGCGTACTTTGGCGGAGGAAGAAGAAACCTCGAGTTATTTGTTTCACGCGCTTACCGAGACATGAATCGGACGTTTCGGGGAGTTGCAAACGTCCCTGAGAAACATAGATCCGAGATTCTGGAAGGCGCAAAACAGGCAGTCATCAAGTCGTGCAATGAGTTGCAGAGTAGGGTCGTTCAAAGTGATATTGCTCAGCGGCGTGCAACGTTCGATGAATGGCACAGCCAATCATGCAAAGCCTTGATAAAACATTATCATGACAAGCTCGATGGGTATCCGGACATTCACCTGACCTACGGCCAAGCGCAGAAATGGGTGAATATGGCCCTGAAGTATTGTTGGGTTTGCGGTAACGGGGGCTTTCCCTTGCTCGACTCGTGGCTTATGGTGGCGCACGTCCCCGTTGACAATCTGATACTTGACAAAGCAGTGCGTGAGAGGGCGGTGGCTGAACGACCACTCGGAGTATGGTCACAATGGACGCAGGACAAATATCTGAAATTTCAACGTGAGATCCGGGAGTTTGCCGAAAAACAAGCCATGTTCCCGCTAGAACTCGAATTTGATTGGTGGTTGGAAATGGCCAAAACAAATGCTTGAAAATCGGGGTGGGGATGAAGTGTGATGACCCCTGATGGACGGTATTGTCAATTTCAACGAAGGCCTTTAGACTGGGGAAGCTGGATGACTGATCGTAAAATATTTTATTTTGACAATAACGCCACGACCCGCGTCGCCCCCGAGGTCGTGGAGGCGATGCTTCCGTTTTTGCGCGATTTCTGGGGCAATCCCTCCAGCGCCTACAGCTTCGGCACTTATGTCGCCGGGCAGATCGACCGCGCTCGCGAGAAGGTCGCCGCGCTCATCGACGCCGATCCCAGGGAGATCGTCTTTACCAGTTGCGGCACCGAAAGCAATAACGCCGTCGTTGAAAGCGCGCTGGCCTCGCAGCAGGGCAAGCGCCACATCGTCACCACAGCCGTCGAACACTCGGCCATCATCAAACATTGCGAAGTTTTGCAAAAACGCGGCGTCGAAGTCACATTTATCCCGGTCGATCCCGACGGCATGTTGGACCTGCATCTGTTGGACCAGTCCATCCGCCACGATACCGCGCTGGTCTCAATCATGTGGGCCAACAATGAGACCGGCGTCGTATTTCCCGTAGAGGAAATTGCCGCCATTTGCCGAAGCAAAAACGTTCCCTTCCATACGGACGCCACTCAGGTTCCCGGCAAGCTCAAGATCGACGTCCGGGGCGTCGGTCTGGATTTTCTGACGCTGTCCGCGCACAAGCTGCACGCGCCCAAAGGCGTTGGCATGTTGTACGTCCGCCGTCGCGCCAAATTTCAACCCTACATCATCGGCGGCCCGCAGGAACGCGGCAGGCGCGGTGGAACCGAAAACGTCGCCAGCATCATCGGGTTTGGGCGCGCCGCGGAATTGGCTGTCGCCCATTTGGACGACGAAAACACGCGGGTGCGGGCGTTGCGCGACCGCCTGGAAAAGACGATTTTGGGCGGCATTTCCGACACCATTCGGACCGGCGCCGCCGAGCCGCGTTTGCCCAACACGAGCAACATCGCGTTCGATTCCGTGGAGGCGGAAGGGATTTTAATGGCGCTGGATCAATTGGGCATTTGCGCCTCGAGCGGTTCGGCCTGCACCACCGGTTCGCTGCATCCGTCCCACGTC
Organism: Vulcanimicrobiaceae bacterium; assembly: GCA_035511075.1. Classification (GTDB taxonomy): domain Bacteria; phylum Verrucomicrobiota; class Verrucomicrobiia; order Limisphaerales; family Palsa-1400; genus DATAUD01. The sequence goes on from DATKFW010000078.1 coordinate 16,825, forward strand.
TTGACAGCGATGGGCATCAAGCCCGCCCGCGCGAGGGGCTGCGTCCGTTTCAGCCTCGGCATTTACAATACCGATGAGGAAGTCGATTTCGTCTTGAAACACCTTCCCGGAGTCATCGCCCGTTTGCGCGCCGCGTCGCCGCATTTTTCCCACAAGACGCGCGAGACCAAACACACCGCCGAACCGGCATCCCACGCGGTTTGACAGGTTCGGCTAAGGCGCTATATTCCCAGTTCCTTTTATGAACGCGAAACCACACGTGGCCATTGTCGGGGCGACCGGCGCCGTCGGCGTCGAAATGATCAAGACGCTGGAGAAACGGAATTTTCCTGTGGGCAATCTCACTTTGCTGGCTTCCGCAAAGTCGGCTGGCAGGAAAATGACGTGGCACGGTCAACCGACCGTCGTTCGCGAGCTGACCAAGGATTCATTTCGTGGTATTGACATCGCCCTCTTCAGCGCGGGCGCGGGCGTCTCCAGGGAATTTGTGCCGGTGGCTGCAAGGGCAGGGGCCGTCGTCATCGATAATTCGAGCGCTTTTCGAATGGACGACGACGTTCCGCTTGTGGTGCCCGAGATCAACGCCGCCGACATCGCAAAACACAAGGGCATCATCGCCAATCCCAATTGCACCACGATCGTCATGTTGATGGCGCTCTATCCGCTGCATCAGTCATTCGGCGTCAAACGGATATTTGCCTCCAGCTACCAGGCTGTGTCCGGCTCCGGCGCCAGGGCCGTCGAGGAATTGCGCCGTCAAGTCGAACAAATTGTGGCGGGCGAACCCGTCACTCGCGAAGTTTATCCCCATCAGATCGCTTTCAACGTATTGCCGCACGTCGATGTCTTCCTGCCCAACGGCTACACCAAAGAGGAGGCCAAGATCGAAAATGAAAGCCGCAAAATCATGCATTACCCCGGCTTTCGCGCCAGTGTGACCTGCGCGCGCGTCCCGGTTTTCCGGGCGCACTCGGTGGCCGTCAGCGCCGAATTCGAAAAGCCGGTGACCGTGGAAGCCGCCCTGGCCATCCTAAAAAAGGCGCCCGGCCTGGATGTCGTGGACAATCCCGACAAAAAGGAATATCCGTTGCCTCTCTACGCGAGCGAAAAGTACAATTGCCAGGTCGGCCGTTTGCGGAAGGACTGCGCGTTTGACAACGGCTTATGTTTTTGGGTGGCGGGCGATCAATTGCTCAAAGGCGCCGCCCTCAACGCGGTGCAAATCGCCGAGGAATTCTTAAAATAGCCGTTTGTTTCGGGACAGGACCGGAACGCTCGTTCCGCACTCCAGATTTCCGGCGCATCCGGATGCCATCGCCTCACGGCCCTTGCCCCGCCCCGGTATGCACATAAATGACGACGGCCGTGATGTGGGCCGCCTGGGCCGCATCCCTGACCTTGATCAGTTGTCCAACGGGAGCGTCGGTGTCCGCTCGAATGGCCAGCTTTATGTCGGGGTTGTCGCGGGTCGCCGCGATCAAGTCTTCCGTGAGCTTGGCCAGCGTCACCGGGTCCTTCTTAAAATACAGCGGCCCCTCTTTGGAAATGGTGACCTCAAGCGCATTTGGCGCCGCTCCGGGTTTGGGCTGGCTCGATTCCGGCAACGCTAGCGCCACCGCCGGCTGTTGCTTGAAAGTGGTCGTGACCATCAGAAAGATGAGCACAACGATGAGCACGTCGATCAACGATATGATGATGACGGTCGGAGTCTGGCGTCGTTTGCGGGTGGTAAATTGCATGAGCCGTCAGGAAACCTCCCGCGCCGGTGTCTCGGCCATCTCGGGACTATCCTCCCCACGATAAACCTGCCGCAAAAAATTATCGCACAGCGACGCCATCTCAATCGCCAGCGTCTCAACCTTCTTGTTGTAATAACTCCAGGCGACCAGCGACGGAATGGCCGTCAGCAATCCCAGCAGCGTCGCATTGAGGGCCAGCGCGATGCCCCGCGCCAGGGCGTTATTGTCGCCAAGTCCTGAAGTGCCCAGTGAGGCAAACAAGGCGATCAATCCGTAAATGGTGCCGACCAATCCCAGAAGCGGCGCCACTCCGACGACGATTTCCAGCACGACGAGTCCGCGTTCAAGTCTGGAAATTTCAAGTCGCGCGCTGGTCTCCAGGGCGCTGGCGTTTTCCGTTCTGGGCCACTGTCGGTGTCTCTCGGCCAGCATCAAAAGACGGCTCAACGGCGAAGGATGCTGCTGGCAGATGCGCCGCAGCATCGGCAAATCTTCCGTCGTCCGGCACGTTTCCATTGCCCCTTTGACCGCCGGAGGGATGATTTTGCCCACGCGGAGAGCCAGGCCGCGCTCGATGATAAAGGTCAATCCAATGACTGACGCTGACAGTAGGACACAGATGATGAAAGTTGCCATGTTCGATTCTCTCGCGATGTCACGTTACTTCATTGCAAGTCGTAGAAGAAGGTAAATTGGATGTCTCGGTAATCGGCTGGGATATCCAGGCGCATTTCGCGCGGCCACGGCTGAAACGGTTCCGGGTCCAAAATGGCTCGCTCGCACATGTTTTCCATAAAATCGGACACCTCATTTTGGACGTTCGTCATGCCCGTGATTCGGCCGTCTGGATGCAGTCTGAATTCCAAAACGACTTTTCCCGAGGCATTCGCCGTTCGATTTTCCCACAATTGATCCCACCGCGCCTTGACAGCCTCGACGAACTGTTGGTCGTAAGCGCCGATGGCGCTGCTCTTGACATCCAACGAGGAACTCATCTGCACATTGTTGACCCCGCCGGCCTGGAGTGCCTTTTCGCCCAGCGTTCCGTTGCGCGCCAATGCCTCGGCAATCGTGCGCGGGCGTTGATAAACCGGCTGCGGCTGCGTGGCGATGGCCGTCTCAGCCTCGGGTTTGCCGTCCCGCGCCGTTTCCGCCGGACGCGCCGAGGCAAGGTCGCCGGGCGTGTATGTTTGTTTCTGAGCAGCCGCCGTGGCGGTGGTTTGAGGGCGCGGAGGAGGCGTCGGCTGCAGCGGCTGCGCCTTCAGCTTGCCGTCTTCGGTCGTTTTCAGGACCTTGTCCTGCCGTCCACGAATATCGGGAACGGTGGAAAGCTTCGTGATATTCGGGTTGGCGGCAACAGTGCTGTTGGCACCGTAAAACTTTGGCGCTTTCGGCGGTTCGCGGACCGCGTTGGCGGGATCGACCTCCACAAACATCAACGGCATTGGAGTTGGCGTCGCGGCAACGATCTTATTCGGGATTGCCGGGATCAGCGCCCGCGAAACCACCTGCATCCACCGGGGCATGGCCATGTTCGCCCACCAGCCTTGCGACTGTCCGATCTTGTATGTGAAGAAGGCGAGGAAATGGATCAAAAGAGAAATGATCAGCGCCCTGAGAACGAATTTCTCAGTGAAGCTTGGCTCGTTGACATCAGACACCGTCACCCTGACAAGGATGGCTCAATCGCCGCTGAAAACAACGCAAAATTCGTTCGGCTACAGCGGGGGAATTGTCGACGGCATGCCCTCACACGGTCGGCGAACATGCGCGATTACCCATGAGCTTGCAAGATGTCAAACTGCCCGCCGTATTGAACACTGGAAGGAAGCAAGTATTTGAGAAAGGTCTATATGAAAACTATTACGAAATCCATTATTGCAGGCGCAGTCGCGCTCGCATTGGTAACTCTTGGGACATCGCAAGCTCAAGCCCATGGTTGGCCCGTGGCAGTCGGGGTGGCGGGCGGAGTGACTGCTGGAGTGGTGGTTGGCGCCACAATTGCAAACGCCTATGCGCCAGCCTATTATGCCTATCCTGCGCCAGCGTATCCGGCGCCCGTAGTGGTCCAGGCATCGGCACCGGTCTGCTATAACCCGGGACCGGTTGTAGTGGGCGAGCGTTATCCTTATATTTATCCGGCCGTGCGGGTCGGTTTCGGCTGGGGGCCACGGTACCATTATGGATATCGTGGGTATCGCGGCTGGCGTCGGTGATAATTACGGCGCCGTTCTGACTCTTGCCTCGACGGTGGGCGGCGGTTTTAAGAGATAAGTCAGCGCCTTTACGGCCAGTTCCATCATCAGGAACGGCTTGGCGATGAGATCGTTGCCGCCGGATAGGGAGGATTGGGCGCGAATCTCAAAGTTGGTCATGCTGGTGACAAAAATGACGGGGGTGGACTTATTGGTGGGTAGCTTGCGCAATTCCACGCAGAGCTCAAAGCCGTTCATCCCCGGCATTTCGGCGTCCAGAAAAATCAAATCAAACGGGTTCTCCTTCAATATCGTCAGCGCCATTCGCGAGTCTTCCAGTCCGATGCACCGGAGGTTCGCCTTGCTAAGCGCGATGGCGACCGTCCGCCGCGAGATCGGTTCGTCGTCCACCGCCAGAATCAACAGGGATTGCGGAAGGTCCTGCGAAATCGCCGTCAGATCGCGAAACAGCACGTTCAAACAATCCGCGGCGTGGGCAATGGTGCGGAGCACAGAGGCGGTCATCTGTGCGGGTTTCTTGTGAAGATCCTGGATCAGCGCGTCCATCGATCCGGCAAGATGGGAAATTCGGCTGAACCCGGTGATTCCCGAAAGACTCGCCAATGACCCGACACAGACTGCCAATTCTCGCAGCAGATTCATTTGATCGCCCGTGCTCTTGCTTTTGATCAGCGCGTTGACCCGATCTCGCAATTCACTCTGGATTTGCGGCGCGCGGCGGAGAAATTCCTGCCGGACTTCAACCCGAAAATCGGAGCCTGAGGTAACGGCTGCCGGAGCGGTTGTTATCTCCAGTGGCGGCGGCGGTGTCGCTTCTCCAACTGGCGATGGCATGACGATCGGAGCCGGGACGGCCGGGCTGCCGGCAGCCGGGGGAGTCGTCGGCTTGAATGGCGGAGGCGCTACGCCCCCAAAAAACTCTGGCTTCGGTTCATTAGGCGGTGCGAGGCGCGTGCTCTCTCCAGCAAGCGAAGGCATCGATGGCGGGGCTCCCGTGGAAGGGGGCAAATCCAGCGCAACCCGAAGCTTTGGCGACTCGCCAGTATCGGGTGCCGGCGGGGAAGGGCGCGTATTTTCGCCTGAAAGCGTAGGCATTGACGGCCGAGCTCCCGTGGAAGGCGGCAAGTCCAAACTGAGCCGGAGCTTCGGCTTTTCGGCGGCGTCCGATTCCGGGCCGGCGGCGGTTTCCGGTTTCGGCTCAGCCGGAGCGGTTGGTTTCTTTGGAGCCCCTTCCTCTCCTGGTCTATCCAGGGCATCCCTGGCCAACGCGATGGTGCCGTACTTTGGCGTAAAGCCGGAGGCTTCATTGGCCAGGAGTTGCTCCACCAGATCCAGCGCCAGGTTGGGCGTGCAGTCCATCTTGGAGACACACTTGTTTGCTCCGGCTGTCCAGGCGTCCTTGGCCAAATCAGGCCGATAGAAGCTGGACAAAACCAGGATCGGCGTCAGTCGGAACTCCGGCCACGACCGGATTTGGCGGATCACTTCCACGCCATCCAATCCCGGAAGCATGATGTCCACCTGGATGACATCCGGCTTGAATTCGGGCATGAGGGCCAACGCGGCGGACCCTTCCTCGGCCGTCGCCACCTCGTAGCCCGACATCTCGAACTTGCGGCGGTAGATTGACCGCACTATCAAGTCGTCCTCGACAATCAAAATCTTTTTCATTCAGTCTTTCTAGTTGGAGGATATCCAAGGAGATAATCCTGTACGCGACGGCGGATCACTTTCATCTGCTCGCTGACGTCAGCCATTGATTCGCGGGCGCCGATCAGGTGCCCGGATTTGGCCGCTCCTTCCAATCGACGCAGCGAAGGAACTACCGCCGACATCCCGCACGCCAGGCTGGACCCCGCCAGTTTATGCGCCAGATGATTGACATCGCCAACGGCGTTTCCAGTGATCGCCTTTTCCAGGCTGGCCATGATTTCGCCGGCTTGTTTAAAGTAAAGTTCCACCAATTCGCGCATTACCCGGGCATCGCCGTCGCACGCGGACTGAAGTTGATGAAAATCCACCTCAGTTGCAACCCCGCTCTTGTCAGGATCGGCGTTACTCAATGGCTTTGGTATTGACGGACATAGGTTCCCACTTTGTCGCGAGTCAGCTCCAGGTGCCGGCTCGCCCGTTCAAACAACGCCTCCGCATCGGCAAGATGTCCCTCCTTGCCTCGCTTTTCCAGTTCCCTCAGCGGCAGGACCATTGCGGACATGCCGCATGCCAGGCTGGCGCCGACCAGTTTGTGCGCGAAATGATCGACGTCCTTGGCGGAACCGGAATTGATTGCCGCGCGCAAACCGTTCATCAAATCCCGGGCCTGCGCAAAATAAAGATCCACCAATTCCTGAAGGATTATTGGGTCCTCATTTGCGGCCGCCTCCAGGCGTTCGAGGTCCACCAACGGCGAATTTTCGGCGCATTCCGCGGCAACCGCCTCCGCGCCGGGCGCCCCGGCTCCGTCGTCCGGCGCAATGCACGCTCGGCTAATGGCCGCCTTCAACTCCGAGTCCTTCACCGGCTTGGAAAGGTAATCGTTCATCGACGACGCCAGGCATCTTTCCCGGTCGCCCTGCATGGCATTGGCAGTCATCGCGATGATGTAAGTAGGTTTGCCCCCATCGGCCCCTTCCAGTAGGCGGATTTGCCGCGAGGCCTCGTACCCATCCATCTGCGGCATTTGGCAATCCATCAGAATCACGTCATAGCGGGACCGCTTGACGGCTTCAAGGGCCTCGAGGCCGTTGATGGCCACGTCGGGAGAGCATCCCATCTTGCGCAATTGGCCGACGGCAACCTTTTGATTAATGATGTTGTCTTCGGCCAGAAGTATGCGCAATTCCCTGGGCAGAAAAGCCGGCGCAGAGGCGGAATTGCCGCGCGGCGGTTCTGGCTTTTCCGGGACGTTTAGCACCCCTGTCAGACATTCGAACAGTCGGGTTTGTTTGACCGGTTTGACCAGGCAGGCAAAGATTCCCATCCGCTTTAGCTGCTCGTCGTCCATCAATTTTCCAAGCGATGTCAGAATGATCAATCGGGCATGGGCCGTTCTCGGATCGGTCTTGATCACCTCGGCCAGCGTGATTCCATCCATGCCAGGCATTTGCATATCCAATATCACCACGTCGAAACGTTCCTGCGTCGCATCCTGCAACTTCTCCAGGGCTTCCTGCGCGCCGGCGGCGGAGGCCGACGGAATGCCCCACGCCTGCATCTGGTTCTCGAGGATTCGACGGTTAGTATCATTGTCGTCGACGATCAGAACGTGCAAATCGCTCAAATTGACCTGGTGGGCCGGAATGTTGGCCGTCGTCAGGGCGGCCTGTTTTTCGAACCGGGCCGTGAACCAGAATGTGGAACCGCGACCTGTCGCGCTGGTAAATCCGATCTGTCCGCCCATTGATTCGATTAATTGTTTGGAAATGGCGAGACCCAATCCGGTTCCGCCATACTTGCGCGTTGTCGAACTGTCTGCCTGGCTGAACACCTGGAACAGCCGCGGCTGTATTTCTACCGGTATCCCAATGCCAGTATCCCGAACTTCAAATCGCAAATCCACATGCTTATCCGTTTCCCCCACGTTCGCGACCGAAATTACCACCTCCCCAATTTCGGTGAACTTGACCGCGTTGCTGACCAGATTAACAACCACCTGCCGCAACCGTCCAGGATCGCCGCGCAACTGGGTCGGCACGTCGGCAAGAACGAATCCGGCCAGTTCGATGTTTTTCCCCTGGGCGCTTTCTGCCATCAATTCCAGCGAGCCTTCGATGGTTTCACGCAGGTTGAAGTCGATGTTCTCAAAAATGAGTTTGTGCGCCTCCCCTTTGGAGAAATCGAGCACGTCGTTGATCAACAGCAGCAGCGACTCGGCGCTGCGCCGGATCGTTTCGGCGTATTCCCGCTGTTGCGAGCTCATGTCCGTGTCCATGAGCAAATTAGTCATGCCGATGACTCCGTTCATCGGCGTGCGGATTTCGTGGCTCATCGTGGCCAGAAACTCGCCTTTGGCTTTGACGGCCGCTTCCGCCTCGGTCTTGGCCCGCCGCAATTCGTCTTCGACATCCTTGTATCGGGTGATGTCCCTAAACGCCCCGACGTACCCGGCTCCGGACGACTCGTATTGAATGGGCGCGGTGCTGCAAGCCACCCAGCGAACGTCCCCCGCGGGTGTCACCAGGCGGAATTCCTCCGAGAAATTCGTGCGGTCCTTCAAAAACTGATCCCATTTCTCCAGAATTCTCGCCTTGTCATCGGGATGGATCGCCCCCGTCCATCCAGTCCCCATGCTCCCGTTGGCACTCAGGCCGGTCAATTTTGCCCACTGCGAATTGCTATATATCCACTGCCCGCTTATGTCGGTCAGGAAAATGCCGTCCGGCGACGATTCGCCCAGGGAACGAAACTTGGCCTCGCTCTTTTGAAGGGACGTCTGAATTTGCTTATACTTGACGTTTTCCTGATGAAGAATGTCCAGGTGCTCCGCGACTTCCCGCTCGATGGCTTCATGGAGGACTTGTTGCTCGGCTTGGTGGCAGGCCACATGGTTCATCAGCCGCAAACTCTCCCAGATCCACAGGGCCAAAAGAGTGTCCTCAAACAACACCCATCCCGTAAATTCCAGCCAGCTCCAGGGTGCCGGCAACGCCCCGCCAAAAACCGCCGCCACCCATTGGGCCAGGAAATGGTCCAGGGCCACCACCACGGTTGCCGAAACCAACACGGACACGTCTCGATACGAAGCCAGCGACGCCATCGCGCCAAATATGAAAAAGTCCGTTTCAAAGCCGCCGCCCGTCAGATGAATAAAAAGTGCGGGTGTCAGCATTTGGCCGACCGCAATGACATGCCGCGTCGGCCCCCATCCCGGTGAACGCAACGCCAGATAGAGCGGCAGCAGATAAATCAATCCTGCCAGCGTCGAAGCCATCACCAGCAGGTGCAGCGGACGATCCGTCGGCCACACCTGCGGAGAAATCAACGATGCCGCGGCCATCGCCGCCAGCCATTCGAAGGCGATCAGCCACGCAAACATCCTGTCGGTTTGCTTATAGGTCGTTTGCTTCAGGGCGCGAAAGATCGTCGCGGCCCGTTCGTGGGTCGGAGTTTGAGTGGCAGCTATTGTTTCAGCGGAGCTCAAGATTGTACCGTCCGGCTCCGTCTGTGTAGCAGGATTCGGGCCTTATTGCAACTGATTAACCGACGCCGGTCAACGTACGATGCGCCTTTCGTGTCCCATTAATGGACATCCTGATCACTTGGCCTATTGGCGGCGGTCGATTTTGGTTTTCAGAGTATGCCTTTTTGGCTTGCGCGACGCACCGGCGTCCACGTAAGTTGTCGAATCTCGGATGGGGTCGTAGCTCAGTTGGTAGAGCACCACAATGGCATTGTGGGGGTCAGGGGTTCGAATCCCCTCGGCTCCACCATCATAAACATCTTCGGGGACGATCTTGAAGCGGGCGCGAATCCTCGCGGCGATTGTGGGATCGGTCGTCCTGGCGCCTGATGTATTTTCCGTCTCCGTTCAATACATCAACCTCAGTGCCGGTGGTTCTACCCGTCCGATCCTTCGTTTGCCGTAAAGCCGGGGCATCGCCCCCACGGCAACGCCACGCTTTTCCTGTGCCTTGGCAACGTCTTTTTCATACTTCGAAGCGTTGGTCGCGATTGTCACCCGCAATTCCTCCAGGCAAACGTTGCCTATGGGCATCTGCTTGCCGCACGTTTCGTTGACATCGGCCGACACCAATAGTGTTGTGTCCGAAATTTCCAGCAATGCCGCCCGCATGCTGTGTTTCACGCAAAGCGGGAGAATGTACCAGCCGCTGTCACTCGCGCAGTCCTTTTGAACATGGGCCCCCAATTGAGGCGCTCCCATGCACGTCGTTGCTGCGCAATGTTGGGGAAGTGGCTGGCCGCAAATTTTGACCCAATGATCCAGCCAGGTGCCGCACTTGCAACTATTTTGCCTTCTCCCGTTAATGTTCTTGACTTTCATCGTCTGTCCTCCTCTTCTCTTGTGCCTGCATTAGCTCTACAGGGCGCTTCGTTTCGGGTCTCAAGCTACACGCCTCAGCCATTCTGCATATCGCGTGCCATCCCGGCGCGCTGCCGTTTGAGGCGGAATCGGCCAGGAATATTGCCAGGCGCTGTCCCAGCGCAGGACACTCCAGTTCGTTTTGTGAATAAGATTTAATAACTTTGTCTGGGATGATTTTCTCTATGATGGTTTAATCAAGCCATGAAGACCCACAAATCGTCTCGTCTCAAGAGGGCGCTTGAGCTTGCTGTTAAGTTTGTGATGGATTGCCGCGCTGGGCGCGATATAAACGGTGCCCAGGGGCCGGCTGCTCGGCTGATACACGCCCGGAATGATCAGCCGTACAGCAGGGCTCTCCTTATAATTCGGCCCAGGCCGATCTTGGGCTGTCATCCCCGCTTTCTTTCGAAACTACTTTCGTAGGTACGCATCTCGGCTGCGGCGCGGCGCGCGACCCAAGGTGCCGGGACATTCGATCGCGCTCAAACTCTAACCGTAGAAGCTGTCGGTCGATCCACCTTTTTAGCTGCCTTCGGCGCGACCAACGTGCCTTTCGCTCTGGCCCATCTGGCCCTGGCGCCAGCCGCAATCCTGGCCCGGGCGGCAGCCGACATGCGTCGTTTCTTCGGGGCATTTGGGGGGGATGAAGCCGAAACTTCACCTTCGCCAGCGGCGATTGAACCAAGCTGGCCGTGCAGTTGCTCGATCAGCTCCATGATAGCAAGGATCCTCTTGAGTCTGCTTGTCGTTAAATCTGAGAGATTTGCCATGGGCTACTTGGTTACGCTGTGGGAAGATTGGAGTCAATCACAAAGGAAGGCATCTACAACGGCTTGCGGAAGCCGGCGAATTCAAATCAAGCCTTGCTGCTGCTGACTGTGGCGCATGAACCACTGCACGACGCGGGGAACGCCTGGAGGTCTTCGGATGTCAGGTCCGAATCGGGCTGGTCTCTCAGGGCGCCATGAGGCGGAAGAATTGCGCGACGGCGTTGGTGGCGGGCATTGTCAAGTAGTAGGTTCCATTGCTTTGGAGGGCCGGGGCGGCGACCAGGCTCCAGGCAACCGGCGGCGTCAGGTTGGTCGCGCAATATA
>DATKFW010000079.1:0-4540 GCA_035511075.1 Vulcanimicrobiaceae bacterium
GAGGAAGAGGATACGCGCCGCCTGCCATGTCCACTCGGACTGGTCCTATGACGGAAAGTGGCCGTTGGAGAAGCTGGCCGCCGCTTTTTCCAAGCGAGGCTATCAGGTGGTGATGATGACCGAGCACGACAGAGGGTTCGATGAAAAGCGGCGTTTGGAACATCGCGAAGCCTGCCGTAACGCCAGCACGGACCAGATCCTTATTGTGCCAGGGATCGAGTACAGTGACAAAGACAACTGCGTGCATATCCTGGTTTGGGGAGATGTTCCTTTTGTGGGCGTGGACGTCGAGACGGAAAAAATCCTGGGCGCGGTGAGCGCCTGTCAAGCGGTCGCAGTCATGGCCCATCCCACCCGCCGGCAGGCCTGGCGCTCCTTCCGCCCCGCATGGAAGGCGGACCTTTTGGCCATCGAGATTTGGAATCGAAAGACCGACGGATGGGCGCCGAGCCGGGACGCGGGTCCGCTGCTGGAGCAGACCGGCGCGCTTCCCTTTGTGGGCCTGGATTTTCACGAGCATCGACAGTTTTTCCCAATGGCGACAATCCTGGATGTGGAGTCCGCCATTTCGGAGGATTCGGTCCTGGTGGCGATGCGAGCCAGGCGCTGCGAGTCCGAGGTTTTCGGGCGTCCGATCGGGCGTTTCTCCAGCGGTTTTGCGGAGAGGACCCTGCGCGCCACGGAATTCTTTCGGCGGAGGGCGGCGCCGGTTTTTCGTAAGTTCAGAAGTTCTTGACCCAATGCGTCCCAATCCCCAAAGATCTGTCACGATGTCGACCCAAAAGACTCTGGCCCGTTATTTTATTGCGACAGTTCTCTGATCGCGGTGTGAATACGCTCTTAACGCTTCCGGTCCCTGGATGAACCTCTCCGCACTGAAGGCCGACGCCGGCTTGGATTCGTGGCATTTTCACTGCGATAATCCCACGTTCCTCGGTTGGTCCGTCGTGGCTTTTTACGGCCTGGCTGCATTGAGCTGCGCCGTCGCCGCGATGAAATCCGGCGCTCCTGGAATCTGGTGGATTCTGGCCCTGGCATTGACTTTTCTCGGTGTCAACAAACAATTAAATTTGCAGACGCTGCTCATTGTGGTCCTGCGGCACGTGTCGTACGTCGGCGGATGGTGGGGCCATCGGCGCGCGGTGCAATTGGTTTTCAGCGTGGTGTTCGGATTGGGCATCGGCGTGCTGCTGGTGTGGCTTGCGTCCAGCAATCGCGAATTCTTTGAAACACATCGCCGGGTATTTTGGGGTGTGATTGTTCTCGGCGTCTTTGTTGGATTGCGCGCTGCGACCATCAACCATGCCGATGAGTTTCTGCGAGTCAACCTCCGGGACGAGGATTGGGCGTGGGTCCTGGAAATCTCAGGTAGCGTGCTGATCGGAAGCGGAGCCCTTCAACAGGCCGGCAACAGATCCTTGAAATGAATATTCTCGTTACCGGCGGGGCGGGCTTCATCGGCTCCCACCTTTGCGAACGTCTCCTGCGCTCCGGCCACGCCGTTTGGGCCGTGGACGATTTGAATGGATTCTATGACCCGCTGATCAAACGCCGCAACCTTGCCGAAATCGGCGCCCTCAACGGTCCCTTCGTCTTTGCCGAGGGCGATATTACGGACCGCTCCCGGGTCGATTTGCTCTTCCGCGACGCGCAGTTCGACCAAGTCATTCATCTGGCGGCGCGGGCGGGCGTGCGGCCCAGTCTCGAGGAACCGGCTCTGTATCAGCGCGTCAACGTCGAGGGCACTGTCAATCTGCTTGAGGCCGCCCGTCTGGCCGGCGTCAAGAAGCTCATTATGGCCTCCTCCTCTTCCGTTTATGGCGTCAACAGCAAGGCGCCCTTCGCGGAAGACGACCCGATCTTTTCCCCAATTTCGCCTTACGCCGCCAGCAAGCTGGCTTGCGAGGCCCTCGGCCATGTTTACCATCACGTCTATGGCCTGGACGTGGCGATGCTCCGGTTTTTCACGGTCTATGGCCCGCGACAGCGTCCGGACCTGGCCATCCACAAGTTCGCCGGCCGCATCGCCGCGGGGCAGCCGATCGAGGTCTTCGGGGACGGTTCCACCGCGCGCGATTATTCCTATGTCACCGATATTGTGGACGGCATAATGGCCTGCACGCGTCAATCGTTTGGATTTGAAATTTTCAACCTTGGCGGATCGCACCCGGTCGCCCTTTCCCGGCTGATCGAACTGCTGGAAAAAGCGATTCAAAAGCTGGCGATTATCAAACGCCTCTCCGCTCAACCCGGCGATGTGCCTCGCACCTGGGCGGATGTTTCCAAGTCCGCATCCCGTCTGGGCTATGCGCCAAAGATAAAAATCGAGGAGGGAATTCCTCTTTTTCTGGAATGGTTCGACAATCAGGCCAAGTCCCGTAACAATGGCCCGCGATGACCGGCCATTCCAACACGGACCTATGAATATGATCGGCGTTATTTGGAAAAATCGCGCAATTGTTTCGGCTTTCTGTTTTTTCGTTTGGCTCGCTTCGGCGGCGGCGCAATCGGTGGATAACTCTGTGACCAACCAGTCTGGGGTGCAACCGGCGGAAAATACCGGGACTAACCAGGCTTCCGAGGCGGGCTTCTCCACAAACGCCGGGGCCATTCTGCCGCCCGTGGTCTTGCCCGCGTATGGCGCGCAACCCGTCCCCAACGTGTTTGAGGCGCAAAACAACGTGCCCTTGATGGCCGGTCCGTCCGCTCTTGGCGGCGGCGGGTTTGGTTCGCCCCAGACGGGCACCAGCGTATTGGGCGGGCCGGGTTTCGCCGCCCCAACCGGACGCGGTTTGTACCAGGCCGGCAACCTGGTTGTTCATGCGGGCCTGTCGTACTCATATCTTTACGGGACGGGAATCGAGGCTGCGCCTGGCCAGCACTCCTCTGTCAGTGACCAGACGGTCTCTCCCAATCTCACCGTTTACCTCGGGAATCACTGGACGCTGGGTTATTCGGCCGCCATCTCCACATATTCCGGGGACTCGAGCCTTAGCGATTCAACCGGACAGTCCGTTTCCCTGGCATGGAGCACCATCTACGACGATTGGGGCCTGGGGCTGTCGCAAGGCTACTCCGTGTCGGACACCCCGCTAATCCAGACGGGAACACAAACCGAAGAGGATTCCTACGTCACAGCCCTTAGCGTCACGCGGCAATTGGGCGGCAATTTTTCTTTTGCCGGGGGATTAAACCAGTCGTTCGTGTACGCCAGTCAATTTACCGACGTGCGCGATTGGTCCGCCAACGGCGCTCTGAACTACCAGCTCACCCCAAAACTGCAGTTCGGCGCGAATATAGGCGGAGGATTTGACGAAAGCTCCGGCAGCCCGACTTTGACCGACGAGTCTTACCAGGGCATATTAATGTTTCATCCGGGAATCAAGACCACGATAAACCTCAGCGCCGGTTTGGAAGAGGAGAGCTTTGACTCCAGCAGCGTTCCCAGTTCGTCCACACCGATCTTTTCGGCATCCGTTATGTACCAGGTGCTCAGGAACACCAGCATATCCATCAGCGCGGGAAGATCGATCAGTCCGAGCTTTTTCTCCAATCAAGTTTCCACCGCCACCTCCGTAAGTGTGATTCTGCAACAGAATCTGTCGGCCAAGCTCAGTCTCTCCCTCTCGGGCGGCTATGGCGAGGACTCTTACCAGGCCATTCAGCCGGCGCCGCTGCCAATACATTTTTTGGGCACGGCAACCACGACGCCGTTGGAAGTCACCCGGACCGATAACACCACCTACCTTGGAGCAAGCCTTTCTTACGCAGTCCTCTCGCGCTTGAGTGGATCATTATCCTATTCGTACAGCCGTAATTCCAGCAGCCAGGGCGAATTCAGCTACTCCAGCAGCCAGTTTTCAGTCTCGGTGAGATACGAGTATTGACCGGCTCCGGCGACGCCGGGAGTGTCCCGGATCGAAGCGACACGATCGATGATGACTTTGGGTGAATGCATCGGCGATCCCAGACCTGAATCGACCACGACAAGTCGATTCAATGGTTTTTATTATTATCATTAATGTCTTGCTATGCGTCGATGCTCCGACGATAAAGACGCCAGCGGAGAGAGAATATCGTCTTGGACCGTCAGCCGGTCGAGCGTTTGGGCCAAGCAACAATGACAACCAAATTGGGTAATAACCGACCCTGGAACCTCAACCTGTTTAATAGTTTAACGTTTGTTTCGATTCTGGCGGCTTTATTCTGCGCGCAGAGGGGTTTTGCCCAACCCAGTTCGCCGATCGCGCCGGTGCCCGAGGAACCGCCCATTTACCACGAAGGTTTTGACGAGGCGTATTTCGCCGGCTATACCAACGCCGAGATCACTTTTGCAGGCTTTGAGTTTGATGAAGGGTGGTCTGCGTATTCCCTAACCTGCGTCGGAGAAACGGTTGTTCCCTTCGTAGTTCCGGCGCTCGGCTCGACGGGGGCGACAAACGTGACATGTGATACCGGGGGAGCGCTTCGTCTGTGGGTCACGCCGTATTGGGCCAGTCAATCGCAACCCGGCGGCGCCGGCCCCGGAACCAATGCCACG
>DATKFW010000080.1:0-38269 GCA_035511075.1 Vulcanimicrobiaceae bacterium
TCAAAAAAAACCCCTTCCGGTTTTGCCGGAAGGGGTGTTGAAGACGATTTTATGTCGCTTAGAACTTGTAGATCACGTTGGCTGCCAGCATGACTTCGTTCTTCTTGTTGGGCAGGCCGCCGTCAGCGGCCCCGCCGCCAAAGGGCGTCGTGCCGTCAGCAGCATGGTCCCAGCGAAACTCAAGGCGGGTGATCGCGTTGGCCCACAGATCGTATTGCAGGGTGCCTGTTATGGCAAACACCTTGTCAAACGTCGGCGTGGTGGTCAACGCCCCCAATCCATTGCCGTCGGCATATTCGCCGCGCGCATTGAGCGTCAGCTTGTCGGTCAATTTATACGATGCGTATCCGGCAAATGCCTGGAAGTAGCTCTCGTCGATTCCTCCAACGTCGTTGTGGAAGATCGAATCCCATGAGGCGCCAAAGGTCAGCCCCGCAACGGGCGTGTTGACCGTTGCGCCAAGGTAGATTTCCGACTTGTCATGCGTCCCGGCGCCTTGGCCGTGGTCAAAGCCGGCGTATAGGGCCGAGCCTTTGAAGGCACCCCAACTGTCGGGGGCCGTCAGCGTGACCAAGCTCACAAACGATTTCTTGCTCTCGATTGGAAACACCACTCCGGGGTCCGCCCGCTGATTGACCGTGAACGGTTCTGTCGTGACCGTATCGGCAACGCCCAACTGGAGGTTGATGGCGCTGGTCACATTGTAGTTGCCCAGCAGCCCGGTATGTTCGGTCGGCTCAAAGGTGTAGCCGTAGGACCGGGTGAAGTTGGGGTTCTTGTAACTGTCGCTGGATTCATAACCCAGAAGGTTGTCCCAGCGGCCCAGTTGCCAGTCAATTCCGTTGCCCACGGGCATGTGCAATGCAACGTAGGCCTGCCGAATCGGATACGCCCCTCCATCAATGGCTGCCGCGTCCGGGCCATAGCTCAATTCAGCCACATAACCAGCCGACCACCCGGTCTCGTCCTGGGGCTTGGCGATCTTGACATCCACGGCATCAAGGTTGAAGCCGTCCTGTTTTCCCGCATTAAAGGCATAGGGTGCGGGGTTCGCATTGCCTGTGCCCGGGTTCCAAACCGCCGATGTGTCCACATACCCACTGATCGTGGTGGCTGACAGCGTTGTCAGCATGGGTATCGGCGCTGGCGCCGGCGCCGGCGCCGGCGCATTTGTCGTTTGCGCCAGAACCGCGGGCGCAAGGGTGACCAACCCTGCGGCAGCCAACGCTAGTGTCCATTTTTCTGTATTCATGTTCCTCGTGCGTTTGTGTGTTTTTGTTAGTTCGTTTTTTTATGTTTGAGGGGACGAAATTGGTTCACCCCTCATGTCAACTACCGAGCCAGTGCAATGTTTGTGCCGCCATTGGACGCGATTTTGCCTAAGTTGCTATTTGTAAACGTTTTGTATTCTAAGATTATTTTAAGGCCGGCTAATCGGCTGGCGATTCGTGATCAGCATGAGCAAAACGGCTTAGAAAAATGCTTAAAATCACAACAATTTGAGGATTCCATAATGGTTGACACCGGCGGTCTGTGAGAACGATTCATTTCTTTGACTTGCCTCATTTGCCGTGTCAGCCTGCTTTGATGACCCGCGACAATAGACCATCCTGGGCTCACCGCGCGGCCCCCAGGATTGTCAAGCATGGTGCATCCATATTGGGCGCGGCGCTCTTGTTGTTTGTGGCGGTCTTGCCGGCGCACACGTCGGCGCCGGACGCGAAGGCGGGACGGCTGGCTCCGCGCCAACAGAAACGGTGGCTGTTTGTCTGGCGGGACATGAGCGATCCGAACGAGGTCGAGCGGCTGATCGCCCGTTTTCCACAGGCCACGGCGAGCGGGTATAACGGGGTGGTCTTTTCCTACAATGTCGCCCCTGCCAAAGCTGCCGAACTTAAACAAGCCGCCAAAGCCAATGGCCTGGACCTTATCGCAATCGTGATGGGCGGCCCGCGCAACCGCAACGACGTTGAAGGAGTGCCGGTCAAGGACGCGGTATTCGTCGTACATGGCGACCGCGCCGCGCTGGAGCCCGATACCACGGCGCGATTGCGCAACGGCGATTTCGAGGATGCCACGGGCAACCATTTCAAGGGCTGGGCCTGGCAGGATGACGAAGGCGTCACGACCTTCGCCGATCACGACGTGGTCCACGGTGGAAAGACCTCGTTGCGAATGGAGAACATCGGAAGGAATGAGTCCCAACACTGCCGCATTGCGCAACCCGTGGACTTGCAGCCTTACCGGCAATACCGAATCTCGTTTTGGGCCAAGACCGAGCAGCTAACTCCGGCCGACGCGGAGGTGAAGGTGCTTTCAACCAACACGCAGTACGCGATCAGCTTCCAAAGCTTTCATGTGGAGGGCACGCAGGATTGGAAACACTACGACCTGGTGTTCAATAGCCTGGAGCATTCCAAGGGCGTGCTCTACCTGGGCTGCTGGTCCGGCAAGAGCGGCAAACTTTGGTGGGACGACTTGCGGATCGAGGAGATCGGGCTTGTCAACGTGTTGCGCCGGCCGGGGTGTCCCGTGACAGTTCGCGGGGAAGACGGCGCGGAGTACGAAGAAGGGCGCGACTATGCCCGTGTGACGGACCCACTGCTCAATCCATGGCAGGCCTTTCACGAGCCTCCGCTCATTAAGCTTACCCCGTCCTCACGCATCCGCGACGGCGCCCGTTTGCGGGTCAGTTACTACCATCCCCTCATCGTCTATGAGGGAGTCAACAGTTGCTTGAGCGAGCCAAAAGTGTTCGCGGATTGGGAGGCCGAAGTGAGGCAGGCGGACGAGTCGTTCCACCCGGCGGCTTACCTGATGTCGCACGACGAAATCAGAGTCATGAACCAGTGCGCGCTGTGCCGGAGCAAAAACCTGACCCCGGGCGAACTCCTGGCCTGGAACGTGCGCCAGGCGGCCGGCATCATCCGCAAGGTCCGCCCCGACGCCGAAATCTGGGTCTGGAGCGACATGTTCGATCCGATGCACAACGCCGTGGACCACTATTACGCGGTCAACGGGTCATTGGCCGGGTCCTGGAAGGGCCTGGACAAGGACGTGGGGATTGTTAATTGGGACGGCGGCCTCAAGGGGAAAAACTGCCGTTTCTTCGCGGACTTGGGCTTGAGGCAAATCCTCTCCGGCTACTACGACTCGGATGAAGACGGCTCAGGCATCGCCGAATGGCTCGCCAACACCCGGGATGTCCCCGGAATCGTCGGGGCCATGTACACGACGTGGGAGGACAAATACGGCGCCATGCAGGCGTGGGCGAAGCAGGCTTGGGGAGAGTAAAAGGGGCCGCGTGGATCGGGTCACTGTTCACGCCCGTGCTCTGAAGCCCAGCGTTTGACAGCAACGAATTTTGGCGATGCGGACTCGTCATCGTCGAAATATTGCAGCAGTCCCCAATTGCCCCATTTGCTCCAGGCCGAAACGCTGGAGAAGTTGCACAGCAAGTCTCCGCCCGCGGCCGCCCAATCCGCGAGGTATTCTCCGTAGATTTTACCCATGCGCGGGGCGAGGTTGGCGGCGTGAAGGAGGGATGTCAGGCGATCGTTGTTCTCGGCGCCACCGATACCGACGAGGTGCTGGCCGGCTTCATAGGCGACCAATTTCAAGTTGTACTGGTCGGCGATAACTTTGTTGCTTTTGGTCCATTGCAATGCCTCCGGCAGGGTGACGCTTTCGATGTGATCGAGCACCTGATCGACATTCCAGTTTTCGACAATCGATTCATTGAACTTTTCCGCGCTGTCAGCCGGCACGGCGAAGCCGAAATAAGGCGCGATGGCCAGCGCGTCGGCGTGGTGGCCGGCGTCGTGGAAGGAAAGAATCTGGCCGGCGACATAGGAGTTGGCCGCCTGCGACGCGAGCACGCGCACAAATCGCCGACGGTCGCCGAATACCCTTTCCCAAATGGAGAAAATCTGCACCGAGCGAAAAGCGGTATACTTCCAGGCGGCTTCCCAGGGCTTTTGCGCGAAACCCAACGTTTGCCCCTGTTGGGCGGCGTATCCGTTCTGGCCGAAGCCGCCGTTCCAGACCTCGTTGGAATACTCGACCCAGGCCTTGAGGCCGGGCGTGAGCCGCTCCTTCACGACCGCCGCAAAACCTTCCACGTAATCGTCATCGGCCAGATGCGGCATGCAAAACCAACCGTCGCACTGCTCCCGATTGCAAAGGTCCACCAGCAACTCCACCGGGATTCCCTTTTCGGAATAGGTCGCCTCGTCCTCACGCGGCCGATCCGACCACTTGCGTTGTTTGGAGTCATTTGTGTCCATGAAGTCCATGAAGCGAAGGCACGCCATCCCTTTCCAACGTCGCAGGAAGACAGGATGCCAGGGATTGTCCCTATAGGATTTCTCGAAACCGGGCATGATGACGCGGATATTACGGATGTAGTTCCCGGGGCTGGTGGCGACCAGTTGAAGGTCGATTGATCCCTTGGCCGGTTCCACGTGGATGATCATGCGACCAGGCGCGGACGATACAACACTGGCCGCCTGCGCAAACTCAAGCTCGCCCTGGCCATCGTAAAGCACGGTGTAATCGCCTTGCGGATAATGTCCGCCATCAATCGTGCATAGAAAAGTTTCCGCCCGGCAACCAGGATCAAGGCGTTTCACCCAACCCCGCTCGTCCAAATCAAGCGACGGACCCTTCCCCCACGGGGCGCCTGTCGCCTGGCTGATCCAGGGACGTGAGAAGCGGAAGACATCGACGAAGGGAAGTTCCGTCGCCCAGTCGGCCGGGCCGGCCAGATTCATGCCCATGCGCGGCTGGGCCCCGGCGGGTTCCGCGCCGAGTGCCGCGACCAGGAGCAGCGACGCAAGCAGTGGAAGCGATGTGTTACGAAGGGAAAAACTTCTTGTTCTCATGCCGCGAAAGGTTACGCGAGGCTCCGCCCAGCGACAAGACGAACGCCCGAAGGCGTATGACAATTTTCGGGAGGGCGGAGCGCCGCGACGCCCTGATTATATATTGGACTCGCGGATTCAGAACAGACGAGAGAGGCACCGCTCGCGGTGCCGCTCGCCCCTCCCGGAAAAATGGTCGGATTGCTCCAGCCTGAGAAGCGCAATTCCAAAAAATGAGATGCGCCCAACCGGCTTGGAGGTTGACCTTCTCCCAGATTTCTGCTTATGTCGTTTTTATGTCAACCTTTCTCACCGGCCCGCGCGGCCCTTATTGGAGGAATATCGAAAGGAAAGTATGAACGATTCGCTGAATACCGGGCGCAAACGATCAGGAAGTAATTTCACGCGCCGCGGCTTTCTAAAATCCACCCTCAAGGCCGGCGGGTTGCTGCTGGTGCCGCAAGTTGTTCGTGGCAGCGTCCTCGGGTTGAACGGCGCCGTGCCCCCGAGCGAGCGAATTGTGCTGGGCGGCATCGGTTTGGGAAATCGAGGCACTTACGATCTGAGCTGTTTCATGGGGGAGCCGGATGTGCAATTTGTCGCGGTGTGCGATGTCAAGGCGACACGCCGGACGGCCATTAAACAAATAGCCGACTCTCACTACGAGAACCAGGATTGCGCCACGTATCGGGATTTGCGCGATTTGCTGGCCCGGAACGACATCGACGCCGTGTTGATCGCGACGGGTCCAAACTGGCACGCCACCGCCGCAACGCTGGCGGCCGAGGCCGGCAAGGACATTTATTGCGAGAAGCCCTGCACCAAGAACATCGCCCAGAGCGTGGCGTTGCGCGACACGATTGGGCGCACCGGCCGCGTCTTCCAAGCCGGCACGCAGCGGCGGAGTCTGCCGAATTTCATGTATGCCGTGGATTTGGCGCGCCGCGGCAAATTGGGCAAACTCCAAACGCTCTACGCGCAACCGGACGGGTTGGCGACTGCCATGAGCGGCTGGGCGCCAGCCGAACCGACCCCGCCGCGAGAGCAAATTGATTGGGACATTTTCCTTGGGCCGGCGGCCTGGCGTCCGTTCAACAAGAAATGGCTGGATGCGTTTAATTTTGAAAAGGGAGGCGGCCTGACCGGCGGCGGCTGCCTGGAATGGGGTTCCCATTGCGTGGACCTCTGCCAATGGGCCAACGATGCCGACAAGACGGCGCCGATTGAATACGAGCGTCAGGGCGACGAGCTTCATGCGCGCTACGCAAACGGCGTGACGCTGGTCATGCGCGACCATGGCTGGATCGGCCTCGGTTCGTGCCCTGTCCGGTTTGAAGGGGACACCGGGTGGGTCGAAACCGGGGATGACGGTGACCTGGCCGCGAGCGCCCCGGCCCTGCTGGCCAACAAACGCGCGAAGGTCTCTGGCTATCCGGCAAACTTCCATGTGCGCAACTTTCTGGATTGCGTCAAGAACCGGGCGCAGACGCGCGCCAACGCCGCGGCAATGTGTCAAACGCACATTACGTGTCATGCCGCCAACGTTGCGTTGTTTTTGCAGCGCAAAGTCACGTTTGACCCCGTCAAGAATGAATTCATCGGTGACGAACAGGCCAATAGACTTCGCTCCGAAGCGTTGCGCGAGCCGTGGCGGTTATGACGCGGGGAACCAATATGAAAATTCAAATGTGCGCGTTCACCGCGCTTGCGATTTTGTTCGCTTTGGACCTCCCAACATGGGCCGAGGACGCGGCAGGCTCCGCCAAAGATCAGGAGCGCGCGCTGATTCAAGTGCTGCAATCCGATGCGCCGCCCGACCAGAAGGCTATCACCTGCAAGAAATTAGCGATCTACGGCACCGATGAAGCCGTGCCGGCGCTCGCCCCATTGCTGGAGGACGAACGACTTGCCTCATGGGCGCGGATTGCCCTTGAAGCCATTCCCGGTTCGGCGCCGGACGAAGCTTTGCGCGAAGCGGCAGGCAAGCTGCACGGCACCCTCCTGGTGGGTGTTATTAATTCGATCGGTGTCCGCCGGGACGCCGGATCGGTGCGCTTGCTGACTCGCGAACTCAAGGACCCCGACGCGCAAGTGGCGTCGGCGGCGGCCGTTTCGCTGGGAAAAATCGGAGGGCGCGCGGCGGCCAAGGCGCTCAAGCGCGCCCTGCCGAAGGCTCCCGAACCGGTCCGCCCGGCAATTGCCGAGGGCTGCATCCGTTGTGCCGAGAACTTTCTGGCAGACGCCAAGCCCGCCGAGGCCGTCAACTTGTACGACGCGGTTCGCGAGGCGTCCCTGCCACGGGAAAGAATACTCGAAGGCATTCGCGGGGCGATTCTGGCGCGCGGCTCCGCGGGCATTCCGCTTTTGCTGGAACAATTGAACTCCAACGACCGCGACTATTTCAACATCGGGTTGCGGGTGGCGCGGGACCTTCCCGGCAGCGCCGCGACAGAGGCCGTGGCGAGCGAGTTTCGCCAGGCAACTCCGGAGCGGCAGCCGCCGCTGTTGCTGGCGCTGGCCGATCGCGGAGACCCCGCGGCAATGCCCGTGGTGACGGAGGCGGCCAGGAATGGCGGGAAAAACCTGCGGCTTGTGGCCATCGATATTCTTGATCGGTCTGGCGATGTGTCGGCGCTGCCCGTGCTGCTCGGCGACGCGACCGATGACGATGCTGAAATCTCCGATGCCTCCTTGGCCGCGCTGACACGGATGGCGGGGAACGACGTTGACGCAAAATTGTTGGCGCGGCTCCCGGATTCTTCGGGAAGGATGCGGCGGGCGCTCATGACTCTTGCGGCTCGCCGCGGAATCGAAAAGGCATTGCCGCTGGTTGTGGAGTCAGTCGGGGATTCCGACGCCGAAACGCGCGGCGCCGCGATCGACGCGCTGACATTTCTTGGCGGCGGCAATGAAGTTGCCGAACTCGCGCAAGCCCTGGAGAAATGCAAGATTCCCGCCGAACGCGGTCACATTGAAGGCGTCCTCGTTACGCTCAGCGGTCGAGTCGGGTCAAGCTGCGTGCCGCCGCTGCTGTCGTTACTCCAGAGCGGGGCGGTGGAAGATCGAAAGGCGGCGCTGCCTGCGTTGGTGGCGGCCGGCGGAAGTGACGCCCTTGCGGCTATCGTGGCCGGGACCGGCGACCAGGACGCATCGTTCCAGGATGCGGCGGTGCGCGCGTTGTGTGACTGGCCCAATTCGTGGCCGGAGGATGAAGCGGTGGCCGGGCCTTTGTTGCACACTGCCCAGACCGATGGCAACTCATCGCATCAAATACTGGCGATGCGAGGTTACCTGCAATTTCTTCTTGGCGATGAGAAGCTCGATAAGGACGACAAACTGGCAAAGCTGCGGGAAATAATGCCGCTATTGCAACGCCCGGAGGAGAAAATCACCGCCATCGCGGTTCTTCAGGGGATTCCGCTCCCTGCGGCGCTCGATCTTTTGGCTGGATTTGCTTCCGAGCCTGCGATTGCCAACGACGCCTGCGCGGCTCTCATCCAGGCCGCCACTCAGAACCGTCCATCGATATCGATGGATCAACGGCAAAAGGCCCTGCAACTGGCGATACAGGATTCGACCAGCGAAGAAACAAAGCAAAAGGCCCAGGAAGCCCTGAAAAACTTGCAGTAGCCGGCGAAAGAATCGGGAGAATCGGGAGGGGCGAGCAGCACCGCAAGCAGCACCGCATGCGGTGCATCTCTCGTCTGTTCTCACTGTGCCTCTCTCCTCTGTTCTGAATCCGCGAGCCCTACTTCAATTTGGCTCACAGGCTAACCGAGAACCCAGACGAATTTCGGGCTCGCGGCGCTCGCCCCTCCCGGAAAAATGGCCCGAGCCGACCCCGGTTTCGTCTTGCGCGCGAACATTTCTTTTTCCATTATTGAGCAATGAAATCATTTCGCCTTTTCGTCGCGCTTCTTGTCAGTCTGCTTTTCGCGTCCAGTGATTCGCGAGGCGATACGGCCGAGAATCCCTTTCTCGGAGATTGGGCGCTGACATTGCCGGGCGATCACACGGGCTGGCTCAGCGTCGAACCAGACGCGAATGGAATCGATGCCGAAATGCTGTGGGGCTGGGGCAGTGTTTTCAAACTTGATGGGGCGCAGCTCGACGGGCATAAGCTTTTGCTGACACGATTGCACCAGGACGAAAGCAAAAAACCAGACGGCTCGACTGCCAAGACCACGCTGACTGAAATCATCACCGTTACACGAGACGGTGATTCGCTCAAACTTGTGACCGTTACACCCAAGGCCGACGGCACTGGGGAGGACCGGGCAGAATTCACCGGTAAACGTCTCCCGCCTATGCCGCCGGCGCCCGACTTGAGCAAAGTAAAGTTCGGCCCGCCTGTGCAGTTGTTCGACGGCGATAATCTCGACGGCTGGCGGCTTGTCGAACCCGACGCGGTCAACGGGTGGAGCGCGCATAACGGGATTCTCGCCAATACCGAGACCCAGGAAGAGGGCAAACCGGAAAAGGATTACGGAAACCTGCGGACCGTCGCGGAATTCGAGGATTTTAAGCTGCACGCCGAAACGCGGGTGCCGAAGGAAGGCAACAGCGGCATCTACCTGCGCGGCATCTATGAAGTGCAAGTGTTTGACAGTTACGGCATGCCGCTGGACTCGCACAACATGGGGGCCATTTACAGCCGCATCAAACCGACGGTGAACGCCGAGAAACCCGCCGGAGAATGGCAGACGTTCGATATTACTTATGTCCAGCGGCATGTAACCGTCGTGCTCAACGGGACAATGATCATAGACAACCAGCCCATTTACGGCCCGACCGGTGGCGCCTTATGGCCCGAAGTGGACCGCCCCGGCCCGATTTATCTGCAAGGCGATCACACCGGCATAGAATATCGCAACATCGTTCTGCGACCGGTCGTGAATTGAAGGCGCCAAAGCGTGCCGTCCGTACTTCTCGCATTTCCCACGTCAGTATTTTTGTCTGTGGCGTCCGATGCCGCCGTATGGTTGAAATATAGGGTCACGCGGAGACAACGCGGGCTTAATTGATGAAGATATTAATTCACAACCTTGTCACCGACCAATATCTGGCCGACGGCGGGCGGTGGGTTCAGAACATTTCGGAGGCGCGGGACTTTCTACAGTCATCCGTCGCTCTTCACTATGTTTCGACCCAGGAATTGGCGAATGTCGAGCTGACTTATGCGTTCCCTGATCAGCAGTACAACATTCACATTCCCTTGGGAGAACCTGCTTTGCAACCAGGCCAGATGGAGAAATAATGGGTGAGTTCTGGCATTGCGTGAGAGAGCGATTGCGCTCACTGTAGACGCATGAAGTCCCAGTCAGACCCATCCCCTTCTTTGCGTTCCCTCGAAAAGACACCCACGGGGATATCCGGATTTGACGAGATTACCGGCGGCGGATTTCCGAAGGGCCGGCCGGCCCTTATCGCGGGGGGCGCCGGTTGCGGCAAGACGCTTTTTTCCATTGAATTCATTGTGCGAGGGGCGCGGGAGTTCAACGAGCCGGACGTTATCATGGCGTTCGAGGAAACTCGCGAGGAACTGACCAAGAACGTTGCCTCCCTCGGATTCGACCTCGACCAGCTCATTCGCCAGAAAAAACTGGTGGTGGATTACATACACATCGAAAGGAGTGAAATCCAGGAGACAGGCGAGTTTGACCTGGAAGGCTTGTTCATCCGTCTGAATCACGCGATTGATTCGATCGGCGCCAAGCGGGTGGTGCTGGATACGTTGGAAGCGCTTTTTTCCGGGTTGCCAAATGAACTGATCCTGCGCGCCGAACTGCGGAGGCTGTTTCGGTGGCTTAAAGCCAAGGGCGTCACTGCCGTCATCACTGCGGAGCGGGGAGAGGGTTCCCTGACCCGTTACGGGCTGGAAGAATACGTGGCGGATTGCGTGGTGTCGCTCGACAATCGGGTCATTGACCAAATTTCGACGCGGCGTTTGCGCGTGCTGAAGTATCGGGGGTCTGTTCACGGGAGCAATGAATATCCGTTCCTGATCGGGGAGCACGGCATATCGGTCCTGCCGTCCACCTCGGTCGGCTTGACCCATCAGGCAGGCGTCCAGCGCGTATCCAGCGGTATCGCGCGGCTCGACACGATGCTGGGTGGCAGGGGTTACTATCGCGGCAGCAGCGTGCTGGTTTCAGGAACCGCCGGTTCGGGCAAGAGCACGCTCGCCGCGAAATTCGCCGCGGCATGTTGCGCGCGCGGCGAGAAGGCGCTCTATTTCGCGTTCGAAGAGTCGCCGGCCCAGATTACCCGCAACATGCGTTCGGTGGGAATAGACCTCGCGGGGCCGGTGCGGGACGGCCTGCTCAAATTCCATGCCGTGCGGCCGGCCTACTTCGGATTGGAAATGCATCTGGTTTCCATTCACGAGACGGTTAAAACCTTCCAACCGAATGTGGCGATATTCGATCCGTTGACCAACCTGACGGAAATCGGCAGTGGGCGCGAGGTCAAAGCGATGCTGACGCGCCTCATCGATTTCATGAAAATGCAGCGGATCACGGCCTTTTTTACGAGCCTGACGGAGGCGGGCGTGAGCATTGACCAGACTTCCCTGGGTATTTCTTCGTTGATGGATACGTGGATCGTGGTGCGCAACATGGAGAGCGGCGGCGAGCGCAACCGGGCGTTATACGTGCTCAAAGCGCGCGGTCTCGGCCACTCCAACCAAGTTCGTGAATTTGTCATTTCCAACGCCGGCCTGGACTTGGTGGATGTTTACGTGGGCGACAGCGAGGTCCTGTTCGGCTCAGCCCGTGTGGCGATGGAAGCGCGAGAGCAGGAGTCAGCCCGCGCGCAAAAGGAACAGGCGCGGTTAAGACAGTTGAATTTGGAGCGTCATCGCAAGACCGTTGAAACACAGATTGCCGCTTTGCAAGCCGACCTCGACGCCAGGGAGCAGGAAGCGCGCATCGAATCGAAGGCGGACCAGGAGCGGAAATCGCAGAAGGCCAGGATTCGCCATACGATGGCACATCGGAGGTCCGCTGATGTCGTCGAAAGTAATAACGCCTATGGAAAATAAAAACAGCGGTGCCAAATTGCATGAGAACGGGAAGACGAAGGCGGTCATCCATTTGCGGCTTTATGTGGCGGGTCAGACGCCGCGGTCTTTGGCGGCGCTGGCCAATTTGAAGCAGGTTTGCCGGGAGCACGTTCCCGGAAGGTATAAGATCGAGGTCATTGATCTGGTCAAGAAGCCCCAACTGGCAAGTGGCGACCAAATACTGGCGGTGCCGACGCTGGTGCGCCGACTGCCGGTGCCGATCCGAAAAATTATCGGAGATTTATCGAACAAGGAAAAACTTTTAGTCGGGTTGAACATTGCATGAAACCGAAAAAAACACCCGCCCCCGGCCCCGCCAGGAAGGCCAGGACATACGCCATGCGGCTATACGTCACAGGGGCCACGCCAAAATCCACCGCGGCAATCACGAATCTGCGCAAGCTATGTGATGAGCACCTTGCCGGTCAGTATGAACTGAAAGTGATCGATGTTTATCAGCAGCCCGCGCTGGCGCGGGAAGGCGGCATCATTGCGGCGCCGACCCTGGTCAAGTCACTCCCGTTGCCATTGCGCCGGTTCATCGGCGATATGTCGAACACCAAGAATCTTCTGGCCGGATTGGAGATTTCCGGGAAATTAGCGGGGCCATAAATGACAAGGCGCCCGTCTTCGGACCCGAGATTGGCCCGGCAACTGTCGGCGTTGCAGGACCGGCTCAGCGAGGCGGAAGACACGCTCAACGCCATTCGCAGCGGCGCCGTGGACGCGTTGGTGGTGCAGACGCCGCGCGGCGAACAACTCTTTACCCTCAAAGGCGCCGACCAAACCTACCGCGCGCTGGTGGAGGCAATGAACGAAGGGGCCGTGACGCTCAACAACGGGATCATTTCGTATTGCAACAATCACTTTGCCGAAATGGTCGGAATTCCGATGGAGGAGGTTTTTGGGGCTTCCTTTTTCGACCTGGTTGAATCGGACGACGTGTCGCGTTTGATCCGGCGGCTTCACACGGGACTCCAGCCTCAGGGAACGATCGAAGCGTCGTTGAGCGCCGCGGACAGGAGGCAGGTGCCGGTGTCATTGTCGTTTGCCCGTTTCCGTTCTGATGGCCAGGTGACTCTGGGGGTTGTCGTGACGGACATCACGGAGCGGAAAGAAGTCGAGCGGGCGCGCCACGAACTTTCGCGCCGCATCATCAATGCCATGGAACAGGAGCGCCATCGGGTCGCGCGCGATTTGCACGACAGCGTCAGCCAGATGCTGGCCTCCGCCAAGTATCGCCTCAACAATATCGCGTTCGTGGGGCTGGACGAGGCGAGACGCAGGGATTTCCGCCAGGTTCGAGACCTGATTGAAAATGCGATTGGCGAAGTCCGTGTGATCTCCCGGAATCTGCGACCCAGCGAGCTTGACGACCTGGGATTGGTGGCGGCGTTGCGCAGTCTGGCGCATGAATTTCAAGAGCGGTGCGGGATCGCGACGAAATTCAAGAACGGAACGCCGGCGCCGCCGCGGATGCACGCCGAAATGGAGATGACGCTTTATCGCATCGCCCAGGAAGCGCTTAACAACGTGGAAAAACATTCGCAAGCCACGCGAGCCGAGGTCGCCTTCGGCTGCACCCAGCTCCACGCGCTACTGACTGTTCGCGACAATGGGAAGGGATTCCGGCGACAAACGGCGTCGGACGGAAGATCGGGCTGGGGATTGGAAAACATGAACGAGCGCGCCCGTTTGCTTGACGGAACGATCGAGGTCGCCTCCCTGGCGAAAACAGGGACACGGATTACGGTTCGGATTCCCCTCGGGAACCAATCGAAATCAATGGCGAGGCCAACGGCATGACGGTTCGCGACAAAGTCAGACTGTTGCTGGTGGACGATCACACCCTGGTGCGCGAGGGAATTCGTTCCAGCCTGCTCCGTTATCCCTTCATTTCGATTGTCGGGGAAGCCGCCAACGGCAAGGACGCCGTCCGCAAGTGCAAGCAGCTTGGGCCGGATATCGTCTTAATGGACCTGAATATGCCGGCGATGAGCGGACTGGACGCAATCCCATTGATCCGCAAGAGTTATCCGGAAACGAGAGTCATCGCGCTGACGGTCCATGATACGAAGGAATATGTCCTTCAAGTTCTGCGCAGCGGAGCCAGTGGTTACGTGATGAAGGACACTTCCCCGGAGGAGTTGGTGCGCGCGATTGAATCCGTCTTTCGCGGCGATTCCTTTTTCAGCCCGACAGTCTCGCGTATCCTGCGTGATTTCATCCAATCGGCCGATCAGGTGGCCGACCGACCCGACGAACCTGTCAGTGGACGCGAGAAGGAGGTCTTGAAACTGATTGCCACCGGGAAGACCACCAAGGAAGTGGCGTCCCACTTGAATCTCAGCACGCGAACGGTGGAAACGTACCGCGTCCGACTTAAACGAAAATTGAAAGCCCGAAACCTGGCCGATCTCCTGAACCGCGCCCGCGAACAGCAATTACTTTGAGGAAGCGGGAGGGGCGAGCGCCGCGAGACCGCGCTGAACCGCGCCCGGGAACAGCAGTTATTTTGAGGAAGCGGGAGGGGCGAGCGCCGCGAGACCGCGCCGAACCGCGCCCGGGAACAGCAGTTACTTTGAGGAAGCGGGAGGGGCGAGCGCCGCGAGACCGCGCTGAACCGCGCCCGGGAACAGCAGTTATTTTGAGGTGGTCGGGCGCTGGCGCGAATGGTTAAAAGGACGGGTCGAGGAGATACATGGATTCGGCGCCCAAACCAGCCGTTGAAGCAACGGTTGGCCAAGTCACTTCGTCGTGGGGTTTGTTGTCATTGTTCCAGCGACTGCGCCACGGATTGCCCTCCGTCGGGTCGATGACATTCATGGGGTTTGGGTTGCCAGGGGCCTTATCATTTCGCATTGCCTGCTCCACATGGCCGTCGCAGCAGCCGATGTCCGTCCTGTAATTGTGGCGATTCGAAGGCTCCTGCCCGCCGGCGCCGGCCTGACCGCTGTCCGGCATGTCTGTTGGGTCCAGGTTCGCCTCCCACGAGTGAACGTCTTCGCTGGGCGGCAGGGCGCGAGTGTCAGCGATGCAGATCATTTGGGCTGGAGCCACCACGTCGGTATCCTTCACCACTCCTTTGTATGCGCCCAGGTTTACGTCGCCTCCCAACCCAAGTTGAGTTGAGTTGCCGATATTCAATCCCCAGTCATTGTAACCGACCGAGAAGCGGCTGCTAGTATTGACCGCATAAGGGTCATTGGGGGAAGTCAGGGTCGGTCCGCCAAGAGTTCTGTTCACATTTGTATCCCACATCGCATCAGTGGGGGCTGCCGGACAGAAGAAGACCTGGCGGTCGTTGCCGGCCTCATTCAATATCCGCAGCATCCAACAATAGGTTTGATCTTTTGCGTCGAAGCATCCGGGATACGACTTGTTGTCAACAATATACAATTGAAGCGCGATCTGAATCTGCCGAAGATTGCTCATGCAAGAGGTTTGTTTGGCCTGGGCTTTGGACCGCGCCAACGCGGGCAACAGCATCGCCGCCAGAATGGCGATGATGGCGATGACGACCAACAACTCGATCAGGGTGAAGGCGGGCTCTCCGGCGCGGATACTAGTCTTGTTCTTCATACGGTCTCTCTTGCTCTTGTAGGAACTGCGTCTCCTTGTCTATCCGGCCTCACGATGTCAGGGAAGGCCGGAGCCGAAGCTCCGACCGCCCGATACATTGTACCGCAAATGATCATGTAATGCAAACGATCATGCGCCGGGTCATGGATTAAGGAGGACCTTGTAGAACTCGTTCGTGTTGGTCGCCGCGACCGTGAAGGGCGAAACAGCCGTGGCGTTGGTCGTCCACGGACCGAGCAAGGTTGGGGCCTGCAGAAGTACGCCGGTTTGCCAGGTTAGCATGACATTGGTGCCGGAAGGCGCGATGAGAAGCGCCAACTTGCTCGTTGAACCCGGGCTGACGAGTGTATTGGGACCCGATGCGTTGTTATTGCCAATATCCGTTGCCGTCAACGGCCCGTCGTAAATGCGCAGTTCGTCCACGCTGCCATGGAAGATAGGATCCTCGAACTGGTCGCGGCCAAGATAATTATTATACGTGTTACCCAATTGCGCGGGCGTGATCGTTAGATTGGTATTGATCGCCACCGGGTTGCCATTGAGATAAAGAATGCCGGTAGTGATGGTATTATCGTATGTCAACGCCACATCTTCCTCCACATTGGTCGGCATGGTTGTGAACGGCCATATCACGTCCTCTTCGTTCAGGATTTTGAAGGCGGCCCGCATGTCACCCGGTCCACTCGTCGGGATCAAACCGATATAGTTGGTTTGATTGTCGTTGTCATTCGGCCCGCTGGTGCTGCCGCCGAAGGAAAAGACTTCTGCCCACGTCCTTGGGCCGTTGTCAGTCACCCAAACTTCGATCGTCGCCGAGTTCAAGTTGGTCAGAATCCCGCTGGGAAACTGGACATAGGATGCGCCCGGGGTGGTTGATGTTGTGGTCGTATCGGGCAACACAATGGTTCCGTTGGTCGTATCAATGTAAGCGTTGCCCAGGTTGGTTCCATCGGCGCCTCCAACTGAATCGACGTCAATCAAAGAACCCGCGGCATCATTGAACGACCATCGGTGAACCAGAGTCGGCTCCATCACCGCCAGGGTCGCCGATGCGCTGATGTTTCCGATTGAGTTCACGATTTTGACGCCGTACGTCCCCGCGTCTGTCAAGGCAAGGTCCGCCAAAGTCAGCGACGAATTGGTGGCCCCTGGAATAGGAGTGGTTCCCTCGCTCCATTGATAAGTCAAATTCCCGCCGAAGGCGCCCACGGTAAACACCGCCGTTTGTCCCGCGTACAGCGAGAGGGAAGCGGGCGCTTGCGTGATCGTTGGCTGGACATCGGAAACGGTGATGGTCGCGCTGGTTCCGGTCGTTCCGCCAGCCATAGCGATAACCGTGGCCGTGCCGGGGGCGATCGCGGTTACAAGGCCGCTGCTGCTAACCGTTAGGACATTGGTGTCGCTGCTGGACCATGTGACGACGCCGCCGAACGGCACGCTGGCGACTTGAGGGAAATTTCCGGTGACCGCCGCCTGTTGCGATTGGCTTGCGATCATCGTTGAATTGGTGACGGTCACGGTGATCGAGGACGGCGTTGTATTGGTGATCACCACGGTGGGACCACCGGCGAGGGCCGCCGCCTGGTAGAGTGGCGAGACGGGGCTGTTCCAGATGCGCATCGCCGCGATGCTGCCATTGAAAACGGGATCGCCGTACTGGTCGCGTCCAAGCCAATTATCGTACGTATTGCCCAGCATTGCGGGCGTAATGGTTTCATTGGTGTTAATTCCCACCACGACGCCATTGAGATAGAGTGTGGCGGTCGAGATTGTGTAGTCGTATGTCAAGACAACGTATTCCTGCGCATTGGTCGGCATGAAGAGCTCCGCGGGTGCGTCAACATCCTGCTCGCCGCCCCCCAACTTAAAGGCGGACCGCATATCGTTGGGACTGGTTGGAATAAAGCTGATGTAATTCGTGCCGGGGCCGGGTTCCGTCGGCCCGGAATTGCCGCCGCCGAAGCACCACGCCTCCGCCCAGAGTTGTCCCGAAAAATCCGTCAACCAGGTTTCAACCGAAATCGAATTGAGGTTGGTCATAATCCCAGGAGCGAACGCAACGTACGGCGCATCATCTTCAGTGGAAACAAAGCCCAAACCGGGAATCACGACGTTCGTGCCGTCAAGGTAAGCGCCATTGAGGTTGGTTCCGTCGCACCCTCCAATCAAATCGTAGTCCACCGTATTGGTCACGTTTTCATTGAATGCCCACGAATGAACCAGAGCCGTCGCGGTCACGTTCAAGGTTGCCGGGGTGCTATTGGTTATGCCGAGGGAGTTTGTTACCAGAACGGTGTAGGTTCCGGCATCGCTCAAAGTCAGGGGACTTAAGGTCAATGAGGAACTCGTCGCCCCTGGAATGGCGGTGGCGTCCAGGCTCCATTGATAGGACAATTGACCGCCGAGAGCCACGACGCTCAACACAGCCGTTTCGCCCGCGTAGGCGCTCTGAGACACGGGTTCTTGCACGATTACCGGCTTGGTTAGGGAGACGTTAATGGAGACGCTGGTTCCGCGTACGCCGCCGATCTCGGCGCTGACTGTGGCGCTCCCGCCGTTGAGGGCCGTAATCAGGCCGGAGCTGCTGACGGAGAGCACATTGGAGTCGCTGCTGGTCCAGGTGGTGACGGCGCCGGTCACCACGATATTGGTCGCCCCCGAAAAGTCCGCGGTGACGGTGGCCTGTTGCGTCGAGGCGCCTACCATGGTCGTGTTGGTAATCGCAACGTCCACGGACAAGGGCGTCAGGTTCGACACGACGACATTTGGACCGGCGGCCTCGCTGACAGCGATATACAAAGGAGAAACGGCGCCATTCCATATTCGCAGTTCGTCAATACTGCCGGCAAACGTCGGATCACCGCCAAACTGGTCGCGTCCGATATAGTCGTTGAAGGTGATTCCGTAGTTGGCCGGCGCCAGGTTAGTGGGGATAGTATTGTTCACGCCCACCTGGACACCGTTGAGATAGAGCGTGGCAGTCGTATTTGAGGCATCGTAGGTTACAACGCTGTATACCTCCATATTTGTCGGCATGGTGTTACCGGCTAGATCTATCACATCCTGCTCATCACCGCCGGTTAAGTTGAAGGCAGCTCTGTAGTCTATCGGACCGGAACCATTGGCCGCGCTGGTCGGGATCATCGAGATATAAGCCGTGCCGCCACTGGGGGGATTCCCGGGGCCGGAGGAACTGTCACCGAAGCACCAGGCTTCCGCCCACGTCAGTCCCTCAAAATCCGTAAGCCAGCATTCAACCGTTATCGAGGCGTCATTGGTAACGATGCCGTTCGGCAATTGCACATAGCCCGCTGGACTGTCGGACGTGCTTCCAGGTGAGTACGGAAGGACGACCGCGTTGTTGGAAATGTACGCGTTGCCCTCCAGTATGCCATCCCAATTGGTGCCGCCCACCGAATCGATGGCATTGGTGGAACCATCGTCGTTAAAGCTGTAACGATGTTCAAGCGTTTGTGCCGAAAGCAAACTAGGCAAAGCGAGAAAGATCAGAATGATGGCAATCAAATAATTGACCGCAACAGGGGCCGACCCATGCCGCGAGACCGTAGTATTCACATTTCGTTTCACATTTCGGTTCATAACGACTTTCGTTTAGTTGTTCTGGCTATTCCCGCGCGCGCCGGGTCAATCCATTTCTTGCGCTCGCAATGATGCGAGCCACCGTTACCTATTTCCGCCATTGCCCACGCGACACGCCGACGGGGCGACAAGCCTTTCAAGGCGCATTTCGTTTGAGCTTTCCAGAGTTTTATCACGGCGCGGTTGATGTTGTCATGTGGCATAAAATGGCCACAAGGGCGGGACGGCCTGTTTGGAGCGCTGAAGGCGAAGGCTGCTGTACGGGTGAAAACAGCGCCGCACCGCTTCAATTCCTGTGGCCCATTCATGCCACATGACATTTTGTTGAAATCGACTATCATACAGGGCATGATTACCAAAGGACTCCAGATATGAATCATGCTTTGTCCTTTGGACTTGGGGCGATTGTGCTTTTTGCCGGCGCGTTGGCGGTTAACGCGAGCGCCGGCGTTTGGCGGATGAAGCGGGCTACGCGGACGACACTTTGGAGCAGGCGCGCGAACACCAATAAGCGCAGGCAGCGATGAAAGGAACGCCCTCGCGACATCGGTTGGCCCGTATCGTGTCCGTCCACCTGATCGCGTTGACGGTGATTTTTCTCGGTTTGCCCTGTTTGCTCCGGGCACAGACCCTTCAACATCGGTACAGCTTTACCAGCGACGCCTCAGATTCCGTCGGTGGCGCCAATGGGACGCTGGTCGGCAACGCCTTTATTACAAATGGTTCTCTCGTGCTGCCGGGAGGGGGCGATTCCGATGGTCCGTCGGGCTATGTGCAATTGCCGAACGGCATCGTCACCAATGACGCCTCGATAACGGTGGAATGCTGGTTGACGGACTACGCGGGATCGGTGTGGGCCGAGGGATGGTGCTTCGGTGACAGCGCCGCCGGCCCCGGAGGAGCCCCGAGTAGCGGCACGGCTTATATCTCGCTGATCCCGCACAGTGGAGAGGATGATTTCAGGGCCGCCTTCAATTTAACCGGCGGTGACGAGATTGACGTAATAGACTCGGCGGGCGCCATGCCACTGTATGTGGAGGAATACGCGGTCGTGACCTACGACGCCGCCAGCACAACCGCCACACTCTATCTCAACGGCGCCCAGGTCGGCGTTGCCAATATACCGACGAACCTTGCGCCGGCCAACTATGGAGACACGTTCAATGACTGGATCGGGCGCGACGAGTTTGGCGGCGATCCCATGTTCGCCGGGGTCATTGACGAATTGCGAATATGGAATGCCGCCGCTTCACCGTTGTATATCGCCGTCAGCGCCGCCGCCGGACCAAATGTCCTGGCGACAAATCTGACGCCCGTGTCGGTCAATGTCACCGTTCCCATCGCATCGATGATTGGCGGACAGGGACAGGAGGCGATGGTCACCGCGAATTTTACGGGTGCAACCAACGTGCCGGTGACCGACGCCGCCACCAACTGGAACTCCAGCAACACAAATGTTCTCACGGTCAATGGCACCGGTTTGATCACCGCGGTGGGCGCCGGCAACGCCACGATCAGCGCCACCGTCGGCGGCACGACGGGAACCAGCGCCCCCATCACGGTTTCCTCACTCAATATCGGGACGGTGATAACCGTGGGCTATTGGCAATTTGACGACCCTGCGAATTTGGGCCTCGACAGCAGCGGCCTGGGTAACACGCTGACAAACGGCGCCGGCGAGCCGACATACAGCAGCGACGGCATGTTTGGGGGGTCGTTGTATCTGGATGGCGAAAGCACGATGACCACGCTCTCGGGCGCATTTCCGATAGGTGTGCCCACCAATGCCCAGCCCTACACCATCGCCGTGTGGGAGAAGGTTGACGTGGGCTGCCCGAACAACGGCGGGTTTGTCGGTTGGGGTGTCAACAACACAAGCGAGGCAAACGATTTCCGCCTGAACGGCCCCAACAGCGTGGATGACTATTGGTACAACAATGATTTTATCGTCAACGGTCTGACAGCCAACCCAATGGACGGCAACTGGCACGCAGTCGCCGTGACGTGGGATGGCACGACGCAAACGATGTATGTGGACGGGGTTGATGTCGGGACACGGACGCCGAGCGCGCCTTACATTCAAAGTTCGGGCTTCGTCGTGGGCAAAACGACCGCCGATGTCAATTTCCAGGGCTGGCTGGAGGATTTACTGATTGCCAATATCGCGCTGACGCCGGCGGACATCGCCGTTTATCAATCCGGGTCCTGGTCGGCTTCTTTGTCCACCTATCCGGAACTTCCAACAGCTTCGCCTTCCAACACGGTCTATGCGGGAACGACGGTGACCCTGAATGTATTGGTAGCCGGGACGCCTCCTTACCAATATCAATGGCAGCTAGACGGGACCAATATTGCCTGGGGCACTGCCGCCGCGCTGGTCCTGACGAACGCGACGGCGGCAGATTCCGGAAGCTATGATGTCATCGTCGGAAATAGTTCCGGCACGAACACCAGTCCGGCTCTAACGGTGACCGTCATTCCACCCAGCGCACCGGTCTTTGCCGTTGAACCGGCGCCGGCGTCAACCACCAATTACGTGGGCGGACTTGTGACATTCTCGGCGGTGGTGGAGGGGACCCAGCCGATTCAGTTACAATGGCAGCACAATGGCGTCAACATTCCCAACGCTACCACCAGCAGTCTGACGCTGGCGTCATTGCGGGCGGGCGAGGCGGGAAGTTACACCCTGGTAGCTTCCAACTCGCTCGGCGTCAGCAATAGCTTGCCGGCCATATTGACAGTCATTCCTCCGCCCAACCCGGGCGCTCTCAACGTAGTGACCTATCACAATGACAATACCCGCGACGGCGCCAATACCAATGAAGTGATCCTGACGCTTGCCAACGTCAATGTCGCCACATTTGGGCGGTTGATCACTTATCCGACCGATGGTTATATTTACGCCCAACCGTTGTATGTGTCCGGCTTGGTCATTCCCGGACTAGGCACGCATAATGTGGTATTTGTCGCAACCGAGAATAACAGCGTGTATGCCTTCGACGCGGACAGCAACGCCGGGACCAACGGAGGACTACTCTGGCACACCAATCTGGGTCTCGCGGTGTCAAGCTACAACGATGAATTTGGAAATCGGTACCAGGGAACCTATTACGGCGACATCGTCCCGGTCGTGGGAATCACCGGCACGCCGGTGATAGACCTCGCTTCCGGAACGCTTTATGTAAATGTCCACACTCGAATAGCAACCGCGACATCGACGAATTATTACCACAGCATCCACGCTGTCAACATCACTAACGGCGCCGAACAACCGTACAGCCCGACGATTGTAACCAATACGGTTCTTGGAACGGGCGTGGAGAGCACCAACGGGTTGGTGGGTTTTAATCCTCGCACGGAAAATCAGCGCCCCGGACTGACGCTGGCTGGGGGAATGTTGTATGTCGCCTACGGCAGTTACGCGGATACGGACCCCTATCACGGCTGGGTTCTCGGTTTCAATGCCTCCACCCTCGCGCAGTCCGCCATCAATGCGTTTAACACGACGCCGAACGCAACCGTTGCGACCTTTGGCGTCAACGCCGGCGAAGGCGCCCTGTGGATGGGTGGTAACGGACTCTGCGCGGACGCGAGCAACAATCTTTATTTTGCGACGGCCAATGGCAGTTTTAGCGCCAACACGAATGGCGGAGACTATGGGGATAGTTTCATGAAACTCTCCACCTCCAACGGTCTGGCGGTGGCGGATTATTTCACCCCCTACAACCAGGCGGCGCTGGCCGTCAACGACACGGACCTGGGATCGGGCGGGACGATTTTGTTGCCGGATTCGGTGGGGAGCGCGGCGCATCCGCACCTGATGGTGGGTTGCGGCAAAGACGGAATCCTGCGTCTGGTGGATCGTGACAACATGGGACGTTACAACCCGGCCAACGACAATCAAATCGTGCAGGAAGTCTACGGCGCGATCAGCGGCGCCTGGAGCACACCGGCCTTCTTCAACAATCACATTTACTATCAAGGGTCCGGCGACGTCATGAAAGCGTTCCTCATCACCAACGGCGTCATTCTCCCGACACCCACTTCCGAGGCAACGGTCTATTTCAGCGCCCTGGGTGGCACGCCAACCATTTCGGCCAATGGCACCAACAACGGCATTGTCTGGGCGATCCAATCAGACGGCGTGTCAGACGTATTGCACGCATACAACGCCGCCAACCTCGCGCAGGAACTCTACAACAGCAGCCAGAATCTGGCGCGAGACAATCCCGGCGGATCGATTATCATGACCACCGCGGCCGAGATGAATGGAAAAGTGTTCGTTGGCGCGCAATACGCCGTTTCGATCTTTGGCAACAGCTTGTTCCTGGCCACGCCGGTGATCGCGCCGGCCGGCGGCCTGTTCACCAATTCGGTGACCGTGACTCTCTCGGATGCCTCGCCGAATTCCACCATCTATTACACTCTGGATGGAACGGCGCCGACAACCAACTCGCTGGTGTATTCCAGCCCCTTCGTCTTGACAACCAGCGCGAGCGTGCAAGCCATCGCGGGCGAGCCGGGAGCGGCCAACAGCGGCGTTGCGACCACCGATTTTGTTGACAACTCGGCCATCGGCACCGGGACCGGGCTGCAAGGCTCGTATTGGTCAAACGTGACGAGTGTTGCCTTTACCAACTCGTCCTTTTCCGTCCCGCCGACATTGGTTCGCACCGATCCCGACATTGATTTTAACTGGACCAGCACTCCGCCCGCCGCCTCCATCGGCCTCACCAATTTTGTCGTTCGGTGGATCGGCTCATTGCAGCCCGAATACAGCGAGACCTACACTTTCTCGACGGATACCGACAGCGGCGTGCGCCTTTACGTGGACGGCCAGTTGCTGATCAATAAATGGGTCAATGAGCCGGCGACGGCCTGGAGCAACACCATTACACTCACCGCCCAGCAGCGCTATAACATCGAAATGGATTTCTACAATAAATCCGGCGGCGCTGTGGCCCAGCTTTATTGGAGCAGTCCCTCCACCCCGAATGCAATCATCCCCCAAACTCAGATTTATCCGGTCACCAATCCGCCTCCCTCCGTCGTCTTGTCCGCTCCGTCCAACGGCGCAACTTATACGGCCTCCGCCTCTGTATCATTAAGCGCGGACGCGGATGCGCAATACAATCCCATCAGCTACGTCAGCTTCTATACTAACGGGACGATCCTCGGAGTCGTTAGCAACGCGCCGTATGCCTTTACGGTCACCGGTTTGCCGGCCGGAAGCTACACGCTGACCGCCACCGCCACCGACGGCAGCGGCCTGGTTGGCACGTCGGCCCCAGTCACCATTACCGTCGCCGCCGCCAGCGGATTTCCCTACGGCCTGACTACCAACGCCACGCTGGCCGCCTTCTTGAACCAGAATATGCCCGGCTCCTACACCGGTTCGATCCCCTCGTTGCTGTCAGAAACGGGCGCGTATGTCGATACTTCCAACCGCGTCCCGGCCAGCGGATTGATTCCTTATGTGCCCAACACTCCTTTATGGTCCGACAACGCGGTCAAATCCCGTTACCTGGCGCTGCCCTACAATGGGGGACTGATTCCGCCGGCCGAGCAGATTGGCTTCGCTTCCACGGGCAAATGGACTTTTCCGTCCGGCACCGTCTTTGTCAAGAATTTTGATCTGGTGGTGGACGAAACCAACACGAACATCCCTCTGCGCCGCCTGGAAACCCGGCTCCTGGTGCGCGACACCAATGGCGCGGTTTATGGTGTCACTTATAAATGGCGACCGGACAACAGCGACGCCGACCTGCTCACCGGCAGCCTGACCGAAGCCATCCTCGTCACCAACGCCACCGGCGTTGTCACTCAAAACTGGTATTATCCAAGTCCGGCGGATTGCCTGACATGTCACACTGCCGTGAGCGGTTATGTCCTGGGCGCCAACTCGCGCCAGCTCAACGGCGCCGACACGTATCCGTCCACCGGCGTCACCGACAACCAGCTTCGCACGTTGAACCGCCTGGGGCTGTTCAATCCCGCCTTCAACGAGGCGGCCATCGGCGGCTTTGAAAAATTGTCCAGCATCACCAACGCCAGTGCGCCGCTGGTGCAGCGCGCCCGTTCGTATCTGGATGCCAATTGCGCCCAGTGCCATCAACCGGGCGGCACCGGCATCACGTTTGACGCCCGCTACGACACGCCGTTGACCAACCAGAATATCGTCAACGTCATGGCCGCCTTTTCCCTCGGCTACGACAATGCCAAAGTGGTGGCGCCGTCGGATGTCTGGCGGTCGGTCCTTTACGACCGCATGAACACCCTTGATCCGACCATCAAGATGCCGCCGCTGGACAGAAACCTTATTGACACAAACGCGGTCTCGGTCATGGCCGGATGGATCGACAGCCTGGGCGGTTTGCCGACGTTGCCCCCGCCCTCGCTCACGCCGCCCGGCGGGACCTACTTCGGCGATGTCAGCGTGTCGGCGCAGGAAGCGGCGACCAATTTTACGCTCTATTACACTCTGGACGGCTCCCTGCCCACGACCAATTCAACGCTCTACACCGGCCCCATCCTTGTGAGCAATAGCGCCACCGTCAACATCAATGCCTGGGCGCCCGGCTACGTTGACAGCGTCGTCGGCGCCGCGCAGTACATAATACTGCCGGGGAGCTATTTCACGTCACCCGGCGGATTCACCAACGGCATTTTTCAAATGTCCTTCGCCGGTCCCATTGGCGCCAGCTACGTGCTGCAAGTCAGCACGGACCTGCTGCAATGGACTTCGATCAGCACCAACACGCCGGCGGCCTCGCCGTTCGTGCTGTCCGATCCCGGCGACTCCGGCACGGCCCGGTTCTATCGAGTCTTGCAAGAGCCTTGAGCGCGAACGGCGATTCCGTCTCGAAATAAAGGCTAGTCGCAAAACCTCAATAAAAAGACGTAAACTCTCAATGACACGGGCGGGGGGTTTTCGTAGTTTTGCTTCGTCAACCCAAACAAACCTATGAAAACAACCTCCCCCACCGGATTGACCACGCAAATATTTGCCGTGATGGCGGCCTGTTGCGCCATGCTGTTGCTGGAACACGCAGCCTCGGCGGCGCCGTCGGTTGTCGGCTTGTGGCGATTCAACGAGGTCAGCGGAAGCAACATTCTGGATTCGTCGGGCTTGGGAAATAACGGGGTCCTGCAAAGCGAGAACGGCGATGTTCCAGTGCGGGTCGCCGGCCAGACGGGGTTTGGCACCGCGCTGTTGTTCACCAATGACGGGACCGACCACGCGTACGTGAGCATTCCCGGGGCCGCTTCGCTCCTGATCGGTCAGACGGCCACCAATACATGGACGATCACCGCGTGGGCAAACGAGAGTTCGGGCGGCACGGGGGATTTCGTCGCTACCTATGGACGGATACTGGCCATTGACGACGGAGAGAC
Source organism: Vulcanimicrobiaceae bacterium (assembly GCA_035511075.1). GTDB lineage: Bacteria > Verrucomicrobiota > Verrucomicrobiia > Limisphaerales > Palsa-1400 > DATAUD01. The sequence continues at coordinate 26,503 of DATKFW010000080.1, forward strand.
GCTCTATTTTGATTCCGGGGCAATGGACGACGCGGAGATGTACACCTGGAGCGAAATGACCGCTGCGTGGCAGATCGCCTGGGGCGTAGGCAATTCCGTCGCGCCTCTTCTGGATCAATGGGAGCATTGGGCGATGGTTTACGACGGAACCAACCTGACGCTCTACCTCAATGCCGATCAAGGGCCCCAGGGCGGCATGTCTTCCATGCCAGTGACTTCGCCTCTGGCGTTCCCGGGTTATACCGGCGCAGTTTTGATTGGCTCGGAACTCGATCAACCGGGGACCGACACCTGGAATGGGATGCTGGACGACGTGGCGATCTTTGACGGCGCCCTGACACAATCGCAGATCGCAACCGTGATGTCGGGAGATTTTTCGGCGTTCATCGGCGGACCTCCGGGCATCGTCAGCCAGCCGCAAAGCCAGGCCGCGCCGCAAGGATCAAGCTGCTCGTTCACCGTCGGCGCGGACGGTCAGGCGCCGTTCCAGTATCAATGGTACTTTGACGCCACCAACCAACTTTCCAGCGCGGCCAATCCGACGGCGACAAACTCAACATTGGTGTTGACAAACCTCCAGGTAAACCAGCAGGGCGCCTACACGGTGGTCGTCAGCAACTCGATCAGCAATGTGACCAGCCAAACCGCCACGCTTTCCGTGTTCAAAGCGACCCTGGTCGGCCTCTGGCGTTTTAACGAACCCGGCGGCTCCAACATCCTGGACTCTTCGGGCCTGGGAAATAACGGGACGCTGGCGGGCGAGAACGGCGATGTCCCGGGACGCGCGCCAAGCCAGCCCGGCTTTGGCAGCGCCTTGAGTATTACCAATGACGGAGTCGATCATGCCTACGTCACAATCCCGAGCAGCGGCTCGCTGCTGATTGGGGAGACGGCCACCAATCCGTGGACGATCACCGCGTGGGCCTATGAGAATTCCGAGGGCACGGGGGATTTTTACGCGACGTATGGACGCATCCTGGTGATCGATGACGGCACGGCACTCCAGTTGGAGTCGGGAGAGATCGGTGACGCGGAATTCTACACTTGGGCGCGGGCCAACACCGCATGGCAAATTGGCTGGGGCGCATATCCCGACCTCACGCCGCTCCTGGATCAATGGGAACATTGGGCGGTGGTTTATGATGGGACCAATCTGAGCGTCTATCTCGATGGAAACCAGGGCCCCAAAGGCGGTCTTGCTTCCCAGCCAGTAACGGCCGCGCTTGGCGGTTATCTTGGATTCCAGGACGCCATTCTCATCGGTTCGGAACTCGATCAACCCGGCAATCGCACTTGGAACGGCCTGCTGGATGACGTGGCTGTCTTCAATATCGCGTTGTCCCAATCCCAAATCCAAACGGTCATGGCCGGCGATTTCAGCGCGTTCGTTCCAAAGCCTCCGCTGACAATCAGCAGCAGTTCGGGAAACATTTCACTGAGTTGGCCGGCGGCGCAGGCCACGTTCCAACTTCAATCCACCACAAACCTGACCGCGGCGTCCTGGTCCAACGTTCCGAGTCCGCCGGCGCAAATCGGCAGCACACTGACGGTGTCCCTGCCTGACGGCGCCGGGACGCAGTACTTTCGATTGGTTGGACCTTGAGAATTTCATTCTTGATGAGAGCCGGGTTGGGGATCGCGGCGGTCGCGGTTTGCATGAGTGCGCGGGCTGCCACCAATCTGCCTTCCTATTATGCCCATCCCGCGGAATTGGATTCTTACGGCGTGATCGCGCCCTGGTATCATGGACTCAACGGCCAGGTGGACGAGCGCCTGAACATCGCTGTCAATGTCTATAAGCGGTATCCGTGGGTGGACAAGCCAAAGGCGGTGATGGCCGCGCCGGACTTCATTTACAACTCCCACTGGAGCATCAAGCCCGACGGCACAATTCTGATACCCCCGACGACCGATTGGATGTGCGGAGATTTGGCCCAACGCTCGTGGAGCACCATAAAGGGTCTCACAGCATACTACCAATTCAGCGGTGACCCGATCGCGTTTGTCTATATCCCGCTGACTGTGGACTACATTTTGGACTATGCATTGACCGATGAAAAGGCAGACTGGCCATTATTTCCCATCAGCACGCCGACACGGGGAAAAGCCTATGGCAAATGCAACCCGGCCGCGCGCAATCAGCTCGACCTCTGTGCCATTGTGGGAATCGAGGTGCTTCGCGCCTACAAGCTCACCGGAAATCCGCGTTACCTGAGTATGGCGCAGCATTGGGGCGATGTGTTCGCCGCCAAGTGCCAGTTCGTCCATCCCGATATTTCCCCGTGGAACCGTTACGTGGACCCGTCCGTGGTCGGATGGTCCGACGTCCTCACCGGCACGACATCCATCATCGTCGATTTTCTCGACGACTTGATCCATATCGATTATTCGGGAAAGGACAACGCAATTATCCGCGCCAGGGACGCCGGACGGCGTTTCCTCAACGACCAGATGCTCCCCGCCTGGTGGGTTGACGACACCTGGGGGCGGACGTATTGGGATTGGGACAACCCCATGATGTGCGGAATGGTCTCAATGTGCGCCGATCATTTCATGAAATATCCCGATGCTTATCCGAATTGGGAGAATGATTTGCCGAACATGCTGTCGCTGGTTTGGAATCGCAACTGCGCCGACCCGGATTCCCATGGCGACGTGTATGGCGGGGCCTGGGCGTTTCCCGAGTCCTCCGTTTGCTGTGGCACTTCCCTCTCTTACAATCAATACACAGCCGGCCCCACGCTGATTCGCTACGGCGCGCTGGCCCACAGCCAATGGGCCTCCGAAATTGGCCGGCGCATGATGCTCATGGCGACTTACGACAGCCTTCCCAACGGCGTCGTCAAGGACGGCTTGTTTGGCGACCAGGTTGCCACCGCCGAATGGTCGAACCTGGCTCATCCATGGCCAATGTGCCAGGTTTTGGAGGCCATTGCGTGGCTTCCTGAGGCATTCGCACCAAACCGCGAAAACCATATTGTCCGTTCCTCCTCTGTCGTGCAGAAAGTTCTCTATGAAAAGGGCAGGATAACTTATTCAACTTTCGATTCGCCGCCTGGAACGCAGGAAGTGATGCGACTGGCCTTTCGTCCCACCTCCATCCGCGCCGATGGCCAGCAACTCACGGAGCGCCCGACTCTGGACGCCAACGGCTTTTCTCCCGTCCCATTGTCAAACGGCGATTGGATCGTCACGGTCCGTCACGATGGCTGCCGAAACATCGAAGTGGTTGGAGACGACCCGCAACAGATTGCTGACAATCGCTCGTTTGTATTCACTGGAACATGGGATTCCATAAGCGACAGCGAAGCACCGGATCGTGGGTGCCGGGTCGCGGATCAACCGGGCGCGACGATGAGCTTCCAATTCTCCGGCAATCAAGTGCGATTGCTCGGCGTCGTTGGTCCCGATGGCGGTTGGGCTGATGCCCTGGTGGACGGCGTCAAACAGCCGACGTTGATCGAGTGCTGGAATCCCACGGTGCGGCGCCAACAGCCGATCTTTGAAAAAAACGGTCTTACCAACGGCCCGCATGAATTGAAAATCGTCGTGCGCGGTGAAAAAAATCCTCTCGCGCGCGGCGCTCAGATTGGGATCGAGTCCGCCCAATACTCCGCGGCGATCGGAGACGCGGGCTTCGGTTCCGGCGGAGGTCCTACAGGCGCGCAACGGCTGATCTTTGGTCGCACCCAACGGGAGGACTACATCGACTCCAAGGGCGACACCTGGCGGCCCGGCACCGAGTTCGTCGCCCGCGTCGGAGCGGGCGTGGACACGGTCGCCCAGTGCTGGTGGCACGACCGTCGCAGCATGTATATCGGAGGAACACGCGATGAAGAAATCTACCGTTACGGCGTTCATGCGCCGGAGTTCTGGGTGAATCTGACTGTGGCGCCCGGTCACTACAAAGTCCGTTTGCATTGGGCTGACACGCCCGAAACGCCGTGGATGGAGCGCGAAGCACCCGATAAATGGAACACGGTTACCCGTCCCACCACGGTGCTCATCAACGGTCAAACCGTGATTGATAATCTGAACGTGCGGGACGAAGTGGGAACTTTCCATGCCTATTCCCGCGAATTCCCAGACATCCAGCCGCAAAATGGCATCATCGAGTTGCGGTTCAAATCCACCCCGCGCCACGACGCGATGATTCAGGCGGCGGAAATCATCCCCGACGCCGCCACCGGGGAAGGAAAACCTTGAAGGCAGAAGGGAATACTTGTGTATCTTGACAACTGACAATCATCGTATGAATCGAATCCATTCCTCCATTCTTATTCTCGCGCTGTCTTGCAGCGTTGGCGTCGCGCAACTCGATCCCGGCAATCCGCTCTCGGGACTTGAAAAACTCAAGGACTTTAAATCAATGCGGGCGTCGTCTGCCGATCCCGACTGGCGCAACGGCAACGGTGACTGCCGGTGGATCAAGGCGGGCGGCGACTTGACTCTGGCGGAATTCGATGGCCCGGGTCAAATTGTCCACTTTTGGTGTACCATTGCGGATCAGGAGCCGAACTACTCCCGCCTGCTCACGCTGCGCATTTATTGGGATGGCGAGACCAATCCCAGTGTCGAATGTCCAATCGGCGATTTCTTTGGCATGGGCATGGGAGTTGACAAACCTTTTACTTCACTGCCAGTTCGCGTGACATCCGAGGGCCGGGGCCGCAATTGTTACTGGCCGATGCCGTTCCGAAAATCGGCCCGCATCGTCGTGACCAACGAAGGCAAAAATCCGTGCGACGCGTTCTACTATTACCTGGATTGGCAGAAACTCCCGTCGTTGCCCGATGACAGCGCCTATTTCCACGCGATGTATCGGCAGGAATTCCCATGCGTAATGGGCCGGAATTATCTGATCGCGGACATCAAGGGACGCGGGCACTACGTGGGGACCGTCTTGAGCGTTTATCTGTCGTCGCCCGGGTGGTTTGGTGAAGGAAACGACCAGTTTTTCATTGACGGCGAAGACGAGCCAAGCCTGCGCGGGACCGGGACGGAAGATTATTTTTGCGACGGCTGGGGCTTCAGCGAGCAGTCCGGCCCCTTTTATGGCACGCCGCTGTGGGAGGGCTATGACACCGGCGATCGCGGCAGCGCCTACCGCTGGCACATTCCCGATCCAATCACGTTCCAAAAATCCTTGCGCGTGGAAATCGAACACCGCGGCGGCCAGGATTTCCCCGACGGCACCTCCACAGGCTACATTGAACGGGACGACCTCATGTCGAGCGTGGCATTCTGGTATCAAGTCGAGCCTCATAATCCCTGGCCCGCGTTGCCGCCTGGCCCTGAACGATTGCCGTTCCATGAATGGATCATGCTAATAGGCCACACGGCGGTAGCCACGTCGAAACATTCCGACGACCCAATCGAAGTGCAGTCGTTGGGGGGCGTGACGGATGGCAAACAATTATGGTTCCGCCCGCAAAATGACAAAGGCTGGGTGGAAGTGCCGTTCGAAATTGAAACAAATCAAACTGCCGTGCTGACTGCCAAAATGGTGCATTCCTACGATTACGGGACTTATCGCGTGCTGCTCGACGGCAGGCAAATCGCCCAACTTGACCTTTACGACGCGGATATCGTTCCCACCGCGGAAAAATTGGGAACACAGACGCTGACCGCCGGAACCCATGCGCTGCGCTTTGAATGCGTCGGCAAGTCGCCCAAGTCAGCGGGTTACTATCTGGGCTTCGATGCGTTGACGGTACGCGTTCCAGTTTACAGCCGGCCTCCAAACGTTGACTTGCGAACGTTGCAAAAGCACAAATGATCGGGACGCGCCTATTGGTTGTCGCGTTGAGCGCCGCATGGTGTGTGCCCGCCAACGTCCTGCAAGCCGACCAACTCTTCTGGCACGACGTTCGCCTCGATACCCAGGGCAAGCTTCTGAGTTGGGTTGATTCCGACGCTCCATACGGCTCGATCATCCGAAATGACTGGGAGATGTTCGAAAAAATCCCGGTACAGCCGGACGGGTACCGAACCTATTTTACCTACCCTGAATTCAACGGACTGAATGATCCCGCGCAACCGCTGTTCTCTGGGCGCTTCTGGGTTCACAACCCAGCCGGCTTGTTTGCCATGCTCACCGATTCCGCGATCCTCTATTATGCCTACAGCGGAGACAAAATCGTCACGGATCGCGTGCGTGAGATGCTGGACCACATGATCGCGTTCGGAACCACGGACGCCACCGATTCCTGGGCTTTGGTGCCTTACTCCAGCTCCGAAGCGGGCAACCCCGTTTACCGGGGCGGCACGGATACCCTTTACGAGGAAGACCACGCGCCACGCGGTCGCGGGGACGGCGTCGGATTCCTGGAGCCTGACAAGGTCGGCGAACTTGGCTGCGCCTATCTCCAGTTCTACGAGTTTACGCTGGATGAAAAGTATCTCCAGGCCGCCATCCATTGCGCCGACGCGCTGGCCGCGCATGTGCGCCCTGGCGACCAAAGCCATTCGCCCTGGCCTTTCCGCGTTGATGCCAGGACCGGGACCCGGATTCGCGAGGAATACACCGCCAACACCATCGGCCCCATACGCCTGTTTGACGAACTTCTCCGGCTCGGCCGCGGCCGCCAAAAATCCTACGCGCGCGCCCGCGCCGTGGCGTGGCACTGGCTTATGACTTACCCCATCCAGAACCAGGTCTGGACGCAGTATTTCGAGGACGTGTTAATTTATCCAGACTACCAAACCAACCGGAACCAGTATTCGGCGCTGGAAACCGCGCGCTATTTGCTCCAGCACCCGGAAAAGGACCCCGACGCGCTCCTGCATGCCAAGCGCCTTCTGGACTGGGTCACCGGCTTCTTCGCCACCGACTCGGTGACAATGGGTGGCCTGCGCGAAAAAGGATTGCAGTGGGGCGCGGAAGTCCTTTCCGAGCAGGTCAACGACATGGACAAGATGTCGAGCCACACCGCGCGTTACGCTTCGGTTCGCGCCCTTTGGTACGAAGTCACGGGCGACCTCGATTCCAAGGAACGGGCCTTTCGTTCTTTTAATTGGGCGAGTTATGCCTCCCGTCAGGACGGCGTGGTCCAAATCAGCATTGATAAAGGTGGCGGATTTTGGTTTTCGGACGGCTACGGAGATAACATGCGCCACTTTCAGCGCGGTATGGCCTCGGTTCCGGAATGGGCTCCGCCGAGGGAGTCGCATCTGTTGGGATCGACTTCGGTCGTGCGGTCCATTCGTTATGGGGCACCCGCGATTGATTACCTGACGTTCGACAAGGCCGCGCGCGAAGTATTGCGATTGGAGGCTCCGCCGTCGTCGGTCCGCGCCGGAGGCAAATCCCTCCCTCGTGTGAACAGCCTCAATGACCGCCCCGAAGGATACACCGAGGAACCCATTGCCAGCGGGGGTTTTGCTGTTCGCATCAAGCACGCGCATTCGGGTCAAATCGAGATCCAATTCACGATCGCTCATGCCACGCAGCCCTGAGTCCGTCACACAAGGTCCAGGCGGCTTCTTAAAACCAGTTTCGCATGCCGCCGAAACTCTCCCGGCGTGGTCCCGATTTTTTGCGTGAACACCGTGTGCAGGTACTCCCCGTGATTGAATCCGGTTTTCTCCGCAATCTGGGACAGGTTCCAGTCGGTTTCTGTCAACAGTTGTTTCGCTTTTTCCAAACGCAACCGCACCACCTCGGCTTTTGGAGAGCGCCCCAGCTTGACCGCGAAACGTCTCTCGAACACCCGCCGGCACATGCTGGCCGCTTTCGCCGCCTGATCTATGGTGATCGGATCGAACGCATGATCGCGGATGAAACGCAGCCCCACCGCCAACTGCCCGTCATCCAGGGCCAGCGCCTCCGTCGAGCGCCGCGTCACAATCCCGCGCGGCGGGATGAGGATGGGCTTGGTCGGAGGTCGCCCGCCCGCCATCATCCAATCGAGCAAAACCGCCGCGTCATACCCGATCTGAAGTGTGTCCGGCGCCACGCTGCTCAGGGGTGGGTCTGACAGTTCACAGAGGATTTCGTCGTTGTCCACCCCGATGATCGCCACTTCCTCAGGCACTGCCAGGTCCAGGCGGCGACAGAGATTCAAGACCTGCTGCCCGCGAATGTCGTTGCACGCCATGACCCCTATCGGTTTTGGAAGGCCCACGAGCCAGCGGCCGAGGTCCTCCTGGAAAAGCAATCCTTGTCTTTCGTATCCCGTGGTTTGCGCTTCCGCCAGTTGGGCCGGCGGTTTATAGGTTTGACATGAAAAGCCGGCAAGCGCCAGTTGTTCCTGGAACCAATGGGACCGCTTGTCGGAATAATTGGCTCCCACGAACCCACAAAAGGCGTAGTGTCGAAATCCCCGGCTTATCAGATGTTCGGCGGCCAGGCTGGCGACCTTCCGGTCATCCGTATCGATCAGCGGCAGGCGAAATCCGCTGACCGAACCGCGCACATCCACCGCCGGCACACCGAGTTGACGGATAAATTCAGCCATTTTCGCCGTTTCCACCCGGGCGATGATGCCGTCTCCGTCCCAATTCCTAAGCCAGACGGGAAAGGCGTCGGTCCATTTCCATTCCTCGCTTTGCACGGACCATTCGTGCTGCTCGCGCACGAACTTGCCAATGCCCAGGAACAGTCCACGCCCATAAGCCCGCGACGACTCGATGATCAGCGCCACCCGCCGACGGCAATGTGGAAGCACCCGATGCCGGCGAGCTTTCATGATTAGCTTCTTCATACAACATTGACCGAAGAATGACGCGCCCTTTGCCAATCGTTCTCTCAGGTTGCGCAAAGGTCGCAAAAACTCAATCGAAAAGTTGAGCCAATCGAATCGAAACGCCGGAAGCGCAAAGAAGTTTCTGGTTGAAAGCATCGTCGCAGTTGTGGTTGGCTGGAATCCATTGCGCTTCATTGATTCATCTGAACCTGTCAACAATCAGACTCCGCCATGAGAAAAACCGGCAACCACGAATTGAACATGCGCCGGCGCCGATTCCTCCAACTCGGGGCCGCCCTGCTCCTGCCCCTTGCCGATGAGTGGCCCATCCTGGCGGCGGTCGGCGATTCCAGTTCCAACCTCGATACCTCCGGCGGAATTATCCCCGCTCCAAACGACGCGGCGCAGTGGCCGGCTTACCGGACCGCTTTGGCGCGGTGGCGCGAAGAAACCCGGGCGCGCATCCGCTACAGCGATGTTTTGTATGGACGCCCGGAATTTGCCTGGGCCGCTTCCAATTACGCGTGCTGCTTTCTGATGATGTGCGATGAGGAATTTTACGATTCCCGCCGCGGCCGCTACACTGTGGAGACAATCCTTGCCCGCGGAGACCGTGAGTTCGGCGGTTACGACAGCGTCCTGTTTTGGCACGCCTATCCACGCATCGGAGTGGACCAACGGAATCAATTCGACTTCTATCGCGACATGCCCGGCGGTCTCAAAGGCGTGCGCAACGTCGTCCGCCAGTTCCACAAGCGCGATGTCAGAGTTTATCTCGACTACAATCCCTGGGACGAGGGCACGCGCCGGGAAGCGGGTTCGGACCTGGAGGCGCTGGCCTCCATTGTGCGCCAGGTCGAGGCCGACGGGGTTTTTCTGGACACGTTGAACAAGGGCGGGGCGGATTTTCGCGCAACGCTTGATGCCGTGCGACGCGGGGTGATTCTGGAGAGCGAGGACGAGGTGCCCTTGGAAAACATCTCCGACCACCTTGCCTCCTGGGCGCAATGGTTCCAGGACAGTTACGCCCCTGGCGTGCTCAAGCACAAATGGATCGAGCGCCGTCACATGCAGCACCAGACACGGCGGTGGGACCAGGATCATACGGGCGAATTGCACACGGCGTGGATGAACGGCAGCGGGATGATGATTTGGGAAAATGTGTTCGGTTCATGGGTGCCATGGAACGAAAGGGACCGATCCATACTCCGTTCAATTCTTCCAATCCAGCGACGGTTCACCCCGCTCTTCGACAACGGATCGTGGACGCCGCTCGTTCCCGCCGAACAACCCGGCGTCTTTGCCACGTTATGGGAAAGCCCCGCCCTGCGGTTGTGGACCCTTGTCAACCGCAACGAAACAGCTTGCAATGGCACATTGCTCAAACCGCCGTCTGTGGCAGAGCACCGTTACTTCGATCTGCTGAAGGGCGTCGAGATCCCCTCGAATCCCCACGGCGAGACCGTATCACTCTCCGGGAATATTCCTCCTCGCGGCGTCGCTTGTTTTCTCTCCGGCACACGGGCGGCCTTGGGATCGGATTTCGATAAATTCCTGGCCCGACAAGCTCAACTGGACTCCCAAAAATGTTTCACTACCGACCGGCCGAAGGTCGAAATGGAATCGCCGGCGATGACCCATTCGGCGCGCCGACAAATCGCGCCTGGAATGGCGGAGGTTCCTCCAGTCACCATTGAATTAAGCATTGATATGCGCGTGCGGGAATGCGGGTATTATCAATCCACGCCGCCCCCCGATGAGGATCTCGGAGATTCCTATGGCTTTCGCGTTCACACTTTCCGCCGCTCGGTCGCGCTGGCGCGATTCGCCATCGACGACACGCCCGTCACCAACGCGGATTACGCCTCGTTCCTCCGCGCCAGTGGTTACCGGCCGCGGCGTCGGCAAAACTTCCTGAAGCACTGGGAACGCGGACGCCCCGCGGGGGGCAAGGAGCAGCATCCTGTTGTCTATGTGGACATGGACGACGCCCGCGCCTACGCCGGGTGGGCGGGCAAACGATTGCCCACCGAGGAGGAATGGCAATTCGCGGCGCAAGGAAGCGATGGGAGGAAATACCCGTGGGGAAACCACATGGAACCGGGTCGCTGTAACGGCGGAGAAACCGGAGACACCACGCCCGTCAAAGCCTTTCCCCAGGGCCGTTCGCCTTTTGGGTGTTATGACATGTGCGGCAACGTTTGGGAGTGGACCGAAAGCCAGCGTTCCGACGGCCACACCCGATTTTGCATCATACGGGGCGGCGCTTTTTTCGAAGCCCGAGGCTCCGGTTGGTATGCCGACGGCGGCCCGCGCCCGGCCGATTTTGCCGCCAAGTTCCTCTTGATGTCGCCGGGTCTTGACCGTTGCGGCACGATTGGCTTTCGCTGCGCCGTTGACCTTCAGGCTTAGTTTGTCACACAGGAGCGTGGGCCGAGCCCGGTGTGATTAAGAGTGGGTGAGGTTTAGCCGGCATGGTTCAGTTGCTTCGGGGAGCGCGGCCGCCGACGAGCGGTTACAGATTTAATGGAACCGCTATAGTTGATGGCGAGGCGCTACAATGCTGTATACAACACAGCAGGTAGGGTTCAGGCCTGGGTTTCCTTTAGAGGGTGTCTTGAGAGAAATCTGCAACCGAGCAGCGGCCACCTGTCCGCCATGGCTTTAGCGACGGCGGATCAATTGCACAAAAGCGCGCGTTGGGGCATATTACGCTAGATCGGAGGTTTTTATGGATGCATTTTGGTTCATACCCGTGGTGCTTGTTGGAATTGCCTTCTTGGGGGGATTCTGTTTGTATATTCTGCGCCTGCCAGAATCACCGGGCAAACCCAATATATTGGTGGACAAACCACCGGCCCAACAGCCAGAGGATCCTGTCGAGAAGCAACACGATTGGGAGGGACGTCCTTGCGGCAGTTACCTGGATTGGCTCGGACTAGAGCGTTTTAAGAAATACTGTAGCCGTTTGGAGCGAGGATTTTTGGGTTTTGGCGAGGCTTTGGCGAAGGAGCATAGCATCCGCTTTGCGGTGCATCTCATCTATTGTGCTGTCTCCCGAAGCGGCCTGTGACTGAGCC